>NZ_JBXAHJ010000004.1:0-436292 GCF_058794995.1 Pseudomonas sp. GW823-FHT06E10 | reverse complement strand
TCCGAGGGGGCGGGTGGATCAAGATCAAGAGCTGCAGGCGAGCTAACGCTCGGCCTGATGAGTGGTGAAGAGCGTGGGGTGACGCGGCCCAGCTTTTGCTCTGCTCTTCTGTGGGAGCGAGCTTGCTCGCGATGGCGGCCTGCCAGTCGCTTGAATCCTATCTGGTTGCACAAAATTTTCAGAACCCCCATCTACGGCTTTGGCTTTGGCTTTGGCTTTGGCTTTGGCTTTGGCTTTGGCTTTGGCTTTGGCTTTGGCTTTGGCTTTGGCTTTTGATCTTGATCTTGATCTTGATCTGGCTTTTGATCTTTCGCCCCTTCGGCAGGCCGAGCGTAGGTGTTCATCAGGGGGTTAGGCGCGTAGCGCCGTTCGACGAAGTCGAACACATCGAGAGGAGGTCGTCGCGAAGCAGACCGTAGGCGATGCCCCCTGATGGACACCGTAGCGAGGGAACACCGAGCCTTGGCGAGGTGCCGTACGCCGGGGCGAAGCCTTTTGGTTCCTTTTTGGCGTTTGAAAAAGGGACTCGCTGTAAGAGCGAAACCGCCAGCAGCCGTTACCGCAGAAATGGATATGTACGCCGATTGGAAAAGCCGCCGTTACCGCAGCAACGGATATGTACACCAAACACCAAACACCAAACACCAAACACCAAAACCGCAATCACCCCACCTGATACCCAACCATTCAGAACCCCACCCCCATCCCCCCGGTTAACAAAAGATAACGTGGCGTCGATTGTCAGACATTAAAAAACACCGATAGGATAGGCCAGCTTCCGAAGGGGCTCTGGATTGCGGGTTTCAGGACTATGCTCTGAAACAGCCGGTCCGGACACGCACCCTTGCGGCGCCCAGTAAGGTTGAACGACCTAACAATAATAATGGGAGAAGGTCTATGAGTGAGCCTGTCATGGGTGTGGGTATCTGCCGCCCGCCGGCATTACGCAAATTCGCGTTGCTGGCCACAGCGCTCTCGGTGTTGGGCTCTGCCATGCTGTCGGCGCCTGCGCTGGCCGCGGCCGCGCCGGCATCCGACGTTGTTTATTCCATTGAATCCGCCAAGGCTGCCAAAAGCCTGATGCTCGATGTCGTCCACGCCGGCAAGCGCCTGGTGGCGGTCGGGGATCGTGGGCACATCCTGTATTCCGATGACCAGGGCGCTACCTGGACCCAGGCCAAGGTCCCGACCCGGGCCCTGCTGACGTCGGTGTTCTTCGTCGATGACATGCACGGCTGGGCCGTCGGCCATGACGCGCAGATCCTCGCCAGCGAGGACGGCGGCGCGACCTGGACCAAGCAATTCGAAGATCTGAAACGCGAATCGCCGCTGCTCGATGTCTGGTTCAAGGACGTCGACAGCGGCTTTGCCGTGGGCGCCTACGGCTCGCTGATGGAAACCACCGACGGTGGCAAGCATTGGGAAGACGCCAGCGACCGCCTGGATAACGAAGACCAGTACCACCTGAACGCGATCGCCGCGGTCAAGGACGCCGGGCTGTTCATCGTCGGTGAGCAGGGCAGCATGTTCCGCTCCGCGGACTGGGGCCAGACCTGGGAGAAACTCGAAGGCCCGTACGAAGGCTCGCTGTTCGGCGTGATCGGTACGGCGCAGTCCAATACGTTGCTGGCCTACGGCCTGCGCGGCAATCTTTACCGTTCCACGGATTTCGGCACGACCTGGGACCAGGTCGAGCTCAAGGCTGAACGTGGCGACCTGGAGTTCGGGCTGTCCGGCGGTACGCTGCTCGACGATGGTTCCATCGTGATCGTCGGCAACGGCGGTTCGGTCATTCGCAGCAGTGACAATGGCGAAACCTTCAAGGTGGTCAACCGTCCGGACCGTATTTCCGTCTCGGCAGTGACTGCGGCAGGCAATGGCAATCTGGTTCTGGCCGGGCAGGGCGGCGTTCGCGTCACTTCGCCAAGCGGCACCGAGTCGGGCAAATGAGCCGGGTTAATAATAAGAAGGCGGAGCTATGACTTCCTTGAGTACTCATCACCAGGACAAGGCGACGTTCCTCGAGCGCCTGATCTTCAACAACCGCCCGGCAGTGATCACGATCTGCCTGCTGGTCAGTATTTTTCTGTTCTGGCAGGCGACGCTGATCCGTCCGTCCACCAGCTTCGAAAAAATGATCCCGCTGGAGCACCCCTTCATCCAGAAGATGATGGAGCACCGCAACGATCTGGCGAACCTGGGCAACACCGTGCGGATCTCGGTGGAAGCCACCGATGGCGACATCTTCTCCAAGGAGTACATGGAGACCCTGCGTCAGATCAACGACGAGGTGTTCTACATCTCCGGCGTCGACCGTTCCGGCCTCAAGTCGCTGTGGAGCCCCAGCGTTCGCTGGACCGAAGTGACTGAAGAGGGCTTCGCCGGCGGTGAAGTGATTCCGCAAAGCTACAACGGCTCCCAGGCCAGCCTCGATCTGTTGCGCAACAACGTGCTCAAGTCGGGTCAGGTCGGGCGGTTGGTGTCCAACGATTTCAAATCGAGCATCGTCGACATTCCGTTGCTGGAGTCCTACCCGGACCCGCAGGACCAGGGCAAGCTGCTGGCGCTGGACTATCGCCAGTTCTCCCACGAGCTTGAGGACAAGATCCGCACCAAGTTCGAAGCACAGAACCCGAACGTGAAGATCCACATCGTCGGTTTCGCCAAGAAAGTCGGTGACCTCATCGATGGCCTGGTGATGGTGGTGATGTTCTTCGGCGTTGCCTTCGTCATCACCCTGATCCTCTTGCTGTGGTTCACCAACTGCCTGCGCAGTACGGTCGCCGTGTTGAGCACGACGCTGGTGGCAGTGGTCTGGCAACTGGGCTTGATGCACTTCTTCGGCTTCGGGCTCGATCCCTATTCGATGTTGGTACCGTTCCTGATCTTCGCCATCGGTATTTCCCACGGCGTGCAGAAGATCAACGGGATCGCCCTGCAATCGAGTGAGGCGGACAACGCCCTGACGGCGGCGCGTCGCACCTTCCGTCAATTGTTCCTGCCGGGGATGATCGCGATCCTCGCCGATGCCGTGGGTTTCATCACGCTGCTGATCATCGATATCGGTGTGATCCGTGAGCTGGCCATCGGCGCATCCATCGGTGTGGCGGTGATCGTGTTCACCAACCTGATCCTGTTGCCAGTGGCGATTTCCTATGTCGGCATCAGCAAGCGTGCCGTCGACCGCAGCAAAAAGGACGCGACTCGCGAGCATCCGTTCTGGCGCCTGTTGTCGAACTTTGCCAGCGCGAAAGTGGCCCCGGTTTCCATTCTGCTGGCACTGGTCGCCTTTGGCGGCGGCCTGTGGTACAGCCAGAACCTGAAAATCGGCGACCTCGATCAGGGTGCCCCGGAGCTGCGTCCGGACTCGCGCTACAACAAGGACAACAACTTCATCATCAACAACTACTCCACCAGCTCCGACGTGTTGGTGGTGATGGTCAAGACCAAGTCCGAAGGCTGTTCGCGCTACGAAGCCATGGCGCCGATCGACGAGCTGATGTGGAAGATGCAGAACACCGAGGGCGTGCAGTCGGCGATTTCCCTGGTGACCGTGTCCAAGCAAATGATCAAGGGCATGAACGAGGGCAACCTGAAATGGGAAACCCTGTCGCGTAACCCTGATGTGTTGAACAACTCGATTGCTCGCGCTGACGGCCTGTACAACAACAGCTGTTCCGTGGCGCCGGTGCTGGTGTTCCTCAACGATCACAAGGCCGAGACCCTGGATCGCGCGGTACATGCGGTGCAGGAGTTCGCCAAGGAAAACAACAAGGAAGGCCTGGAGTTCATTCTCGCTGCCGGTAACGCCGGGATCGAGGCGGCCACCAACGAGGTGATCAAGAAGTCCGAACTGACCATCCTGGTCCTGGTGTACATCTGCGTCGCGGTCATGTGCATGATCACCTTCCGTTCGTGGGCGGCGACCTTGTGCATCGTGCTGCCGCTGGTGCTGACCTCGGTACTCGGCAATGCCCTGATGGCCTTCATGGGTATCGGCGTGAAAGTGGCGACCCTGCCGGTCGTGGCGCTCGGGGTGGGGATTGGCGTGGACTACGGCATCTACATCTACAGCCGCCTGGAAAGCTTCCTGCGTGCCGGCCTGCCGCTGCAAGAGGCGTACTACCAGACACTGAAGTCCACCGGTAAGGCGGTGCTGTTCACCGGTCTGTGCCTGGCCATCGGCGTGTGCACCTGGATCTTCTCGGCCATCAAGTTCCAGGCCGACATGGGTCTGATGCTGACCTTCATGTTGCTGTGGAACATGTTCGGTGCGCTGTGGCTGTTGCCGGCACTGGCGCGGTTCCTGATCAAGCCGGAGAAACTGGCGGGGCAGAAGGGCAATTCGTTGTTCGCCCACTGATCGACAGCTGAAACAAAAAAGCCGCAACCTTGGGTTGCGGCTTTTTTATGCCCGATGGTTTCGCCCTGGAACCTGTGGGAGCGAGCTTGCTCGCGATAGCGGAGTGTCAGCCGCATTGATATCGAACATTAGGCCGCCATCGCGAGCAAGCTCGCTCCCACAGGGTTCTTCGGTGATCAGGCGGGATCGCTGCCAAGCACCACATTCAGCGCGCTGCGGGCATCGTCCAGTTGCACCAACGTCGCATGCCGCGCGCCGAGGGCGTCGCGGTTTTCGATGGCGGTCAGGATCGCCTTGTGCCGGGGCAGCGCCAGTTCATGCAGGTTCGGCCGCTGGTTCGAATGCTTCAAGGCTTCGGCGATGGCCACCGAGAGCATGTTGCACAGGTTGGCCAGCAAGTCGTTGTGCGTGGCGTCGGCGATGCGACTGTGGAAGTCCAGGTCCGGCTGCAACAGAGCCTCCGGCGTCGGTGCGGCTTCCATGCGTTGGTAGGCCTCACCGATGGAGGCGATATCCGCTTCCGTGGCGAATTGCGCGGCGAGGGCGGCAGCGGCCGGTTCGATGATGCTGCGCACGCTGGTCAGCAGGTCGAAAAACTGATTCTGCGGACTGCTCTGCATCAACCAGTGCAGCACGTCCGGATCGAGCATGTGCCAGTCCTTGCGCGGCTTGACCACGGTGCCGACCCGCGGGCGGGAATACACCAAGCCCTTGGCGACCAGTACCCGGGTGGCTTCACGCAGCACCGGCCGGCTGACCGCATATTCTTCGCACAACAGCGCTTCGGCGGGCAGTTTGTCGTCGGGCAGGAAACGTCCCGAGACGATCTGCATGCCCAATTCCTGGACGATGCGCGAGTGCATGCTTTTGCGGTCGGAGGGTTTGCGGTAATCCATGGGAAACGGCACGGTCCTGTGCGAAGAGGTGTCGCGCATGATAGCAGGCGCGGCGAGTCGACTGTAGGAGCGAGCTCGCTCGCGATGGACGTCAACGATAACGTGGGGAACCTGACACCCCGCGGCGGTCTCGGGTCCATCGCGAGCAAGCTCGCTCCTACAAGGGGGGGTGTCAGTGGGAGTGACGGGGCACTTCAGCCCCACGGCAACCGACCAGGAAGTCGAAGTCGCAACCCTGGTCCGCTTGCAGCACGTGGTCGATGTACAACTGACGATACCCACCGACGATCAGGTTCTGTGGCGGTTGCAGATCGGCCATGCGTGCGGCCAGCTCGGTGTCCGCAATATCCAGGTGCAAGCGGCCTCTGGCGCAATCGAGTTCGATCCAGTCGCCTTCCTTCACTGCGGCCAGCGGACCGCCGGCAGCGGCCTCCGGGGCGACGTGCAGCACAACCGTGCCGTACGCCGTGCCACTCATGCGCGCATCGGAAATACGCACCATGTCCGTCACACCCTGGGCCAGCAGCTTGGCCGGCAGGCCCATGTTGCCCACTTCGGCCATGCCCGGATAACCCTTCGGCCCGCAGTTCTTCATCACCAGGATCGAGTTGGCATCCACGTCCAGTTCCGGATCGTTGATCCGTGCCTTGTACATGTCGAAGTTCTCGAACACCACCGCACGGCCGCGATGCTGCATCAGTTCGGGCGTGGCGGCGGACGGCTTGAGCACGGCGCCCAGCGGTGCCAGGTTGCCGCGTAACACACAGATGCCGCCATCGGCGCGGATCGGGTTGTCGAGGGTGCGGATCACTTCGTCCTCGCCATAGATCGGCGCGTCCCTGGTGTTCTCGCCGATGGACTTGCCGTTGACGGTCAAGGCGTTCGGGTTCGGGATCAGGTTGGCTTCGCCGAGGCGACGCAGCACCGCCGGCAAGCCACCGGCGTAGTAGAACTCTTCCATCAGGAAGCGCCCGGACGGTTGCAGGTCGACGATGGTCGGCATGCCGCGGCCGATACGGGTCCAGTCGTCCAGGTCCAGCTCGACGCCGATGCGCCCGGCGATGGCTTTCAGGTGGATCACTGCATTGGTCGAACCGCCGATGGCGGCATTGACGCGGATGGCGTTTTCGAAGGCTTCCTTGGTGAGGATCTTCGACAGCTTCAAGTCTTCGCGCACCATCTCCACGGCACGCATGCCGGACATGTGCGCCAGCACATAACGGCGCGCGTCCACGGCCGGAATCGCCGCGTTGTGGGGCAGGGAGGTGCCGAGCGCTTCGGCCATGCAGGCCATGGTCGAGGCGGTGCCCATGGTGTTGCAGGTGCCGGCCGAGCGGGACATACCGCCCTCGGCCGCGAGGAAATCGTCGATGCTGATGGTGCCGGCCTTGACCTGTTCGCTGAGCTGCCAGACCACGGTGCCGGAGCCAATGTCCTTGCCCTTGTGCTTGCCGTTGAGCATCGGCCCGCCGGTGACGACGATGGCCGGCACGTCGCAACTGGCGGCGCCCATCAGCAGGGCCGGGGTGGTTTTGTCGCAACCGGTCAGCAGCACTACGCCATCGATCGGGTTACCACGAATGGCTTCTTCCACGTCCATGCTCGCCAGGTTGCGGGTGAGCATGGCGGTAGGGCGCAGGTTCGATTCGCCGTTGGAGAACACCGGAAACTCCACCGGGAAGCCCCCGGCCTCGATCACGCCGCGTTTGACGTGCTCGGCGATCTGGCGGAAATGCGCGTTGCACGGGGTCAGTTCCGACCAGGTGTTACAGATGCCGATGATCGGCTTGCCATGGAACTGGTGGTCGGCGATGCCCTGATTCTTCATCCAGCTGCGGTACATGAAGCCGTTCTTGTCGGCGGTGCCAAACCATTGGGCGGAGCGCAGGGTGGGTTTCTTATCAGACATGATCGATTCTCTTATTGTATGACTATATTGTTCGAGCTGAGGCGTAACATAAGCGCAAATTGTGCGCTTTGGAAGTGTTGTTGAGTAAAAAGTATTACTATATAGTCCGCTCAAACGGAGGGATGGCCCTGGCGAATTCTTCGCGAGAGGCGTCCCCCGAGGTTCTATAACAACAACAATCGGAGACCGTTCTCATGAGCCAGGAACTGCGGCTTATCCGCCGCATCACGCTGAAACTGATTCCCTTCCTGATCCTGCTGTACCTGATCGCCTATGTGGACCGCTCCGCGGTCGGCTTCGCCAAATTGCACATGGGCGCAGACATCGGCCTGGGCGATGCCGCCTACGGTCTTGGCGCCGGGTTGTTCTTCATCGGCTACTTCCTGCTGGAAATCCCCAGCAACCTGATGCTCGACCGCTTCGGCGCACGGCGCTGGTTCGCGCGGATCATGGTCACCTGGGGCGCCATCACCATCGGCATGGCCTTCGTCCAGGGGCCGAACAGCTTCTATGTGATGCGCTTTTTGCTCGGCGCCGCCGAAGCCGGGTTCTTCCCGGGCGTTCTGTACTACATCACCCAATGGTTCCCGGTGCGCCATCGCGGCAAGATCCTCGGGCTGTTCATCCTGTCGCAACCCATCGCAATGATGATCACCGGCCCGGTGTCCGGTGGCTTGCTGGGCATGGACGGCGTGTTGGGGCTGCACGGCTGGCAGTGGCTGTTCATCGTCATTGGCGCCCCGGCGATCCTGCTGACCTGGCCGGTGCTGCGTTACCTGCCGGACGGCCCGCAGCAAGTGAAGTGGATGGACCAGGCGGAAAAGGACTGGCTGAGCGGCGAGCTGAAAAAGGATCTGGATGCCTACGGCCAGACCCGTCACGGCAACCCGTTGCACGCCCTCAAGGACAAGCGCGTCCTGCTGCTGGCACTGTTCTACCTGCCGGTGACCCTAAGCATCTATGGCCTGGGTTTGTGGCTGCCGACCCTGATCAAGCAGTTCGGCGGCAGCGACCTGGTGACCGGATTCGTCTCGGCGGTGCCGTACATCTTTGGCATCGTCGGTCTGCTGATCATCCCGCGCAGTTCCGACCGCTTGAACGACCGCTACGGCCACCTCGCCGTGCTTTACGTGCTGGGTGCGATTGGCCTGTTTCTCAGCGCCTGGCTGTCGGTGCCTGTGCTGCAACTGGCGGCGCTGTGCCTGGTGGCGTTTGCACTGTTCTCCTGCACGGCGGTGTTCTGGACCTTGCCGGGCCGCTTCTTCGCCGGTGCCAGTGCGGCGGCGGGGATTGCGTTGATCAATTCGGTGGGCAACCTCGGCGGTTACCTCGGTCCGTTCGTGATCGGCGCACTCAAGGAATACACCGGCAACCTGGCTTCGGGCCTGTACTTCCTGTCGGGGGTGATGGTGTTCGGGCTGGTGTTGACCGGTGTGGTGTATCGCTTGCTGGAACGCAAACACGTCCTGCCAGCCGATCAATTTGCAGCAAGTGCACGTGGGGCTTCGCGCACCTGACAGGAAACAACAAATCATCACGGACCCTGTGGGAGCGGGCTTGCCCGCGATAGCAATCTGTCTGGCACATCAATGTTGAATGTGCCGCCGTCATCGCGGGCAAGCCCGCTCCCACAGGGAGTCGTGTTTGCCCAGGTTCTGGGTTAACAGGAGAAAATTCATGCGTTTGGTTCAGTTCGAATTGAGTAACGGCGAACGTCGTGTCGGCGTGGTCGAGGCGGGCCTGGTCCGAGAAGTACAGGACACGCGCACCGTTCGCGATCTGGCATTGGCGGCGATCGAGGCGGGCGCCAGCCTTGAGCAACAGGTACAGAGCCTGGGGCTGGGCATCAGCCACGACTATGCCGAGTTGCTGACACAACGGCGCATCCTGCCGCCCCTGGACCATGCGGACCCGGCGCACATGCTGATCAGCGGCACGGGCCTGACGCATCTGGGCAGCGCCTCGGCCCGGGACAAGATGCACCAGCAAAGTGGCGATGAAACCGCGATGACCGACACCATGCGCATCTTCAAATGGGGCGTGGAGGGCGGTAAGCCGGCGGTGGATGAAGCCGGTGTGCAGCCGGAGTGGTTCTACAAAGGCGATGGCGGCATCGTCGTCAGGCCGGGCCAGCCGTTTCCCTTGCCGCCGTTTGCCGAAGATGCCGGCGAAGAGCCGGAGATCGCTGGCCTGTACGTGATCGGTCACGACGGCAAGCCGTATCGCCTGGGTTTTGCCGTGGGCAACGAGTTCTCCGACCACGTCATGGAGCGCAAGAACTACCTGTACCTGGCCCACTCGAAACTGCGCAGCTGCAGCTATGGTCCGGAACTGCGGGTTGGCGAACTGCCGCAGCATCTGGCGGGCACCAGCCGCATCCTGCGTGACGGCGAAGTGCTGTGGCAGAACGAGTTTCTCAGCGGCGAGGCGAACATGTGCCACAGCCTCGCCAACCTCGAATTCCATCATTTCAAGTACAGCCAGTTCCTGCGCCCGGGGGACGTGCACATTCACTTCTTCGGCACGGCGACCCTGTCCTTTGCCGACGGCATTCGCACGCAACCGGGTGACGTGTTCGAGATCACCCAGGCTGAATTCGGCGCGCCGTTGATCAACGGCATCGCACCCGTCGCAGCGGCTTTCGCGCCCGGCACCGTCGGCACACTTTGAGGAGTTACCCATGACCCGGATCCTTGGTCACAACTACATCGGCGGCCAGCGCAGCGCCGCCGGTAGCATCAAGTTGCAGAGTGTCGATGCAACAACGGGCGAGGCTTTGCCTCACGCCTTTTATCAGGCGACAGCGCAGGAAGTCGATGCGGCGGCCGGCGCGGCGGCGGCCGCGTATCCGGTCTATCGCAGCCTGAGCGCGGAGCGGCGGGCGCAGTTTCTCGAGGCCATTGCCGATGAACTGGATGCCCTCGGTGATGATTTTGTCGCTGTGGTCTGCCGCGAAACGGCGCTGCCCGCCGGCCGGATTCAAGGCGAGCGTGGACGCACCAGCGGGCAGATGCGCCTGTTTGCCAAAGTCCTGCGTCGCGGTGATTTCTACGGCGCACGGATCGACCGGGCATTGCCGGAGCGTCAACCGTTGCCGCGTCCGGACCTGCGTCAATACCGTATCGGCTTGGGGCCTGTGGCGGTGTTCGGTGCCAGCAACTTTCCGCTGGCGTTCTCCACCGCCGGCGGCGATACCGCCTCGGCGCTGGCCGCCGGGTGCCCGGTGGTGTTCAAGGCCCACAGCGGTCACATGGCCACGGCTGAATGGGTGGCTGACGCGATCATTCGAGCCGCCGAGAAAACCGGGATGCCGGCCGGCGTGTTCAACATGATCTACGGCGGTGGCGTCGGCGAGGCGCTGGTCAAGCATC
Source organism: Pseudomonas sp. GW823-FHT06E10 (assembly GCF_058794995.1). NCBI lineage: Bacteria > Pseudomonadati > Pseudomonadota > Gammaproteobacteria > Pseudomonadales > Pseudomonadaceae > Pseudomonas > Pseudomonas sp. GW823-FHT06E10. The sequence continues at coordinate 425,753 of NZ_JBXAHJ010000004.1, read as the reverse complement.
CGGCAATTCAGGCCGTGGGCTTCACCGGTTCGCTCAAGGGCGGTCGAGCCTTGTGCGACATGGCGGCGGCCCGTGCACAACCGATTCCGGTGTTTGCCGAGATGTCGAGCATCAACCCGGTGATCGTCTTGCCCGAGGCGTTGCAGGCGCGGGCCGACACGGTCGCCCGGGACCTCACTGCGTCGGTGGTCCAGGGTTGCGGGCAGTTCTGCACCAATCCCGGTTTGGTGATTGGCATTCGCTCTGCGTCGTTCAGCGCATTTGTGCAGCAAGTGGCCGGGTTGATGGGCGATCAGCCGGCGCAAACCATGCTCAACGCCGGAACCCTGAGCAGCTACGGTCAGGGCTTGCAAAAACTGCTCGGGCATCCGGGGATTGAGCACCTGGCCGGCAATCCGCAACAGGGCAATCAGGCACAGCCGCAGTTGTTCAAGGCCGATGTCAGCCTGCTGCTCGATGGCGATGAAGTGCTGCAGGAGGAAGTGTTCGGTCCGACCACGGTGGTGGTTGAAGTGGCCGATCATGCGCAACTGATGGCCGCCCTGAATGGCCTGCACGGCCAGTTGACCGCCACCGTCATCGGTGAGCCGGAAGACTTCGAACAGTTCGCCGGGCTGACGGCGTTGCTGGAGCAGAAGGTCGGACGCATCCTGCTCAATGGCTATCCGACGGGCGTGGAAGTCTGCGATTCGATGGTCCACGGCGGGCCTTACCCGGCAACGTCCGATGCGCGCGGTACCTCGGTGGGCACACTGGCCATCGATCGTTTCCTGCGCCCGGTGTGCTTCCAGAACTACCCGGACAGCTTGCTGCCGGATGCACTGAAGAACGGCAATCCGCTGCGCATCCAGCGACTGGTGGATGGGCAGTCGTCCCGCGAGGCACTCTAGCGGCTGACCACAATCTCTGTAGGAGCGAGCCTGCTCGCGATAGCGGTAGTCCAGTCAATGCAGATGTTGACTGGCTGTCCGCCATCGCGAGCAGGCTCGCTCCTACAGGGGAGGTGGTGCATGAGCTATCATTGCGTCTTTCTCATTCAAAGATTGATTGCCATGACTTCCCCAACCGACACCTTGCTCAATGCCCTCGAACACTGCGGAATGGTGGAGATCGACGGGCTGCATGCCTTCGAATTCGCCCTCGACGAGTTCGATAACCTGCACATTGAATGCATGGATGGCCGTGCGGCCAAACACTGGGAGTTCACTCCGGCGCAGGTCCAGGCCGCGACCTTCGACTCTACGCTGCAAAGCTGGTTGATCACCGGTGACTCGGGTGAACACCGTTTGGTGTGCCTGGGCGATGTCATCAGCGGTGACAACGAAGAAGACGAACAAGACGATGCGTAACCTCTGGCCACTGTTGATGGCCGGCAGCATCGGCGCCATGGGCGTTCAGTTCGCATCCGCCGAGGACTATCAACTGCTGGTGGGCTCCTACACCGCTGGTCAAAGCCAGGGCATCTACCGCCTGGCGTTCGACAGCCGCGCCGGGCAGATCGATGCCAGCCCCCTGCAAGTGATCAAGAGCGAAAACCCGTCGTGGCTGACCCTGTCGAAGGACCAGCGACACCTGTTCGTGGTCAACGAAAACGGCCCTGGCCAGACCGATCCGGTAGGGCGTGTCAGCAGTTTCGCGATCGATCCCAAGACCCACGCGCTGAGCCTGGTCAGCCAGGTGCAAAGCCTGGGCAACGAGCCGACCCATTCCAGCCTCAGCATCGATGGCAGCCATTTGTTTGTCAGTAATTACTCGGTGGCCGAAGACCCGGGCGGCACCCTGGCGGTATTGCCGGTGACGGCCGATGGCAAGCTCAAACCGGTGGTGCAGATGAGCAGCCACCCGGCGAGCCGGGTCAATCCCGAGCGCCAGGCATCGGCCCATGTGCACTCGACGATCCCGTCGCCGGACGGCAAATACGTGTTCGCCAATGACCTGGGCGCCGACAAGGTGTTTGCCTACCGCTTCGACCCCAAGGCCAACCCGGAACTGCCGTTGACCCCGGCCACCCCGGCATTCGTGCAACTGCCGCCGGGCAGCGGGCCGCGCCACCTGCTGTTCAGCGCCGATGGCAAACACGCCTGGCTGACCATGGAAATGAGCGCGCAAGTGGCGGTGTTCGATTACCACGACGGCCAACTCGAACAGACGCAGATGGTCGATCTGGCTGCCGGGCAACCGGTATCGGACAAGGCTGCGGCGGCGTTGCATGCCTCGGCTGACGGCAAGTTCCTCTACGTCAGCAACCGTGGCACGGCCAATCAACTGCTGGTGTTTGCCATCGATCCGGCGACCGGCCACCTCAGTGAGCTGCAACGGCGGGCGGTGGAGGGCGATCATCCGCGGGAATTCAGCCTCGATCCGAGCGGCAAATTCCTGTTGATCGCCAACCAGAAGAGCAACCAGATTGTCGTCGTCGAACGCGACGTCAGGACCGGTCTGCTGGGCAAGACTGTGCAAAAACTGCCGATGGATGCCCCGAGCGACCTCAGGTTTCTACTGCGTCAATAAGCCGCAGGCCCCGGTTGATGGGGCCTGCCTGCTTTTATCAATGACGCTGATATCTGGTACTGCTACAAAGCATTTCAAGGCACGAACCCTCGAGGGTTAAGTTTGCTTCACAGCCCCACCGGGCAAGCAAGCCAACCGAATCCGAGGAATACTGCCATGAACTTCAACATCTTCTCTGTCATCGCCGCTTCCGCCATTTCCGCCACCGTTGCGCTGCCAGCCAGTGCCAACGTTGAAATCAGCGACAAAAAAGCCCACACCCAGAGCTACACCCCGAAGTACCTGCAACAGAGCGCCAACTTCTACGCCGCGCTGGATCACAAAACCCAAGCCTGAACGTCAGCCCTGCCTTTATGCAGGAGCGAAGTCACTGATGATCGAAGAGCCTGATGTTGAAAAACAGGTGTTGAAAACGATCAGAGTGATGTCGCTCCTGCATAACGCATTTGCGACAGCATCACTTTGCCATCAATGTCGCGCTTGATATCACATTGCCATGCGTTTAAATTGACGCTGATTTTTTGACTCCTCCTCACGGCAAGGATCGACAGCATGGTGACGCGTCTGGCATTGGTTCTACTTTTTCTCTATTCCACCCCCATTCTATCGGCAGCTGACCCCGTTCCGGTTGAGCCGGATGCTGCGCGCGAACGCTTGATGAGTTTTATTGAAGACTGAAATAGTCTGGCTTAATGATCAATGAAGTTGATGGTCACTATGGATAACCCTGAGTGGTTAACCAGGCTTTTTTGATCGATTCTGTGGGCATTGAAACATGCCTGCGGAGAACATCATGGCCAGCGCAATTCTCACTTCTGCCAAACACGGCGCCTATGTGGCGATCGGTCTTTACCTGGCCATGGTGCTGGTGGTCAGCCTTTCAGCACAGGCGCAATCCTCTTTCGAAGCACCGATACAGGTCGCTCATCCCGGCATCCAGTTTGAACACCGTGCGCAAAACGACAGCGTTGATCAGGCTGAACTCGCAGGAGTCGTCGGCGCATGAAAGGACACAGACTCTGGGTCATCGCTTTCCTGGCGTTCATGACCAACGGATCCTCCCTGTTGGGGATCGGACAGGGCTCGGCAGGCTCGGTGGCACGGGCCATCGAAGCCAACCACAACATTGCCCGCAGCATCGAAAACGCCAGTGTGCAGGGCATGCTGGCCGGCAATCCGCCGATCAGGAGTGAAGGTGTGGTTTTCGGCCCGTTCCAGGTCGATTGCTCGGCCATCGGGATGTGTCAGGTGCTGGCCTGAGTCTTCGACGCACCACGGACCTTTGTAGGAGCCAGCCTGCTGGCGATGGTGTATCAGGCACCACAGCGTCAACTGACACACCTTCGCCAGCAGGCTGGCTCCTACAGGGGATGGTTATTTCTTCATGATCGATGTGAACAGGTCCGACTCCAAAAGCCGCTGTAGCCATGCCTGCAAGCGCAGGTAAGGCGTCTGCCCGAACCATTCGCGATCGACATGGGCGAATTGTCGTACGAATGGCATCAACGCCACATCCGCCAGACTTGGATGGTCCGCCAGCAAATAGTCGCGCCCTTCCAGCAACTGATCCAGCCTGCGCAGGAACACCTCACCCTCGCTGCGATAAACCTCCATCGGCTGCTCGGGATAACGGTCCGCGTACTTGTAGCGATTCAAGTGCACCTTGAACACCTGATCGTTCTGTTCAATCAAAGGGGCGATTTGCTCCGCTGCGACAGGATCATCCTTGAGCAACCAGTCCTGCGGATCGTTCTGAGCCAGGGCCCAGCGCATGATGTCGAGGCTTTCGTCGATCACCCGGCCATCGGCGCTGAGCACCGGTACCGTGCCTTTGCCCGACAGCGCGAGCATCTCGGCGGGCTTGGCCTTCAGGCTGACTTCGACGATGTCCACGGCCACTCCCGAATAACGCAGGGCCATGCGTGCGCGCATGGCGTACGGGCAGCGGCGGAAGGAATACAGCGTGTTCATTTCACCTCCAGGGTACTCAGGCCGTTGCCCTGGCGCTGGACCTGAATCTGCACCGGAATCCGTTCATGCATTTCCTGTACGTGGGAAATCACTGCGACCTTGCGGCCCTGGGCCTGCAAGCCGTCGAGGGCATCCATGGCCAGTTGCAGGGATTCGGGATCGAGGCTGCCGAAGCCTTCGTCGATGAACAGCGACTCGATTTTCAACGTGCTCGACGCCATCGACGCCAAACCGAGGGCCAGCGCCAGCGATACCAGGAAGGTCTCGCCACCGGACAGTGAGTGCACCGAGCGCAGTTCGTCGCCCATTTCCGTGTCCATCACCAGCAACCCGAGCATGCTGCCGCCGCGCTTGAGGCGATAGCGGCGCACCAGTTGGCGCAATTGCACGTTGGCGTGATGCACCAGCAGGTCGAGGTTGTAGGCCTGGGCGATCTTGCGGAAGGTGTCGCCGGTGGCGGAGCCGATCAACGCATTCAGGCGTGCCCAGCGTTGATACTCGTTGTAGGCGTCGGCAATCTGCTGCGCCAGGGCCTGATTGGCGTTCTGCCGGCGCTGGTCCTCGGCCTGCTCGGCGCGCAGTTCGGCGCAGTGTTGCTCGCTGGCGGCGGCCAGGTTTTGCAGGTCGATCAGCGCACTGGCCAATTGCTCGGCATCGAGATTGCCGTTCTGTTGTGCCTGATGATTGAGCAGGTGTTTGTTGCGCTCCTGTACCAGGACGTTGGCCTGTTCGATGGCTTTTTCGCTGTGCTGCAAGCGCTGGCGCAGTTCGCTGACCTGGGTGTCGTCGACGCTCAACAGGTTTTCCAGGCCGCCGTCATCCAGCTCGGGATGACGGGCACGCCAGTCGCCGATCTTGCCGGCGAGCTCAAGTTCTTCGCCTTCCAGTGCATGCAAGCGTTCCCGCTGGGCCTTGAGCTCGGCGGCGATTTGCACTGACTGCGTGACGACGCTTTGCAACGTCTGCGCAGTGCTGGCTTCGGCGCTGCGCGCCTGTTCCACGGTCTGTTCCAGTTGCTGTTGCCAATGCTCGGCGCTGCTGTGTTCGCCGAGTAATTGCCCGAGTGTGTGCTGGCTCGCCTGTTGCTGCTCGGCCAGTCCATTGAATTGCTGTTCGGCGGCCTGCAATTGCTGCACGCGGCTTTGCTGGCGATCCTGTTCCTTCTCCAGGTGTTGCTGGCGCTGTTGCTGCTCGGCCAGTTCTTCCTTTTGTTGTTCGAGTTGCGCCAGGCGCTCGGCGATCTGCCGGTCGAGCTGCATGAAGGTCGCGGCCGGTTCGACGCGCATCGCTTGCAGGGTTTCGGCCGGCAGCAGGTTGGCGAATGCCTTGAGTTCTTCGTCCAGACGCTGGCGGTCGTTGTTCAATTCGCGCTGTTGATTGCTCAGGTGCTGGGCCGCTTGCTGGTGCGCGGTTTCGGCATGGCGCAGTTGCTGGGTCAGGCGTGCGGCATCCTGTTGCAGGGTGAGCAGCGCGCTCTGCCGTTGCTCGTCCTGGCTGATGCTTTGGTTGAGCTGACTGTTTTGCTGAACGAGCCAGGCATCGCGTTTGGCGGCATCCTGATTCAGCAGTTGGGCCGCCAGCGGGTGCGCTTCCAGGCTCGGTGCGAGGGCTTGCTGCTGGGTCGCCAGTTGCTCCTGCTGTTGCAGCAGTTCCTTTTGCTGGGCGATCAGCCCGCCGACTTCGGCACGCAGGTCAGTGAGTTTTTCCTTGAGCAGGTCGACGGCCTTTTGCGCGTTGGCCTGTTCGCTTTCATCAAAGCGACCGAGGCTTTGCAGCAGGGCTTCCGGCTGATGATACGGATGTTCGTTGCTGCCGCAGACCGGGCATGGCTGATCGTTCTGCAACTGCGCGCGCAGCTCTTCGACACTGGCACTGCGCGCCAAACGCTGACGCTCCAGCAGTTCGCGAGTGACGTTGAGGGTCTGTTCGGCAACGCTCAGATCAGCCTTGGCCTTGACCCCGTCCTGGGTCAGGCGTTCGCGCTCCTGCTGCGCGGTGAGCTGGCGCTGTTGCAGCTCGGCGCTGCGTTTGTCCAGGTCCTGCTGGCTGGCCCACAGGCGCGCAAGGTCTTCGACGGCGCGCAGTTGCTTGCGGTTGTCCTGCAACAGGCTACCCAGGATGCCGATCTGTTCGGCGACGGCATCCGGTTCGGCACCGGCCTCCTTGAACAGCACCTCCAGTTGCTGCTTCTGCGCGGTGAGCGCCTGGTCGGTGCTCGCGGCGTTTTGTTCGAGGCTGGCCAGTTCGGCCTGGCCCTGATTCAGTCGATTGCCGATCAGCATCAACTGTTGCAGGCGATCACGGTAGGCATTCCAGGCATCGCTCAGCGGTGCCAGATGCGTGCTTTGCTCAAGCCCGGTGGCGATGCGCTGCAAGTCCCCGGCGCCTCGGGCTTGCTGATCGAGCAAGGTCTGAATCGTGCCCTGGCCCTGGGTGCAGGCCTGTTGCGCCTGTTGCCTGGCTTCGGCGCTGAGGGCGGTGTCCTTGGCCAGGCGAGCGAGGGTGCTTTGGGCTTCAAAGGCCTGACGCAGCAACGGCGCGCTGTCGGCTTGTCGCTGTTGGGTTTCGCTCAAGGCGATCCGGGCGCTGCCGAGCTGTTGCTCAAGCAGCGTCTGGCGCTCACCGAGTTCGCCATGTTGCTGCGTCTGCAAGGCAATTTGCGCCGCCAAGGGTGTCAGCAGCGCGTCGACCTCGGCTTTACGGGCGAACTGGTGCCGTTGCGGGGCCAGCTGTTCGAGACGGGTGAGCCTCAACCGCTCGCTGGCCAAGGCCTCCCAGTGGGTCTGCGCCGATTGCAGTTGTTCGCTGGCGGCCAGATGCTCGTCCTGCAATCGACGCAGGTCCTTGAGCCAGGTGTCCTGCAGTTCAAGCTGCTTGAGCTGCGCCTGTTGGGTCTTGAGTTGTTGCTGCGCCTGGCTGAAGCGCTCATCCAGTTCCGCGCGGGCTTCGGGTGACAGCGGCGTTACCCCGCTGGCCTGATCCTGCAGCAGCTTGTGCGCCTCGCGGGCCTCCTTGGTCTTGTCGAAGGCCCGACGACCGAGGCGAGTGTAGAGCGCGGTGTCGGTGAGTTTTTCCAGCAGTTCGCTGCGGTCGTTGTCGTCGGCCTTGAGGAACGCGCTGAACTCGCTTTGCGCCAACATCACCGCGCGGGTGAACTGTTCGAAATTCAGCCCCAGCGCGGCTTCGAGCTGAGTCTTGTATTCGCCTTTCTGGCTGGCGAGCAATTGATCCTGATCGATGTCACGCAAGCTCTGGCGGCTGGCCTGCAGCTTGCCAGCGGCCTTGTCCCGGGCGCGATTGGCCTCCCAGCGGGCGCGGTAGCGGCGGCCGTCGACGCCGACGAAATCCACTTCCGCATAGCCTTCACCCGTGCCGCGACGCAGCAGGGTGCGCGGGTCGCCGGTAGCGATTTCGCCGTCGGCGTCCGGCACCTTGGCGTCGCGGCCGGTGTTGTTCAGGCGCGGTACGGCGCCAAACAGCGCCAGGCACAGTGCATCGAGCAAGGTGCTTTTACCCGCGCCGGTGGGGCCGGTGATGGCGAACAGTCCGGCACTGGCCAGGGGTTCGGCGGTGAAGTCGATTTCAAATGGCCCGGCCAGGGAGGCGAGGTTTTTCAGGCGGATCGCGAGGATTTTCATGGTTGTTCGCTCTCCATCTGCACGTCCTGCAACAGCTCGGCAAAGTCCTTGAGGGTCTGTTCGTCGACCTCGCTGCCGTAGTTGTCCTGCCAGGCGCGACTGAACAGTTCCTGAGGCGTGAGTTGGTCCAGTTCGATCAGCGTGCTGCCTTCGTCGGCACCGTCACGGCCGCCGTTGCCGGCGTACTCGGCGGCGATGCGCACCAGGCGCACGGCCTTGCCTTGCAGGGCGGTTTCCACTTGATTGCGCAGGTCGGGCTGCGGTTCGTCGAGGCGCACACGCACCTCCAGCCATGGCTGGCGCTGGATGTCGGCCAACAGGTCGATGTTCGGCAGGTCCGCCAGTTGAACCAGGATCTCGCTCAATGGCGCCGGGCCGATGCGTTGCAGGTTGACCGCGCGGGGGATCAGTTTCGGCTCGACGCTGACCAGGGTTTCGCCATCGAGTTTGATGTCGAGGATCTGGTGCTGATAGCTGATCTCGGAGAACGACAACGGAATCGGCGAGCCGCTGTAGCGGATGCGCTCCTCGCCGTTGACCTTCTGCGGCTTGTGCAAGTGACCGAGGGCAACGTAACTGATGCTCGGTCCGAACAGGCTGGCGGGCAGGGCTTCGGCATTGCCGATGATCAGGCTGCGCTCCGAGTCTTCCGACACCGAACCGCCCGCCATGTGCGCGTGACTGATGGCGATCAGTGCCTGGCCTTTCTTGCGCTTTGCGTTCGCCGCCTCGATCAGCCATTCATGGACCTGGCCAATGCCACGCAGGTAGTTGTCGCCCAGATGCGCGCCGGTGACTTCGGCAGGGCGCAGGAACGGCAGCGCCAGGCACCAGGCGACGGTTTTGCCCTTGGCATCCGGCAGCGGCAACAGCAAACGCTCGGCATCCAGTTGCCCGTCATCCAGCCACAACACACGACCGAGCGCGTGAGTGCGCAAGCGGCGCATCAACGGCGCGGGCAGTTCGATCCGCGAGCCGGAGTCGTGGTTGCCGGCAATCATCACGATGGTCAGCAACGGCTGCTGTTCGTGGGCGCCGACGATGAAGTCGTAGAGACGCTCCTGGGCTTTGACCGGCGGATTGACCGTGTCGAAGATATCGCCGGCGATCAACAGCACATCCGGCTGGTCGAGCTTCAATTGACGCAACAGCCACTCGAGAAAACAGCCGTGTTCGAAATCGCGATCCTGGCCGTGCAGGTTCTGCCCGAGGTGCCAGTCGGAGGTGTGAAACAAGCGCAAGGCGAACTCCGCTACAAAATAGGTAATGGCCGCGTGAAAAATGAAGGCGGCGAAAGGGGGAAGAGTTTACTGGCAAACGGTCGGGAATGCAGAAGGCAAAAAAAGCAGCCTGCGACAGCTCCTACAGAGTATGCGCATATCCAATGTAGGAACTGCCGCGGCTGCGCTCATTCGAACTTGTTGTTGGTAGAGGGGCGCGCCTTGTCGAGGTACATTGGCCCTCGGGGCGTCTGGTGTTGAGGGTGATACAAGATCTTTCGACGTCGATCAGGGCCGGCATGCTGTTCGAAGGTCATTTTCAGATGTGGGCGGGCGCCGTGTTCACAGTTATTGCCCATCCACCGGGTGCTGTTGCGCACCATCAGGGAGTGGTTCAGTGCCTATCGGGCCGATTGTATAAGGAAGCGCCATGACTCAACGGTTACTCCAACTCGATCAAGTTTCGTTCAACCTGCCCGACGGGCGCGTGCTGTTCGATCACTTGAACCACACCTTCAGTACCAGGGCCACCGGCATCGTGGGTGCCAATGGCTGCGGCAAGTCGTTGCTCGGCCGGCTGCTGACGGGGGAGCAACTGTCCACCGGCGGCATCGTCCGTCGCGAAGGGCGGGTCTACACCGTGGCGCAATTACTGGAGCCCGAGCGCTACCCCAGCGTTGCCGCGCTGGCCGGGGTCGACCATATTCTCGCGGCGCTGGATCGCATTGCCCAAGGCAGTGTCGACGATGACGACCATTCGCTGGCGGTGGACCAATGGGATTGCGCCACACGTCTTGAGGCGCAGCTTGCGCAGATCGGTCTGGGTCATTTGAAGGGCGACTCCCGAACCGACGCACTCAGTGGTGGCGAGCGACAGCGGGTGGCACTACTCGGGGCATGGCTCTCCAGAGCCGACTGGCTCATTTTCGATGAACCCAGCAACCACCTGGATATTGATCAGCAACACAAGCTCGCGCAGCAGATCGATCGCTGGCCGAACGGCTTGGTGTTGATCAGTCACGACCGAGGCCTTCTGGAACACGTGAATGAAATTGTCGAGCTGTCGCCATTGGGGCTGGCGGTTTATGGCGGCAACTACAGTCAGTATGCGGCGGCGCGCGAGCAAGAACAGCAGTCGTTCCAGTCGGCATTGCAAGGGGAGCGGGCGCAAGCCAAGCGTGAGCAACGTGAGATGGTCGTGCAGATGGAGCGTCAGCAACGGCGTAATGCCCGCGGCGACCGTCAGGCCCGTGATGGTAATCAGACCAAGCTGATCACCAACGCCCAGAAAGAGCGCAGTGAAAACAGTCAGGGAAAATTGCGCCTCAATCAACAGGTGGCCCGGGAGCAGCAGCAACAACGGATCACCGAGGCCCGCGCACGGTGCGCGCCGGACATTCAACGCATGATGTTGTCCCCAGAAAGCGTAGTGCCCAATGGCAAGCTGATTGTACAACTCAACGACGTGATTCTCCCGTTCGGTTACGCGGCGCCGGTCAATTTGACGCTGACGGGACCTATGCGCGTGGCCATCCTGGGCGCCAATGGCAGCGGCAAGTCGACCCTGTTGCGAGTGATCGCTGGCCAACTGCCAGTGCACGAAGGCGAGCTCATCCGCAGTTGCCATGTCGGCTGGCTGGATCAACACGCCGGGTTGCAGTACCCCGAACGTACGGCGGTGCAATGGCTCTACGAGAGCAATCCTGCGCTGCCCGAAGCCGAGGCACGAACCCGCTTGGCGCAGACGGGGATTGATGCTGACCGTGCGATGCTCAAGACCCGCCAGTTGAGTGGCGGCGAACGCCTGAAAATAGCACTCGCTGCACAGTTGTATGCACAGCGGCCGCCGCAATTGCTGTTGCTGGATGAACCGGATAACCATTTGGATCTGCCCAGTAGAATCGCGCTGGAGCAGATGCTTAATCAATACCAAGGGGCATTGATCGTGGTTTCTCACGATTGCGCTTTTTTACACGCTATTCATCTAGATGCTGAGTTTCATCTCAAAAGCTAAAAACAATCACTTCGGATAAAGCGGCGGCAACCCACTGTCACCGACAGGGTCCTGAACCCGTTCGGCCATCGGGATCGCCTTGATCGCCCGCCACAGTTCGTCACCTTGCCAATACTGGCCGGTTTCGCTGTACAGCGCGCCGTTCAGGCCGTCGAGGGCGTCGGACAGAGGTACGAAGCGGGCGGCCATGTCGGCCAGGGTTTCCGGCTGCTGGCGGGCCCAGGCGTCGAGGGCCTGGCGGGTGGCGTGGGAGTCGTTGGCCTGGCAGGCGCGCTTGAGGTCGTCGAGCACGGTGCGCGGGCTCGGGCCGGTTTGCGCGACACGCGCCACCGCCGGTTGCCAGCGGGCACGCCACCAGAGGCCAAAGCCGAGCAGGGTGGTGCAGGCCAGGATCAAGGTACTGAGCTTCCAGCGCCAGAGTGCTTCGCTGTCGGCGCTGGCATCGATCGGTGAGGCGCCGGCCGGGGTGTCGACCAGCAGGCTCGGATTGGCCACCACGTGCAGCGTGCGAGCAGGCAGGCTGCTGTGTTCCAGATGATCTTCGAAGGTGTTCCACCAGACCACGTCGACGGTGGGCAGCTCGATGGCGCCGGTCCTTGTCGGCACCAGGGCCTCACGGTCTTCACGACTGCCGACCAGGCCGCGTTCGCTGTTCTGGTTGCCGAGCACCGGTTGATCCGGGTAGCGGCGCAGGCCGCCGACATCGGTGCCGGGCAGCGGTGGCAGTTGGGTGCTGGATAAGCCTTCGGCCTTCACCGTCAGGCTGCGGGTCAGCGAATCGCCGACCTGAGTGTGATCCGGCTCCGGGTTCCAGATTTCGCTCAGGGTCAGGCTGCGGGCAGGCAGCCAGGGCGCGTCGGCCGGATAGGTGAGGGGTTTGGCCTTGACCGTCAACAGCAGTTCGGCCGAGGTGACGCGCATCAGCTTGCCGGCTTTTGGCCCCTGGGCTGCGTCCTGTACCGGTTGTGGGTCGACCAGTGCGGCGTTGAAGACCTGTGCCGGAATGATCAGTTCGCCGCTGTGTTGCGGGTAGATCGCGTAGCGCATTTCGATCACGCCATGGCGCAGGCCGTCGATGTCCTTTTCGTAGGTGCGTGAGTCGCCCAATTGTTCGATGCGTGCGTCAGGTATCTGCAAGGGTGGCAGGCTGCTGTCGTCGTACAGCGATACCGAATGGTAGATGCGCAGGGTCAGGACCGCCTGGGCCTGCACGTACACGCTGGCTTGATCGAGGCTGGCATCGATGAACACCGCGGCCCGCTGGTTCGGGTTTTCCGGTGTTGCGCTCTCGACCACTTGCAGGGTGATCGGCTGGCTCTGCAGTTCCCCCAGTTGCAATGACGGAATCACCACGCTGCCGTTTTGCCGGGGCAGGAGGGTGACGATCCAGCGGGTGGTGGCCTGGTTTTCTCCGCTCAGGGTGTTCAGCTGGTTGACCTGGCGTGTGCCGCGCACTTCGAACAACGGCTCCAGCGCCGCCAGGTCCGGTTTGCCGAACTGAGTGACATCGCTGGATTCCAGGGTCAGCTCGACCGTCTCGCCTGAGCTCAGGCGACTGCGATCAACACTGGCGACCAGTTCTGCTGCCTGTGCCTGAACGGTGCAGAACAACAGGCCATGCAGCAGCGCGAGCAATAAAACGGTGAAGCGGGTCATCGAGTTTCTTCCTGATCCTGATGTTGTTGCTGTTCGTACCAGAATTTGCGCCTGAGCAGTTCGCCGGGGTCATCCGGGATCTGTCGCAGCCATTGCTCCAGTGCCTGGCGCTGCTCACCTTCGATACTGTCGGTGGCCGGGCGCAAGGGCGGTGTGGTGTGTTGTTCGTCACCCAGTTCGCTGCCCGGAACCTCGTTGCCCCCCGGTTTCGGCGGTGTGGTGGGTGGTTGTTCCTCACCCGGGCGGGCCGGTTGCCCCTCGGTTTTCGGTTCGCCGCTGCTCGAGGGTTGTGCGGCGGCACCTGGCGGTGGCTCCGGCGATTCGGCTTCGGGCCGGGCGTTGCTGGCGGCGTCTGGCTCAGGAGGAGTATTTTTCTCCTTGAGCAGGCGTTCGACCAGCGCCTTGTTGGTCAGTGCCGGACGCAAATCCGGTTGACGTTCCAGTGCCTGTTCGTAAGCGTCCAGGGCTGCCTCCAGCTCACCGCTTTTGGCCAGGGCATTGCCTCGATTGTAGTGGGAGTGGGCATCGTCGCCTTCGGCAAACCGCTCGGCAGCGCCTGCGTAGTCGCCGGCCTCATAGAGCGCCACGCCTTGCCACTGATGATTTTCGAAGCGTCGGGAGGCCTCGGCGGGGCGTTTCTGCTTGAGTAAATGCGAGCCTTGTTGATCCGGACGCAGCCAAAGGTCTGCGAGGTCGAAGGCGTAGCTCGGTTGAGGCAGCGCCAATAGCAGCGGCAGGCACAACAGCCAACCGCGACGCCCCGCGCAGGCCGCGAGCAGCAGCAGTGGCAGCAGCAGCCAGTACCCCTGATCGGCCCAGGTGTCCAGGCGCAAGGTCTGACCGTCGTTGCGCAAGTGGCGTGGGCCGTCGAGCAGGCCAAGGGCGTGCAGGTCGCTATCGTCCAGGCGCGCCTGGCGATAGCGCCCATCCAGGTCGTTGGCAAAATTTTTCAAGCCGGGCTCGTCCAGGCGCGGCACTAGAATGGCGCCTTGTTCATCCTTGAGGAAGCTGCCGTCTTCCTGGGTGATCGGCGAGCCTTCGGCGGTGCCGATGCCGAGCATCAAAAATTGAGTCGATTTGCCGTTCAGCGCGCGACGGATGCCCAGCCGCTCCTGGTCGGTCAGGGACGATCCAATCAGCAGGATCCGGCCATCGCCCAAAGCAGCCTGTTCGAGTAACGCCAGGGCCTTGAGCACCGCCAGATCGGCGCGATGACCGGCCGCTGGCATCAACGACGGTTTCAGCGCATCCAACAGATTGCGGCTGGTGGAAAGATCATCTGACAGCGGCACCAGCGTGTGGGCACTGCCGGCGTAGACGACGATGGCGGTTTGCGCGTCGCTGCGAATCTGCAGCAGATCAAGTACCTTGCGTCGTGCCTGTTCGAGTCGGTTGGGTGTGACGTCGGTGGCGAGCATTTCCGGGGTCAGTTCGAGAATCACCACCAGCGGATCGGCGGGCTTTTGACTGGTCTGCTCGACACGCTGCCAGCCCGGACCCAGCAGGGCGAGCACGGTCAACAGCCACGCGAGACCGAGGGCGATCCAGGGCAATTTACTGTCACGTCCACTGCCACCGCTGAGCAATGTCGTGTGAAACGCCGCAGGCAGGATCATTTGCCAGCGCCCAGCGCGCTTCTTGCGGTGCCAGAGTTGCCAGAGCAACCAGCCAAGCACCGGCAGCAACAGCAGCCACCAGGGGCGGAACCAGTACGGCCACAGCGCACTCATCGGCGCCTCCGCAGGCGCAGGCGTTTGAGACGCTGGCGCCAGTCAGGCAGCAATTGCGTTTGCAAAAACAGATCCCTGGTAAACAGGCGTTGCAACGGGTTGTCCGGCCAGAGTACGGGGGCCAGCAGCAGCATGCTCAACCACAGCGCCAGGGCCAGCGGCCAGTGATACAACGCTTGGGCCGGGCGGGCCTGGGTCGGTTGCTGGGTCACGGGCTCCAGTTGGTCAAGGGTGTCCTTGATCGATTGCAGTTCCTTGCCATCGTGGGCGCGGAAGTACTGGCCGCCGGTGACTTCGGCGATGGCCTTGAGGGACGGCTCGTCGAGGTCCAGGCTCGGGTTCACGCCGAGGAAACCCACGGAACCGCTTTGCTCTGGATCGGCGCCAATGCCGATCGGATAGATTTTCACGCCTTCCTTGGCCGCCAGCCGGGCTGCGGTGAACGGGTCGATTTCACCGCCATTGTTGGCGCCGTCGGTGACCAGAATCAGCACGCGGCTTGTTGCCGGACGAGAACGCAGGCGCTTGAGGGCCAGGCCGATAGCATCGCCGATGGCGGTGTTTTTGCCGGCAATGCCGATACGCGCTTCATCGAGCCAGACGCGCACGGTGTGGCGGTCGAAGGTCAGCGGCGCCTGCAGGTAGGCCTGGCTACCGAACAGGATCAGGCCGACCCGGTCACCTTCGCGGCTTTCGAGGAAATCGCCGAGCAGGTGCTGGACCAACGCCAGTCGGCTCACTTCTTCGTCCTGCCACTGCATGTCAGGGAAGTCCATGGAACCGGAAACGTCCACCGCCACCAGCAAGTCACGGCCACTGGCGGCAATCGGCAAGGGTTCGCCGAGCCATTGCGGGCGGGCCGCCGCGACCAGCAGCAACAGCCACAGCACTATGAACGGTGCCTGCTGGCGCCATGCTGGCAGGTTGGCCCGGGCGCGACGCCCGGCGAGGCCTTCCAGGTCGCTGAGGAAGCTGACCTTGAGCGCCGGTTCGCCACTGTCGGCCACCGGCAATATGATGCGCATCAGCCACGGCAGCGGCAGAAGGGCAAAAATCCACGGCCAGGCGAACTCAAACATGCTTGCGAATCCATGTGTCGACGGCCTGGGTCAGGCCGGCGATGGCCTTGTCGTCGAGTTTGCATTCGGGTTTGTAGGCGCCTTCGACCAGCACCATCCAGCGAGTCAGGCCGGCGGCCGGGCAGCGATTGTCGAGGAACGCCAGCCATTTTCGCCCGTTGAGGGTGTGGCTCTGGCTGTAGGGGTAGTGGTTGCGGCACAGGCGTTTGAGCAAACCGTTGAGTTGCTGCAGCCAGGCACCGGCCGGCGCACCGTCGTAGGGTTTGGGCATCAAGGCCAGCTCCGCCAGGGCGGCAAGACGCACCGGGTCAAGCGGCTGTTCTGCACGCACCACGGGACGCCTGTCCGGAATAAAACGACGCAGCTTCCACAGGCCCAAACCGATCAGCGGCACCAACAGAAGCAGCAACCACCAACCCGGTGCCGGAGGCCAGAATTCCACCGGTGGCGGGGATATCAGTGGTTGCAGTTGATCAAGGCTGCTCATCGACCTTTCCCCGGTTTCTGTGGGTTCAGGTATTCGCGCAGTTGCTCGACCATCTCGCTCTGAGTGCTCAACGGCATCATCAGCACCCGCAGTTTTTGCGCGAGCAGCTCCCAGCGCGCGATACGCGCTTCAGCCTGGGCCCGGTAAGCCTGGCGCAGGTCGAAATTCAGCGTATCGAGTTCCAATTGCGCTCCACGTTCGGCGAAACGTAAAAGGCCGGCGGCGGGCAGGGCATGATCCAGCGGATCGGACACCGGCAGCAGCAACAGGTCGCAATGACGCGATAACAGGCTCAGCTGTTGCTCGGCGCTTTCCGATAGCGCGCGTTCGTCGCAAATCACAATGACAAGGCTGCCCGGACGTGACACCTCACGCGCTCGGCGCAAGGCAATGCCAAAGGCGTCGCGGTCCGGCTCGCCCTCGGTGGTCAGCGACCGGTTGACCCGCACCAGCCGGTTGAGCAACTGCAGCAGGCTTTGCTTGCTGCGCCGAGGCTTGATTTCATAGTGCTCATTGTCGCCATACACCAGCCCGCCGACCCGGTCGTTGTGGCCCAGGGCTGCCCAACCGATCAGGCTCGCGGCCTGGGCGGCGAGCACCGACTTGAACATCAGGCCCGACCCGAAAAACAGCCGGTGGCTTTGTTCGACCATGATGAAGATCGGCCGCTCACGTTCTTCGTGGAACAGCTTGGTGTGGGGCTCCTGGGTGCGCGCGGTCACACGCCAGTCAATGGTGCGTACATCGTCGCCGGCCTGATAGACCCGCACCTGATCGAAGTCGACGCCACGCCCGCGCAATTTGGAATGGTGCAGGCCGATCAGCGGGCTGCGTTGGCCAGGTGTGGAAAACAGCTGCACTTCGCGCACGCGATGGCGCATCTCGATCAGGTCGGCGAGGCTGACACGGATGCCCGGCTCGGGCGGCAGGCTGGCGTTCATCGGGGTCAAGCGACGGCTACGACGTCGAGAATCCGCTGGACCACACGGTCCTGATCGATGCCAGCGGCTTCGGCTTCAAAGGAAAGAATGATGCGATGGCGCAGCACGTCGAACAGCACGGCCTGGATGTCTTCCGGGCTGACGAAATCACGCCCGGCCAGCCAGGCGTGGGCGCGGGCGCAGCGGTCCAGGGCAATCGAACCTCGGGGACTGGCGCCGTAGGCGATCCACTCGGCCATCTCCGTGTCGAATTTGGCCGGGGTGCGGGTGGCCATGACCAGTTGTACCAGGTACTCCTCCACGGCGTCGGCCATGTACAGACCGAGGATTTCCTTGCGTGCGACAAAAATCGTCTGTTGAGTAACCCGACGCTCAGGCTTCGCTTCGCCGTTCAGGGCTTCTCCACGGGCTTGCTGCAGAATCCGGCGCTCGACAGTGGCATCGGGAAAGCCGATTTTCACGTGCATCAGGAACCGGTCAAGCTGGGCTTCCGGCAATGGGTAGGTGCCTTCCTGCTCGATCGGGTTCTGCGTGGCCATCACCAGGAACAGCGGCGACAGCTCGTAGGTGCTGCGCCCGACACTGACTTGCCGCTCGCCCATGGCTTCGAGCAAGGCCGACTGGACCTTGGCCGGGGCGCGGTTGATTTCGTCCGCCAATACCAGGTTGTGGAAGATAGGGCCTTGCTGGAACACGAAGCTGCCGGTTTCCGGGCGGTAGATTTCCGTACCGGTAATGTCGGCCGGCAACAGGTCAGGAGTGAACTGGATGCGGTGGAACTGCGCTTCGATGCCTTCGGCAAGTTCTTTGATGGCCTTGGTCTTGGCCAGGCCAGGAGCACCCTCGACCAGCATATGGCCGTCGGCGAGCAGGGCGATGAGCAATCGCTCGATGAGTTTTTCCTGGCCGAGAATCTGCGTTGAAAGAAAGGTTCGCAGCGCTAGCAGCGCTTCACGATGTTCCATCGATGACTGTTCCTGCAAAAGGGTGGCCGAGGACGTTCGAAATGCGCCAGGGCTGGGGGCGTTACTTTAATCCATCGCGGGGGGTGGCGACTAACGGCATTTTGCGCAAAGTGCGGGAAAAGATGGGTGAAATTGTTGGCGGTTCGTTCCATTTCAGTATTGTGGCGGGCTTACTGACGCCATCGCGAGCAAGCTCGCTCCCACGGGGGACCACGCCGTCACTGAGGCATGCAATCAAATGTGGGAGCGAGCTTGCTCGCGATGAGGTCGGAACAGGCGCTGATATTCAGAGCTGGCTAATGAAGGTGCCAGTGCCATCAAGAATGTTCTTCAAGGTCAGCTCAACTTCATCCATATCCACCATGTCGGCATCAAAGGTGATTTCCAATACATCGTCGCCGTTGAGCGCATCGGCATCAGCCGCGGCAATTTCGATCTTCAGCAGGGAAGGGCTTAGGGTGACTTTCACGCCGTCCAGGGTCGAAGGCTCGCCGTCCAGAGTGATTTCCAGCTCGTCTTCATCCGGGTAGCGGCTCATCAGGAACATTTCGCCCTGGTCGCTGTGGCAGCAGAGCATGGCCATGTTGTCTTCTTCGTCGTCGCAAGGGTTGACGATCAAGAGGGCAGTTTTCATTTTCATGGGAAATTCCTGGTTCGACGAGCGTGGTAAACGCAATAACGGGCGATTCTGCCAGCCCGCGCACATTTCTGCTTGTCCGAGTGTCGATGACCGGGTGTGGACGGCCAGAGTGTTACTGGTCATTTCTGGTACGCATGTCCCGTAAAACCGGACGGAAAACCGTCATTTTCCTGTGCGAATGCTAGTGTTGTTCGATGCGCATGCGTTGAGCAGCGTACCGTTGACCGAATATGTCGCAGCACCGCAAGCACGGGCCTTGCCGCACTCGTTAAGCTGCGCAACGGATGAGCACCCGTAAAGACATTGCGCTGCACGCAGTCCAGTCGTTTTTGCAGATGCCCATTCACGGAAGGTGAATGTGACCTGAGTGTCTCGTCCAGCTTCACCCACCTGTCACCCTGTTTCCTCTGCCCGAGAATCAGGAACCGGGTGACGGACCACCCCGAAAGGGGTTTTGCACGCGACGCTTTCATCAATAACAAGCCCAAGCGGAGTACCACAGATGGCGTTCTTCACCGCAGCCAGCAAAGCCGACTTCCAGCACCAACTGCAAGCGGCACTGGCGCAGCACATCAGTGAACAGGCACTGCCACAAGTGGCGCTGTTTTCTGAACAATTCTTCGGCATCATTTCCCTTGACGAGCTGACCCAGCGTCGGTTGTCCGACCTTGCTGGCTGCACCCTTTCTGCATGGCGCATGCTTGAGCGCTTTGATCACGCGCAGCCGCAAGTGCGCGTCTACAACCCTGATTACGAACGCCACGGCTGGCAGTCGACCCATACCGCGGTCGAAGTGCTACACCACGACCTGCCTTTCCTGGTGGACTCGGTGCGTACCGAGCTGAACCGCCGCGGCTACAGCATCCATACCCTGCAAACCACCGTGCTGAGCGTGCGTCGTGGCAGCAAGGGCGAGTTGCTGGAAATCCTGCCTAAAGGCACCCAGGGCGACGACATTCAGCAAGAGTCGCTGATGTACCTGGAGATCGACCGCTGCGCCAACACCGCCGAGCTCAATGTGCTGAGCAAAGAGCTGGAGCAGGTGCTCGGTGAAGTCCGCGTGGCCGTCGGCGATTTCGAGCCGATGAAGGCCAAGGTCCAGGACATCCTGACCAAGCTGGACAGCAGCCGGTTCGCTGTCGATGGCGACGAGAAGAACGAAATCAAGAGCTTCCTGGAATGGCTGGTGGGCAACCACTTCACCTTCCTCGGTTATGAAGAGTTCGTGGTCAGCGATGAAGCCGATGGCGGCCATATCGTCTACGACAAGGACTCCTTCCTCGGCCTGACCAAGCTGCTGCGTGCCGGCCTGACCTACGATGACCTGCGCATCGAAGACTACGCTGTGAACTACCTGCGCGAACCGACCCTGCTGTCGTTCGCCAAGGCCGCGCACCCAAGCCGTGTACACCGTCCGGCTTACCCGGACTACGTGTCGATCCGCGAAATCGACGCCGACGGCAAGGTCATCAAGGAATGCCGTTTCATGGGCCTGTACACCTCGTCGGTGTATGGCGAGAGCGTGCGGGTGATCCCGTACATCCGCCGCAAGGTCGAGGAAATCGAACGTCGTTCCGGTTTCCAGGCCAAGGCACACCTGGGCAAGGAACTGGCGCAGGTGCTCGAAGTGCTGCCGCGCGACGATCTGTTCCAGACCCCGGTGGACGAGCTGTTCAGCACCGTGATGTCGATCGTGCAGATCCAGGAACGCAACAAGATTCGCGTGTTCCTGCGCAAAGACCCGTACGGCCGTTTCTGCTACTGCCTGGCCTACGTGCCGCGTGACATCTATTCCACCGAAGTGCGCCAGAAGATCCAGCAGGTGCTGATGGATCGCCTGAAAGCCTCGGACTGCGAGTTCTGGACCTTCTTCTCCGAGTCCGTGCTGGCCCGCGTGCAGTTGATTCTGCGCGTCGACCCGAAAAACCGCCTCGATATCGACCCGCTGCTGCTGGAAAAAGAAGTGGTGCAGGCCTGCCGCAGCTGGCAGGACGACTACGCCGCCCTGACCGTTGAAAGCTTCGGTGAAGCCCATGGCACCAACGTGCTGGCCGACTTCCCGAAAGGCTTCCCGGCCGGTTACCGCGAGCGTTTCGCAGCCCACTCGGCTGTGGTCGACATGCAGCACCTGCTGAGCCTCAACGAAAAAAATCCGCTGGTGATGAGCTTCTACCAGCCGCTGGGTCAGGTTTCCGGCCAGCGCATGCTGCACTGCAAGCTGTACCACGCCGATACCCCGCTGGCGCTGTCCGACGTGCTGCCGATCCTGGAAAACCTCGGCCTGCGCGTGCTGGGTGAGTTCCCGTATCGCCTGCGCCACAACAGTGGCCGCGAGTTCTGGATTCACGATTTCGCGTTCACCGCCGCCGAAGGCCTGGAACTCGACATCCAGCAGTTGAACGACACGCTGCAGGACGCATTCGTCCACATCGTGCGTGGCGATGCCGAGAACGACGGGTTCAACCGTCTGGTACTGACCGCCGGCCTGCCATGGCGCGACGTGGCGCTGCTGCGTGCCTACGCCCGCTACATGAAGCAGATTCGTCTGGGCTTCGACCTGGGCTATATCGCCAGCACCCTGAACAACCACACCGACATCGCTCACGAGCTGACCCGGTTGTTCAAGACCCGTTTCTACCTGGCGCGCAAGCTGACCGGCGAAGATCTGGGAGACAAGCAGCAACGCCTGGAACACGCGATCCTCAGCGCCCTGGACGACGTTCAGGTACTGAACGAAGACCGCATCCTGCGTCGCTACCTGGACCTGATCAAGGCCACCCTGCGCACCAACTTCTACCAGACTGACGCCAACGGCCATAACAAGTCGTACTTCAGCTTCAAGTTCAACCCGCACTTGATTCCCGAGCTGCCCAAGCCTGTACCGAAGTTCGAAATCTTCGTTTACTCGCCGCGCGTCGAAGGCGTGCACCTGCGCTTCGGCAACGTGGCCCGTGGTGGCCTGCGCTGGTCCGACCGTGAAGAAGACTTCCGTACCGAAGTCCTGGGCCTGGTAAAAGCCCAGCAAGTGAAGAACTCGGTGATCGTGCCGGTGGGTGCGAAGGGCGGCTTCCTGCCGCGTCGCCTGCCACTGGGCGGCAGCCGTGACGAGATCGCGGCCGAGGGCATCGCCTGCTACCGCATCTTCATTTCGGGTCTGTTGGACATCACCGACAACCTGAAGGACGGCGCCCTGGTGCCGCCGGCCAACGTCGTGCGTCATGACGACGATGACCCGTACCTGGTCGTAGCGGCGGACAAGGGCACTGCGACCTTCTCCGACATCGCCAACGGCATCGCCATCGACTACGGTTTCTGGCTGGGTGACGCGTTTGCGTCCGGCGGTTCGGCCGGTTACGACCACAAGAAAATGGGCATCACCGCCAAGGGCGCGTGGGTCGGCGTACAGCGCCACTTCCGCGAGCGCGGCATCAATGTCCAGGAAGACAGCATCACCGTGGTCGGTGTCGGCGACATGGCCGGTGACGTGTTCGGTAACGGCTTGCTGATGTCCGACAAGCTGCAACTGGTCGCAGCGTTCAACCACCTGCACATTTTCATCGATCCGAACCCTGAGCCCGCGTCGAGCTTCGCCGAGCGTCAGCGCCTGTTCGACCTGCCACGTTCGGCCTGGTCGGACTACGACACCAGCCTCATGTCCGAAGGCGGCGGCATCTTCTCCCGTAGCGCGAAGAGCATTGCGATTTCCCCGCAAATGCAGGAACGCTTCGATATCCAGGCCGACAAGCTGACCCCGACCGAACTGCTCAACGCCTTGCTCAAGGCGCCGGTGGATCTGTTGTGGAACGGCGGTATCGGTACTTACGTCAAGGCCAGCAGCGAAAGCCACGCCGATGTCGGCGACAAGGCCAACGATGCACTGCGGGTGAACGGCAACGAACTGCGCTGCAAAGTCGTGGGCGAGGGCGGTAACCTGGGCATGACCCAACTGGGTCGCGTCGAGTTCGGCCTCAATGGCGGCGGTTCCAACACCGACTTCATCGACAACGCCGGTGGTGTGGACTGCTCCGACCACGAAGTGAACATCAAGATCCTGCTCAACGAAGTGGTTCAGGCCGGCGACATGACCGACAAGCAACGTAATGAGTTGCTGGCGAGCATGACCGACGAAGTCGGTGGTCTGGTGCTGGGTAACAACTACAAGCAGACTCAGGCCCTGTCGTTGGCAGCCCGCCGTGCATTGCCGCGGATTGCCGAATACAAGCGCCTGATGAACGACCTGGAAGGTCGCGGCAAGCTGGATCGCGCCATCGAGTTCCTGCCGGCCGAAGAAGCGATCAACGAGCGCATCGCCGAAGGCCATGGCCTGACCCGTGCCGAGCTGTCGGTGCTGATCTCGTACAGCAAGATCGACCTCAAGGAGCAGTTGCTGGGCTCCCTGGTGCCGGACGACGACTACCTGACCCGCGACATGGAAACCGCTTTCCCGCCAACACTGGTGAGCAAGTTCTCCGCGGCGATGCGTCGTCACCGTCTGAAGCGCGAAATCGTCAGCACCCAGATTGCCAACGATCTGGTCAACCACATGGGTATCACCTTCGTTCAACGACTCAAAGAGTCGACCGGCATGAGCCCGGCGAACGTGGCCGGTGCTTATGTGATCGTGCGTGACATTTTCCACCTCCCGCACTGGTTCCGTCAGATTGAAAACCTGGACTACAAGGTTTCCGCCGACGTACAACTGGAGCTGATGGACGAGCTGATGCGCCTGGGCCGTCGCGCCACGCGCTGGTTCCTGCGTGCCCGTCGCAACGAGCAGAACGCTGCCCGTGACGTCGCGCACTTCGGTCCGCATCTGGCGGCGTTGGGCCTCAAACTCGACGAATTGCTCAGTGGCGAGATCCGCGAAACCTGGCAGACCCGTTATCAGGCGTACGTCGAAGCCGGTGTGCCGGAGTTGCTGGCGCGCATGGTGGCGGGCACCACGCACCTGTATACGCTGCTGCCGATCATCGAGGCTTCCGACGTGACCGGCCAGGATCCTGCCGACGTGGCCAAGGCCTACTTCGCCGTGGGCAGTGCACTGGACATCACCTGGTACCTGCAACAGATCAGCGCTCTGCCGGTTGAAAACAACTGGCAGGCCCTGGCCCGTGAAGCGTTCCGTGATGATGTCGACTGGCAGCAACGTGCGATCACCATCTCGGTCCTGCAACAGGGCGACGGTTCCCTGGAGGTGGAAACACGCCTGGACCTGTGGATGCAGCAGCATGAAGGTATGATCGAACGCTGGCGTGCCATGCTGGTGGAAATCCGTGCCGCCAGCGGCACCGACTACGCCATGTACGCGGTGGCGAACCGCGAACTGCTGGACCTGGCGTTGAGCGGTCAAGCGGTGGTGCCTGCCACCGTTGCCGCCGCCGAGCTGGAACCGGCTGCCTGATCAGGCGTTGAATGAAAAAGCCCCGCATCGAGAGATGCGGGGCTTTTTTCATTCAAGGGAAAAGACAACACGCCGGCCCATGGTTGGAACTCAGCTGTAGGGAGTAGAGCGTGCGGGTGAAGAGACCTGCCTTTCCAGAATATCCAGCTTGAACGTGGCAATGTCGCCAGACTTATCGGTGAAGCAAGTGCTGTACGCCGGATCGCGCCAGATTTCTTTTTTGATAATGGCGGCGTTGCGTGCTTTCAAGTGAACGGTCGCTTTGTCGCCGCTTAAATCATCAAGCGTGATGATTTGCTGATTGCTGTCCAGCAAATTGAAGGAGGTGGTATCACCGCCGGCCGCCGGATAGGCGCCAAGCACGCCTTGTCCGCCCTTGCTGAAATATTTCTGATAGTACGCTTCGCTCAGAATCTGCATGTTGTAGTAGTCGTCATAACACCTGAAGTGGATGACCATGGCCGTCCGTTTTCTGCCACCTACAGGGCGCATTGTTCGGCTTGCAGGATCATAGGCTTCAAAGGTAGACACTATATTGGGCGGGATCGGCGATTTGAGTCTCTGAGGTTCAAAATGACTCGCGCTCAATATCTGGTCAAAAAATGTCATGTTCATTCCATTGCACGTGATGCGGGCAATGAAGGATCTTTCCTGGTCTTTAGTCATGAAGACGTCCTTGTCTGTAGAAAATGGTGGTTGGCGCTGTAGCGCGGATCTGAAGATACCGCTATTTAAAAGTCGCGGTCTTGATTAATTGTGAGCAAACCCTTCCTGTACTGGTCGAGGTTTGCTCACACTATCTGTCACAGTCTTAATGCAATTTCTGCTCTGAGGTTTGGTCGATCATCGAGACGTTACTTGTCGGACTAGTCAATAAATTGCTGAGCGACTGGTCAAACTTCTGCAATGCCCTTACTTGCACGTTTTGTTGCTCGTTAATATCGGCAACAATTTCTTCACTGCGTTTATAGTCCGCCCATACCGGGCTGAGCGCTCTGGCGTCATAACCTTGTGCGGTGCCAATGTAGTTGAAGTGGCTGTCATAGAAATCGGCACTGACTTTGGACTCGACGTCCGAACTGCGCGAGGTGATCAATTGGCTGCGGCTGTCGACAATGGCTACCACATCCGGTTTCGCCGCCTTGAGGCTCTGCATGTCCGGGTACACGGTGACCGATCCGAATTGCCGTTGAAGCGAGGCTTTGACCCAATCCACCGCGAGGTCGGGTCTGGAGGTGGCGACATAGGCGTCGTGGATCTCCCGTACCAGCAGACTCTGGCCGAAACCCGTGCCGGCATTGGCCTGGTAATCCTGTAGATAGGCACGGTTAGCCTGGGTGTTTTGGCTGTACACCACGCCCAGGGCCACATTGCTGCCGTTGGGAATACGAGTCGCGTTGCTGCGGCCGACCGGTTCGGTGAACACACTTTCCAGCGAAGGCCCCGCAGAGGGTGCGGTGGGAACCGAGCAGCCAGCCAAAAGCGCAGCTGATAGGGTAAGCGTACTGACAAGTGCAAGTTTCATTGTGTTACTCCAGTGAAACAACATCAGTAAGGAAGTTGAAACTGCCGGAATTGATCGGCAGTTGTTCCAGACTAAAACGGGAAGCGCAGAATGAAATAGCCGATTGCGTGGATATCAGTCGACCTATAGTTTTGTTTGATTTAAATAAGTCGGGTTAATTGCCCCGGGAAATAAAAACGCCCGAATAGCGAATTTGGGCGTGTTTATTTATGGCTATTCGTTCAGCGATCAGTTTTTCAGGGGGACCAGCACCTGTTCGTCCGGCGACAACACCATGAACACCAGCAACTTGGCAGGCTCGGTAACGCTGGCGTTTTTCGATACCAGATGCTCGGAGCCGGCTGCTTCATACCAGTATTCGCCCGCCTTGTACGTCACGGCTTTCTCGCCTTTCACGTGAGAGGTGACAGACCCTGAAAGGACGTAGGCCATGGCTGTACCGTCGTGCTTGTGGGCAATGGACGATTGGCCGGGCTTGTAGTCGACTTCGATCATCAGTGCTTTTTTGCCCGGCACGTTTTTCAGCATGTGATCCTGCAATACCGTGACTTTTTCCGAGGGGTCACCGGCTTCATGGGCGAATGCCGGGGCGCCGACGGCCAGGGTCAGGGCAACAAGGGGAGCGGCACAGAAGCGCAAAACGTTCATGGATCATTACCTGCGTTGGATAAGTGGTCAGGAACCAATCTAGTCCGCCGCGAGGGGCAATCAAACAGCCAATATTCGGGAAGGCCAGGGGACCAATGTCTGGGCAGCTCGCTCCAGCGGGGGGTAATTCTGTAGGAGCGAGCTTGCTCGCGATGGATTCAGATTCACCGCGTTTAACCAGGAAGCACGCGTTATCGTTGACGACCATCGCGAGCGAGCTCGCTCCTACAAGGGGGGGGGCTAGCGGATCGGAAAGCTGTTGAAGTCGACGGAGTTGGCCAGTTGGCAATCGATCAGGTCGATGAAACCCTGGACTTGCGGGCTGTTGAAATGCGATCGCATGGCCTCTTCCGATTGCCAGTGGGCGCTGACGGTCCAGCGATTGCTGTCCTCGGGGCAGCGGTCGACCATATAGGATTCGCACCCGGGAAGTTCACGCAGGGTTTCGACAATCTTTTGCAGTTGCTTACCCAGTTCATCCGAGCGCCCGGCGGCGGCTTGTACCTGTACGGTATTGATCACTTCATGGGACATTGCTCACACTCCTGAATCAGGCCGGACGAATCCTGCTCATTGAGGGATAACGCCTATGCAGGATAGGCCCGGCCCCCGGGACCGCCAATAGCCAATCCCCGGATAAAACCGCAGGCCAATCCGTCAGGCCACTTGCTGCAGGATGTCGCGCAAACGGTCCAGGGCGATGTCGATGTCGAGGGTTTCGATGGCGCCAAAACCGAAAAAAAGCCCAGCCCTGGGCGTTTCCTGATAGAAAAAGCTGTCGATGGCATATAGCCCGACTTCGACTTTTTTCGCCAGTTCGATCACCAATGGAATATCCATCGGCACTTTGCACATCACCACCATGTGGAAGCCGGCAGTGGACGGTACCGCCTCCAGCCAGGGCGAAAGATCGCCGGCCATGCGCGCCAGGATCCGCTCGCGGCGCCCGGCATAGATCGTATGGCAGCGCCGGATGTGCTTGAGCAGGCAACCTTCGGCGATGAACTTGGCCAGCGCCCATTGGGGCAGGGTCGAGGTGTGCAGGTCGGTGAGCTGCTTGGCGCGCACCACGGCCTCGAGGATCGCCGGCGGCAGGATCCCGTAGCCGAGCCGCAGTTCCGGTAACAGGGTTTTGGAGAACGTCCCGACGTACGCGACGATTCCCCGTTCATCCATGCTTTGCAGGGAATCGGTGGGGCGGCCTTCATAGCGGAACTCGCTGTCGTAGTCGTCCTCGATGATGATCGCACCCAACTCATGGGCCTTGGCCAGCAGTGCTTCCCGGCGCGCCTGACTCATCGGCATGCCCAGCGGGAACTGGTGCGACGGGGTGACGTAGATCAGGCGCGTACCGCGAGGAATCTGGTCCACCACAATGCCTTCGGCGTCCACCGGTACGCCAATGACCGTGGCGCCATGGGTGCCGAACAGCAGGCGCGCTGGCGGGTAGCCGGGGTCTTCCATGGCGACCAGGCTGCCCGGACTGATCAGCACCCGGGCAATCAGGTCCAGCGCCTGCTGCGCGCCGTTGCACACCACCACATCCTCATCCTGACAATTGACCCCGCGGGAGAACGCGATGTGCTGCGCAATGGCGTTACGTAGCGCCGGCAAGCCCTCGGGCTGGCTGTATAAGCCCTTGGAACCGGCAATCTGGCGCATTGCATGAGAGGTGCAGCGCCGCCAGTCATCCTGGGGAAACTGGCCCTTGCTGGTGGCGCCACCAATGAAGTCGTAGCGCAGCGAGCCTTCCAGGGTCGGATGACGCAGAAACACCGGCAGGTTGCGCCAGTACTCGATCACCTCGAAGCCGCCGAGTTCGGTGTGGTTCTGTTTACGCTGCACCTTCGACGAGCGCGCGTTGACATAGGTGCCTTTGCCGACCACCCCGGTGAGGAAGTTTTCGTAAGTCAGTTGGGCGTAGGTGTCGGAAATGGTCTTGCGCGAAATACCCAGTTGTTCGGCCAGCAAGCGGCTGGGGGGCAGTTGTGTCCCGGCGGTCAGGCGACCGGACTCGATAGCGCTGCGCAGTTGGTTGTACAGCTGGCCGGCCAGGTCCTTGCGACCGTTGATGACAACATGTAGTTCCATACCGGCGAGGCTCCGGGGCTGTTGGGCGCGTGTGCGTCGCGCAAGATTACTCTTATCCGCTTGTGGTACAGAAGTTGTGCAGTGGAAAAACCGTCAATTGGTCTGGCGACGGTGGTCCCCGGGGAAATCGCCTGATTGGAACTGTCATGCCCCCGCGCCAGCGACTACCGTGAAGATCACATCACGCCTGCACGAGATCGCCCCATGAACCCCCGCCTGGATTACTACAGCGCGTCGCCCAAAGCGATGAAAGCCATGATCGCCATGGAGGCCCTGGCCAGCAGCCTGAGTATCGAGCAGGGCCTGCTGCACCTGATCAAGATTCGTGCTTCGCAGCTCAATGGCTGTGCCTTTTGCACCGATATGCACTCGGTGGATGCACGGCGCCTGGGCGAAAGCGACCGGCGTCTGTATTCCATTGTGGTCTGGCGCGACAGCAACTTTTTCAATCCTCGGGAAAGAGCCGCGCTGGCCTGGACCGAGGCGGTCACCTTGCTCTCCGAAAGCCATGTGCCGGACGATGTCTACGCGCAAGCCAGGGAGCAGTTCAGTGAAAGCGAAATGGTCGACCTGACCATTGCCGTTACCACCATCAACAGCTGGAATCGCCTGGCCGTGAGCTTTCGGCAGACACCCAGCGCCTGAGTCATTGTCACAGCAGGTTCATGAACGATCCGCAGGATGCACCTGTCAGTGTCAGATCGACAGGGAGTCCTCGATGTCATTCATGGAAGCCAGCGCCCACCAGGGGGCTACGGAATATCGTGTAGCTATTGATAAAAATGCGTCCTGGCGCCAGTTGGCGGCGGCTATCGACCCCGAACTGGCGCTGTGTTTCACCGTCAGCGCCCGTTGCGGTTGCTTCATGCAGGCCGCCCGCAGTCTCAACATCAAGACCACCCGCCTGCGCAGGCAACTGGTGCTGCTGGAAACGCAGCTCCAATGTTCGCTGTTCAACCATGGCGACAATGGTTTGAGCCTCAGCCGCGATGGCTTGCGCTTGCACGCACAATTGATCGCCCTGGCCCATGAGCGCGGTTTGCCGGTGGTCGAGCCGCCGTTGATTCGCCTGGCCGTGGCGGATTCGATCCTGCATGACATTCTCGGACGTGACCTGGTTGCACTGTTGCGGCGCAACGCCAGCGTTCGGCTGGAGATCATGACGCTCGACAGCGAGTTGGCCTTGCAGGCGGTCAGCGCCGACGTGGTGGTGTGGCTGGGCGAGACCGGATCGCCGTTGCCGGGACCGAGCTTTGCCACCACCGAACCCCGGCGCCTGGCGCAACTCGATTACCTGCCGCACATTGCCAAGCGCTACTCGCGGGTTGCCTCCAGGCCGGAATGCCTGGATGACCTGGCCGATTTTCTCCTGGTGCAATGGCGGCAGGACGGCCAGGTTGAGAGCTTCCGGCCATGGAATACGCTGGTGGATCAGCGCCCGGCCGGGGTGGTGCAACTGCAATCCCGGGAGCTGATGCTGGAGATGATCCGTTGCAGTGCCGGCATCGGCCTGCTGCCGCACTACATGAGCCACTTCGACCGCGGGCTGATTGCCCTACCGGGCCTGTTTGACCAGCCTATGCGGCGTCAGGTGTGGATGGCGGTCAATGCTGATTCCGGGGACGACGAGCAGGTACGGATGATCGTCGAATTGATCGAAAACACTTTCAGCGAGCGCCGGGAGTGGTTCGAAAGCTGAGCACGATTAAAATGTGGGAGCGGGCTTGCTCGCAAAGGCGCCATCAGATTCAACATTGAAGACGACTGGGAAACCGCCTTCGCGAGCAAGCCCGCTCCCACATTGGTTCTCGCCACACGCGAAGGTCGCGTTGTAGAGTGAACGGCCATGTCTGCTTCAAGGATGATTCACCCATGCCAGCCACCGAACCCGTCATTACCCTCGAACGCTTCAACGAATCCCATATCGAAGGCGTTGCGGCGTTGTACAACGACCCGGCCATCGCCCGTCAAACCCTGCAAATGCCGTTTCAGTCCACCGAACTCTGGCGCAGTCGCCTGGCGCTGGATAACGAACGCTTGGTGAAAGTGGTGGCCCTGCATCAAGGCACGGTCATCGGCAACATTGGCCTGGAGCAGTTCTCACGCATTCGTCGCAGCCATGCTGGCAGTTTCGGCATGGGCGTTGCAGTGGCGTGGCAGGGCAAGGGTGTGGGCTCGAAGCTGCTCGCGACGGCGCTGGATATCGCCGACAACTGGATGAATCTGCAGCGCATCGAGCTTTCGGTGTATGCCGACAACGAAGCGGCCATTTCCCTGTACCGCAAGTTCGGCTTCGAAACCGAGGGCCTGTTCCGCGACTACGCCGTGCGTGACGGCGTGCTGGTGGACACCTTGAGCATGGCGCGCCTGCGCCGCACGCCCAAGGCCGGTTGAGTCAGCCACCCAAGGCGAAAGCCACCGCCTCCTGCGCATTCAGTCCGGCGGTGGCAGTACCGCTCACGCTTTTACTCGTACGCCCGCCACGCGCATCTGCCATGCTTAATGTCCGCAACACCGCTTCAACCAAAGGAACACCGCTATGGACGATGTACAGCAACTGGGCGAAATGCTTCGCCACTACGCCGAAAGCGAAGCGCACAAAAAGCAAGTGTTCGAGTCGCAATCGGCCGAGTGGGCGAAGCGCATTGGTGCGCTGTTCGATCAGATCCAGCAGTGGTTGGAACCGGTCAAGGCACCTGACCTGCTCGTAGTGAACCGCGAAGTGTACGTCGCGTCGGGGCCGAGTGTTCCGGTGGAGAGCTCTCCGTTCAAGACCGAAAAGCTGAGCATCCTGATCACTGGCAAACCGGTGGAATTCGTGCCGGAGGTGATGGGTGTCGGCGGGCAGATTTCCGTGGCGGTGATGGGCTTTACAGCAGCACGTTATGGCAGCGTGTCACTGGTGTGTCTGCCGCCATCCACTGGCTGGCAGTGGCGCAAGACCAATGGTTTGAAAGACCCGGACACTTTTGAGTTCGATGCAAACTTCCTGGCGCAACAACTGCAAAGCCTGATTCCCCGGGAGCGTGCCTGAAATCTCGACATACAACCCTGTGGGAGCGAGCTTGCTCCCACAGTAATCGGTGTTACATCAGATATCGAGGGTTTCCCAATCCGGGTTCGCCTCTTCCGGCGGCAGTGTTCTAACGGTTTTTCCGGTCGCCAATTCCACCCGCCGCGCCACTTCCGGGTCATCCGCAAACGGGATCAGGCTTGCATCGTCCAGGCTCTCGGCGGTCTGGTGGCGCAGACAATACTCGACGGCGAACCACAAAAATGCCACACCCAGAATGTTCAGTATGACTTCAATCATCAGGCAAACCGCGCCTCGCGTTCGGCTATCGCCACGTCCGTTACCCGCACCGTGCGCCACACGTTGTAGGCCATCAGCAGCATGCCGCTGAGGAAGAACACCCCGCCGGCAAAACGCACGACGAATCCCGGATGGCTTGCCTGCAAGGCTTCGACGAAGGAGTAGGTCAGCGTGCCGTCATCGTTGATCGCGCGCCACATCAGGCCCTGGGTGATGCCGTTGACCCACATCGAGGCGATGTACAGCACGGTGCCGATGGTCGCCAGCCAAAAGTGCAGGTTGATCAGCGGCGTACTGTGCATCTGATCGCGCCCGAATACCTTCGGCACCATGTGATAGGTCGCACCGAAGGTAATCATCGCCACCCAGCCCAGCGCCCCGGCGTGCACGTGGCCGATGGTCCAGTCGGTATAGTGGGAGAGGGCGTTGACGGTCTTGATCGCCATCATCGGCCCCTCGAAGGTCGACATGCCGTAGAACGCCAGGGACAACACCAGGAAACGCAGGATCGGGTCGGTGCGCAACTTATGCCAGGCACCGGACAGGGTCATCATGCCGTTGATCATTCCGCCCCAACTCGGCGCCAGCAGGATCAGCGACATGGCCATGCCCAGCGACTGCGCCCAGTCCGGCAGCGCGGTGTAGTGCAAGTGGTGCGGGCCGGCCCAGATGTACAGGGTGATCAGCGCCCAGAAGTGCACAATCGACAGGCGATAGGAATACACCGGCCGGCCCGCCTGTTTCGGCACGAAGTAATACATCATCCCCAAGAAACCGGTGGTCAGGAAAAAGCCCACGGCGTTGTGCCCGTACCACCATTGCACCATGGCGTCGGTAGCCCCGGAATACACCGGATAGGACTTGAACCAGTCGACTGGAATCGACAGGTGATTGACCACGTGCAGCATGGCGATGACCACGATGAATGCACCGAAAAACCAGTTGCCGACGTAGATGTGTCTGGTCTTGCGTTGCACTACGGTAGTGAAGAACACCACGGCGTATGCAACCCAGACCACGGTCATCCACACCGCGCCGGTGAATTCGATTTCGGCGTATTCCTTGGTGGTGGTGTAGCCCAGCGGCAGGGTGATCAGCATCACCACAATCACCGACTGCCAGCCCCAGAACGTGAAGGCAGCGAGTGTGTCCGAGAACAGCCGTACCTGGCAGGTACGTTGCACCGCGTAATAGCTGGCGGCGAATTGCGCGCTGCCGGCGAAACCGAAAATCACCAGGCTGGTGTGCAGCGGGCGCAAGCGGCCGAAGGTGGTCCACGGCAGGTCCAGGTTCATCTGCGGCCACACCAGTTGCGAGGCGATCCACACGCCCATCGCCATCCCCACGATGCCCCAGATTACGGTCGCCACGATGAATTGGCGGACGACCTTGTAGTTATAGGCCTGTCCGATAGTTGTTGTGCTCATGGTCAATGCTTCCACGGTTGCAAAGTCGTGCACTGTAAAAACACCGGTAAAAACAAAACAGACTCAGGAAAAAATCATTTGTGCGGATCAGATTTTTCGGCACTCCTGCGGCGGTCCACCGTGATCTGATACGGTTTTTTATAGTTCAAGTGAATCTGTAACGTACTGCGCCGCAAGCTCATAGTCGTTACCTCGAAACGAGCCGCAGAGCCCGACTTGCGCCCCCTGTAGGAGCGAGCTTGCTCGCGATGGAGTCAAGGACGACGCGTTTATCCAGGAGGTTCGCGTTTTCGTTGACGTCCATCGCGAGCAAGCTCGCTCCTACAGGGTTCTGTGCCTAATTCTGATGAGGTAGCCAGATGTATCAGTACGACGACTACGACCGGGCACTGGTGCTCGAACGAGTTGCGCAGTTTCGTGATCAGGTCGAGCGCTTTCTGGCCGGTGAGCTGAGCGAGGAAGAATTCCTGCCATTGCGCCTGCAGAACGGTCTGTACATGCAGAAACA
Source organism: Pseudomonas sp. GW823-FHT06E10 (assembly GCF_058794995.1). Lineage (NCBI taxonomy): Bacteria > Pseudomonadati > Pseudomonadota > Gammaproteobacteria > Pseudomonadales > Pseudomonadaceae > Pseudomonas > Pseudomonas sp. GW823-FHT06E10. Next base: position 391,988 of record NZ_JBXAHJ010000004.1, on the reverse strand, counting down.
CGCCTACATGCTGCGGGTGGCGATTCCCTACGGCACGCTGAGTGCCCGGCAGATGCGTACGTTGGCGAGCATCGCCAGGGATTACGATCGCGGTTACGGCCATTTCACCACCCGGCAGAACATGCAGTTCAACTGGATCGAACTGGCCCAGGTGCCTTCGATCCTCGAACGCCTGGCCGAGGTGGAAATGCATGCGATCCAGACCTCCGGCAACTGTGTGCGCAACATCACCACCGAAGCCTTTGCCGGGGTTGCGGCCGACGAAATGATTGACCCGCGACCGTTGGCGGAAATTCTGCGGCAGTGGTCGACCATCAACCCGGAATTCCTGTTCCTGCCGCGCAAGTTCAAGATCGCCATCTGCTCGGCCGAGCAGGACCGCGCGGCGATCATGATGCATGACATCGGCCTTTATCTTTACCCAGGCTCCGAAGGACACATGCTCCTGCGAGTCATGGTGGGCGGCGGTCTGGGGCGCACGCCGATACTCGGCGTGCAGATCCGCGAAGGCTTGCCGTGGCAGCACCTGCTGTCTTACGTAGAGGCGGTGCTGCGGGTGTACAACCGCCATGGCCGGCGGGACAACAAATACAAGGCGCGAATCAAGATTCTGGTCAAAGCCCTGGGCATCGAGGCCTTCGCCCGGGAAGTGGAAGAAGAGTGGCAGTTCCTCAAGGACGGCCCGGCGCAACTGACCCTTGACGAGTTCGAGCGGGTGGCCAGTGCGTTCGTCGCTCCGCCATATCGTGATCTGTCCGACACCAATCTCGATTTCGGCACGCACCTGGCCGAAAACCCGGCGTTCGCTCGTTGGGTGCAGCGTAACGTGCAGCCGCACAAAATATCGGGCTATGCCAGCGTGGTGTTGTCGACCAAGCCCGGCAGCGCTGCGCCACCGGGCGATGTCACCACCGAGCAGATGGAGGCGGTGGCCGAGTGGTCCGAGCGCTTTGGCTTCGGTGAAATCCGCATTGCCCATGAGCAGAATATCGTCCTTCCGGACGTGCCCAAGGCCGATCTGTTCACCCTGTGGCGCCTGGCCTGCGGACACAATCTGGGCAGCGCCAACGCCGGATTGCTCACCGACATTATCGCCTGCCCCGGTGGCGACTTCTGCGCGCTGGCCAACGCCAAGTCGATCCCCATCGCCAAGGCTATTGCCGCACGCTTCGAAGACCTCGACTACCTGCACGACCTGGGCGATATCAGCCTCAATATTTCCGGCTGCATGAATGCCTGCGGTCACCATCACATCGGCAACATCGGCATTCTGGGGGTCGATAAGAACGGCACCGAGTGGTACCAGATCACCCTCGGCGGCGCCCAGGGCAAGAACAGTGCGTTGGGCAAGGTCATTGGCCCGTCCTTCAGCTCCGCCGAAGTGCCCGAGGTGATCGAGCGCATCATCGACACCTTCGTGCGTTATCGCGAGAGCGAAGAACTGTTCGTCGACGCCTTCCAACGGATCGGGCTAGAGCCGTTCAAGGAGGCTGTCTATGCGAAAGTGCTGGAGGTGTCGGCATGAACAATCTGTTGCGGCTGGAAGAGGGCGTGGCGCGGATTGTCGCGGATGATCCATGGAAGCTCGTGCGCGACCCGCAAGCACCGCTGCCCGTGGGTGCAACGATTCTGCCGCTGAGCCGTTGGCTGGAAAACCCGTCGCAAAACGGCGTGTGGCTGGGGCCGGACGATGAAGTGGAAAGCCTTCAGCCATGGTTTACCCAACTGCCCTTGATCGCCCTGGATTTTCCGAGCTTTCGCGATGGCCGCGGGTACAGCCAGGCGTATCTGCTGCGTGCGCGATTGGGTTGGGCTGGCGAGTTGCGCGCCATCGGCGATGTCTTGCGCGATCAACTCAGCCACATGCGCCAATGCGGTTTCGACAGCTTTGCCGTGCGTGAAGACAAATCCGCAGAAGATGCATTGAAGGGATTGGCGGGGATGAGCGTGTTGTACGGGCGTTCGGTGATTGAGCCGCGGCCGTTGTTCAGGCGCCGCTGAATTCGGTCCCTGCAGGAGCGAGCTTGCTCGCGATGGACGCCAACGAAAACGCGATTTTTTTGGATGAACGCGTCGCCTGTAACGCCATCGCGAGCAAGCTCGCTCCTACAAGAATCTCCCGTCATTTCAACGCCGGATCCCCCATGTTCATTTTCTTCCAGCCCTGCAACAGCACTTGCGCCTTGGGCTCCTGGCCGTTGTCCAGGTAATACTGGATCAACGACAACCGGGCATTGCGATTGGCCGGCTGCACCTTCAACAGCCGTTCCAGTTCGGCGCACGCCTGGTCAATCTTGCCGCTGTCATGCAGGGCCACTGCCAGCACATAGCCGAACTGCCCGCTCTGGGGATCCAGTTGCGCGGCCTTGCGCAGGTACGGCATGGCTTGAGCGGCCTGGCCCGCACGAATCAGCGCCAGGCCCTGAGTGTGTTGCAGCAGGCCAGAGTCGGGGTGGTCCTTGAGGCTTTGCGCCAGCAGGGCATGGGCTTCCTGACTGCGACCGTTGGCCTCCAGCCATTGCACCAGGGTGACCAGCGCCGGGTAGAAGTCCGGATCGCGCTGCAGGGCGGTACGCAGCAAAGCTTCGACTTCTGCGCTGCGGCCATCGGCCTGATAGAGCATGGCCAGGTTCAGGTTGGCCTCGGCGCGCTCGGCCAGACTCTTTTGCACCGCTTCGTACTCGGCAATGGCGGCATTCCAGGCGTCCTGGGCGCTGCCCAAGCCATTGCGTGCGACGCTGAGCAGGTCCCGGGCGACGGCGATGCGTACAGCCCGCACCGGGTCGCTCAGCAACGGCGTCAGCAATGGCGCGCGCTCCGCTGGCGGCAGGAAGGCGCTGATCGCCCGCACCGCGCTCTCGCGGACTTGCGGCGCCGGGTTGCCCAGGTCCCTGGTAGCCAGTTTCAACGCCTGTTCGCTCGGGTACGCCGGCAGTTCGGCCAGCAGCGTCGCGCGCTGAATCGCCGGCAGGTTGCTGCGTTGCAGTTGCTCGAACAACGCCTGCGCGGCGCCGGGCTGGCCGTTGCGAATCAGCCACAGGCTGTCGTCGTAGCGAGGGGCTTGTACCGTGCTGGCATTGGCGGTGTTCCACAGCTTGAACTGCTCGGTGACCTTGTCGCCGGCCTTGCCTTTGTGGCAGGTCAGGCAGGCGTCAGGCGTACCGAGTTTCTTTGCTCGCTCAGGATTGGGAATGCTGAAGCTGTGGTCATGCCGCAAGTCGTTGCCCATGTAGAACTTGCCGGGCATGTGGCAATCCACGCACTGCGAACCCGGCTGGCCCATGGTGTGGCGAGTGTGTTCGATGGAATCGTAGTTTTTCGCTTGCAGGCCCTTGCCGTCGACGCCTTCCACGGTGGTTTTGCCAGCGGTGTTGTGGCATTGCAGGCAAACGCCGTTGCCGGGTGCCTTCAACTGTGTGCTGTGGGGGTTGTGGCAGTTGCTGCAACGCACGCCCTTGTCGAACATTTTGCTCTGGGCAAAGGAGCCGTGCTCGAACACTTCGTCCTTGATCTTGCCGTCCAGCGCGTACAACTCGCGGGTCAGGACGCTCGGCAGGTAGTCGTCCATCAGCCGTTTGCCGACCGTGTAGCCATCGTCCAGGGGCGCGCGGCGAGAGTGGCAGCGGGCGCAGGTTTCGATTTCGACGGCGGCGTTCTTGTCCTTGAGGTCGACGGCAAAGCCTGCGTGGATCAGGTCGGTTTTCTTCGCAGTCCATTCCAGGTGATTGGACGCCGGGCCATGGCAGGCCTGGCAGCCGACACCGAGGCTGTTCCAGTGACTGTCGAAGGTGTTTTTCGCCGCATCGAAATTGCGCTTGTAACCGGTGGTGTGGCACTCGACGCACATGAAGTTGGCGTTCTGGCTCGGCTTGCTCCAGTGCAACGGGTTCTTGAAGGTCACGCCTTGACCCGGATAGAGGTGAAACCAGCGCTGCTTCTCGGTATCCCAGGCCACGCCGAGGGCCTGGAGCCGGCCTTCGCCGACCTCGATCAGGTATTGCTGCAAGGGGGCGATGCCAAAGGTGTAGGCGACTTTGAAATCGGCATTCTTGCCATCGATACCCGGCGTGTTGACCCAGAATTCGTCGCCTTTGCGCGAGAACACCGTGGTCTCTTTTTCGGCCTTGAAGGTGACGTTGTTGAAGTCGCCGAGCAGGGTGTCCGCGTTGGCTTGCTGCATTGCCAGTTGGTGATGGGAGCCTTGCCAGTCCTTGACCTGCTCGCCGTGGCAGCCTTGGCATTGTTGCTCATCGACCATTTTCGCAGGCTTGACAGCGACCGGTTGCGGTTTGGCCGGTTGCACGGCAGGCGCGCTGACGGGGACTGGCTTGAGCGGTGTCGGTGTACTGCCCAGCAAAAACCAGCCAATACCCGCCACAGCCAGCAGCAGGATGCCGATGGTGACAGGGAACAGATAACGGTTGATCAGGGTCGGTTGCGAATCAGGGTTTGGGGTTGCAGCTTTATTTTTATGTTTCGGCATTACGACTTCCATGGTCCAGGTGCGATTGCCTTGCGGCGCGCGATGAAGCTTGATGCAGCTTTGCCGGATGGTCGGCGTGTGTCAAATGGCATTGTTTTGAGACTGATGGCCCCATCGCGAGCAAGCTCGCTCCCACAGGTCTTGTGTCGTGCACAAATGTTGTGATCGACACCGAACCTGTGGGAGCGAGCTTGCTCGCGATGGCGATCTGTCAGGCGCCACGTCACTCCCCGACAAACCACCGGTAATACGGATTCCCGGAATCCCCACGCATCACCTCGCGCATATCCCTGGCCCAAGCGTCACGGTTTCCGTCGTACGCATGCAGGCTCGCCCGATAGAACTGCATCAGGCGTTGTTGCTGGGTGTTCATGCGCTCGATGAACCCGGTGTCGGCGTTCAACACGGCTGGCGGCTGGTGCAGGGCGAGCAGGGCGGGCAACACGCGGCTGATCTCTTTCGAGCGAACCCAGGGTGCGTACTCGATGCGCGGTTGATCGTCCGTCACCGGTTGCGCATCGCCAGCGAAGCGTTCAAGCCCCTCACGATCAGTCACCCAGGTGGCGAGCAATGCTGCGGCCGAACCGACGCCGACATCCTGCAAGGTGCTGCGAACGCTGTCCTGCTGGAAGCGCGCGTTGATCTTCGCCGCATCCAGTTCAATCGGCTCCATCGAACCCACCAGCAGCATCTCGTGGAACTCGCTGGTCCACAGGGTCGCGTACGGGAACACGTCGAGGAAGCTGCGCACCAGTGAGCGCGAGTCGTCGATGTTCTGCGTCGGCAGCGGCAGCCATTGGGCGACCAGGCCTTGTTTGTGCAAACGGCTGGCGGCCAGTTGGTAGAAGTCCCGGGAATACAGGTTGACCACGCCGGCAGCGGAGGGCGGTGGCGGCTCGAGAGTGATCAGGTCGTAGTGCTGCGGATTGCGCAGCAGTTCCTGGCGACCGTCACGCAAGCGCACATCGACCCCCGGATCGGCCGCGGCATTGAAATTGCCTTTGAACAAGGGGGCTGCCTTGACCACCGAAGGCAGCAGTTCGGCAACCACGCGATGTTCCAGGCCGGGATAGCGGGTCAGGGCGCCCGCGGTGATGCCGGTACCGAACCCGATCACCAGTGCCGAGCGCGGCTCACCGTTGTGGATCAGCAGGGGCAGCAGCGCCTGGATCCGCATGTAGCGCAGGGACGGCATGGCGTCACCGGTATTGGACACGCCCTGAATGTACAAACGCTGGAACGCCCTTTCTCCCTTGCCCTGGGTTACCACCGCGACGGTGCCGCCACGGCCTTCTTCATAGAACGTCAGCGTGCCATTGCGCGCGCCCGGCAGCAGGCTGGCGAGCTTGTTGACCGGCGTGAACACGGCGAGCGCCAGGGACACCAGGCCAATGGCAACCACCGCCTGACGCCGGCCTTTCTTCACACCATGGCCCTTGCGCACGGCGAGGTACGCGATACCGGCGGCAATCAGCGCCAGCAGGCCCAGGGTCCGTACCAGACCCAGCATCGGGATCAGGACAAAGCCGCAGAGCATCACACCGACAATCCCGCCAAGGGTATTGAACGCGACGACTTCGCCGACATGGCGCCCCACCTGTTCGCCGCCGACGCTCAAGCGCAGGGCCAAGGGGAACGCAGCCCCCAACAACAGGGTCGGCACAAACACGATGCTCAAGGCAGCCACCGCAAACCGCGTGCTCATGCCAGCCAGTTCACTGCCGCCCAATGACAATACCCAGGATTCGGCCAGGGTCTGGGCGAGCACCAGCCAGCGTCCGAGCAACGCCACTTCCAGCAAGGCAATCGCGCCGGCTGCGGCAATCAGCACGCCGAACACCCCCCAGGGATCGCGCAGGCGATCGACCCGACGGGCCAGCAGCATGCTGCCCAGGAACAGGCCGGTGAGGTAAGTCGCCAGCACCACGGCAAAGGCGTAGGTGCGGGTGCTCATGAATTGCACGATCGATTGCGACCACACCACTTCGTAGCCCAGGGCTACACCACCGGCAATGGAGTACAGCCACAGGGCCAGGCGGTCGGGGGCTTTTTCAGTGTGATGTTTCACCGGGGCATCGACGGGTGCCACGCGCTGGCGCTGGAACCACAAGGCCCCAGCGGCGGCCAGCAGGTTCAGCATGGCGGCGGCCAGCGCGCTGCCGCGCACACCGAGGGTGGCAATCAGCACGAACGCGGCGAGCAGGGTGCCGGCGATGGCCCCGGCGGTGTTCGCCGCATACAGCTGCCCGCCGGCCTTGCCCAGGTGTTGCGGGTCAGTGGCCAGGGAGCGAACCAGCACCGGCAGGGTGCCGCCCATCAACAGGGCGGGAATACCCACCAGCGCGAACGGCAGCACCCAGGCCAGCAAGCCCACGTGTGCTTCCAGCCAGGCAAACGGGCTGGCCGCCAGGCTCATGGCAAAGGTTGCAGAGACACCGAGCACGGCCACCAGCACTTCCAGCCCGGCGTACAGCACAACCGGTTGCTGCATCCGGTCCGCCCAGCGCCCGAACAGCAAGCCACCCAGGGCCAGCCCGGCAAAGAACGCGCTGATCCCGGTGGTGATGGCATAGACCTCGACGCCTACGACCAACGACAACTGCTTGATCCACAGCACCTGATACACCAGCGCCGCGGCGCCGGAGACAAACAGCAGCAGGGCGGGGATCAACAGCGCCGGGGAGGCGACTTGCGGGGAAGGTATGGCCGACGATTTGCTGGCGACACGTGAGGTCATTGCGGATTGCCTTTGCAATTCAAGAAAACTGCGACTGTACGGGCCTCATCGCGGGCAAGCCCGCTCCCACAGGGATTTTGTCGTACCGAAGATCCAGTGTGGGAGCGGGCTTGCCCGCGATTGGGGCCAATACGGTCCCAACTCGGAAACAGTACCGCTCGCCAATGAAGGCGAGCGGCGGTCCAGCGGTCTTACTGTGCAGCTTTCATTTTTTCAGCGATCTTGGCGTCTACCGCAGCACGGATCTGGTCGATGCTGAAGCTGGCCGGTCTCTGGCTGGGTGGATACTCGATGAAGGTCTGCAGGAACGTTGCCGATTTTTCGACGGCTACAGCCGCCAGGTAGACGTTCTTGGTTTGCCAGTCGTAATACTGGTCGGAAACCACGTCGGCACGTTCATACGGGTCCATGCGCAGGTTGAAGATTTTCGGTACGCGCAAGCATACGAACGGTTCGCTCCAGACCTTGAAGCCGCCCGGTGCGCGCTGTTCGCAGAACACGGCTTTCCAGTTGTCGAAGCGCATCGACACCAGCACGCCGTCATCGTTGAAGTAGTAGAACTCCTTGCGCTCACCCTTGGGCGCCTGGCCGGTCAGGTAGGGCAACTGGTTGTAACCGTCCAGATGCACCTTGAAGTTGGTGCCGCCGGAAGTCGGTGCCCACCCCTTGAGCAGCTTGGTTTTCACGTCGGCATCGCCAGCGGCGGCCAGCAAGGTCGGGAACCAGTCCATGCCCGAGAACATCTCGTTGGACACTTCGCCCGGCTTGATCTTGCCTGGCCAGCGGACCATCGCCGGAACGCGGTACGCACCTTCCCAGTTGGAGTTCTTCTCGTTACGGAACGGCGTGGTTGCCGCGTCCGGCCAGGAGAACTGGTTCGGGCCGTTGTCGGTGGTGTAGACGACGATGGTGTTGTCGGTGATTTTCAGGTCATCGAGGGTTTTCAGCAGTTTGCCGACGTCGCCGTCGTGCTCGATCATGCCATCGGCATAATCGTTGCCGGGCATGCCGCTCTGGCCCTTCATCGATTCACGCACGTGAGTGAACAAGTGCATGCGAGTGGTGTTCATCCAGACGAAGAACGGCTTGTCCGCCTTGGCCTGTTTCTCGATGAACGCCTGCGCGGCGGCGGTGGTTTCGTCGTCGATGGTTTCCATGCGCTTGGTGTTCAGCGGGCCGGTGTCTTCGATCTTGCCATCGGCGAAGCTGTGGATCACGCCGCGCGGCGAGTAGGCCTTGACGAACGCTGGGTCGTCCTTGGGCCAGTACGGACGCTCGGGTTCTTCTTCGGCGTTGAGGTGATACAGGTTGCCGAAGAATTCGTCGAATCCGTGGTTGGTCGGCAGGTATTCATCTTTGTCGCCCAGGTGGTTCTTGCCAAACTGACCGGTGGCGTAGCCTTGGGACTTGAGGGCCTGGGCGATGGTGATGTCGCGTTTTTGCAGGCCGACCGGGGCACCCGGCATCCCGACTTTCGACAGCCCGGTACGTAGCGCCGACTGTCCGGTGATGAATGTCGACCGGCCGGCGGTGCAGCTGTTCTCCGCATAGTAGTCGGTGAACATCATGCCTTCTTTGGCAATCCGGTCGATGTTCGGAGTCTTGTAGCCGACCACGCCCATGGAGTAGGCGCTGATGTTGGTCTGGCCAATATCGTCGCCGAAGATCACGAGAATGTTGGGTTTCTCAGCGGCCCCGGCGGTTGCCGAAAACGCCATGACCGTAGTCGCCACCAAGGCGAGTTTCGGTATCCACTTACGTATGCGAGTCATCTGACTGGCTCCTTATGCTCACTTGCGTCGCGTGCTGCGACAAACGTTTATTGCGGTCCTGCGTAACGTCTTTTTATTGCACTTGCTCGGAAGTGGCGGCATCGAACGGGTAGATACGACGCCATTCGGACGCCATGTCGACGACCGTCCAGCCACGCTTGTTTGCTTCGTCCAGGGCCTTGTCCAGACGACCGATCTGCGACTGCCGGTCGTATGCCCATTCGCGTTTGGCGTCGGTGTGATGCACCAGGCCCATGAATCGTTTGCCGGGACCGTCGGCGGTCCACTGGAGCATTTGCAAGTCGCCGTCGGAATTGCCGAAGGCGAGGATTGGCCGACGACCGATCACCGCGTCGATGCTTTCCGGTTTGCCCGGGCCATCGTCGTTGTGGGCCAGTTTCGGCGTGCGCAGGATCGACGCCTTGCCATCCTTGTATTCAAAGCTGGTAACGAAGGTCGTGCCGATAACCTGCTCGGGCGGTACCCCATAGACCTTCTCGGCGAAGGCTCTCATGAACCCGGTGTCGCCACCGGAGACGATGTAGGTCTTGAAGTCTTTGCCGCGCAGGTAGTCGAGCATCTCCAGCATCGGCTGGAAGATCATTTCGGTGTACGGCTTGCCGGTTTTCGGATGCCTGGCCTGACTCAGCCAGGTCTTGGCATAGTCATCGAACGCTTCGGTGGTCATGCCGGTGTGGGTCGCACCGAAGATCTTCAGCAGGCCCTCCATGCCGGTGGCGGCCAGTGCCTTGTGATCGTTTTCCAGCACGGCCTGGAACGGCTGGGTGGTTTTCCATTCCGGGTGCTGCGGCGCGGTGCGTTTGACTTCTTCCAGGGCGAACAGCAACTCGAAGTACATCGGTTGCTCGCTCCACAAGGTGCCGTCGTTGTCGAACACGGCAATGCGGTCCTCGGGTTTGACGAAGTCCTTGCTGTTTTGATCGGTGACCGTCTGCACGAACTCGATGATCTGCTTTTTCGACGGACCGTCGTTCCAGGAGGGCAGTGGCTCGGCTGCCTGCACCAGCAGCGGCAGGCTCAAGGCCAGGGTCAGCAAAAACTTGAAGCCCGGGTGGCGCAACGTCATCGGATTTGTCATGGGAATTCCTTCTCGTGAACCGGGTTGAGTGGGCGCAGGGCAGGTGCGACTGATTCCCTGTCACGCTCGGCCTGACTATGCAGCGTAGACAAGGATTCCCTGATTTGGCGCAGCGCCTGGTCTTTGTCCGGTTCGCGGCCATAACAGGCGCGCAGGAAGGTTTGCAGGCTCGGGCCGAGGCCGGTCAGTTTCAGGCCCCGGCGGCTGCGTCGGGTCCACAGGTACAGGGCGCTGAGTTGCACCGGTTTGCCTTCGATCTGCGGCGGGATCTGCCGCCACGCGTAGTCGGCGGACTCCAGCCAGGCGGCATGTCGGGCGCGGCGTCGGGCTTGCCACTTGAGGTGCGTGCGGTGTACGAGCGGGCGACTGAACCAGCCGAGTGCCATTACCGCCAACACCAGTGTCAATAGTCCGAACCAGTGCCCGGAAAGGTGCAGGCGATTCTGCTGGCCGAGTTTTTTCAGGTCTTCGGTAATGGAAAACACCGGCTTGTAGGCGCTGTTGGCCACCGCGTCGAAGGTCACGGCAGGCACCGTGGCCGTGCGGGTTTGCTGGCTGCTGGCATCCCACCATTTGATTTCGACGGATGGCAGGCTGAAGTGGCCTTCGGTGTCGATTCGATAAGTCACGCTGTCGATGCGCTGGCCGCCATTGAAGTTGCCGCGACCGTCATCCAGATTGCGGATCTGCGGTGCTTTCGGGTAGCGGCTCAGGCCCTTGATGACATCCTGCGTCGGTGTCGGCAGTGACATGGCCAGGGCACCGTCGGCCTGCAAGGTCAGTTCCCGGGTGATGCTGTCGCCGACCTTCAGCGGCGTGGCCGAATTGACGGTCTTCTGGGTAAACCGCAGCCCTTGAGCCACCAGCACCGCCTCACCGGGTTGGAACCCCGGTGGTTGCGCGGCATTGAAATGCAAAGGCTGGCTTTGGGCGCTGAGTTCGTGGCTGGCCTGACCCGGTGTGGCTTGTACCGTCAGCGCCGGAATGTCGTAGCCTTGGGCCAGGTTCGGGGTGATCAGGTAGCTGTAGCGCATTCCGCTGAAGGACTGGCCGTCGAAGGTCTGGTTGATGTGCTGGGCATGGCCGTCCGGTGGCATCACCAATGCGCCGGGCAGCTTCAGGTCGGGCAGGGTGGGGGCGCTGGTGAACCAGGAGTCGGTGAAGACATCGAGTTGCAACTTGACCAGGCTGCCGACCATGACGGGGTCGGCGGGTTGCAGGGTGGCCTGGACTTTCAACTGAGGGTCGGCGGCGAATGTGTTGAGGCTGATCAGGCCGAAGAGCAGGGCGCCGAGTTTTGTGGTGAGTGGTCGGGCCCTTTCGCGGGCAAGCCCGCTCCCACAAGGACACCACAAGCCCCCTGTGGGAGCGGGCTTGCTCGCGAATGCCGCGACGCGGTCTTGCCGAATAACGCTCATGGCTTGACCCCCGCCTGATCCTGCAAGCTGAATTTCTGCTTGAGGAATTTCGCCGGCGATGTGGTGAGATTCTGCAACCATTGCTCATCCGAGGCCGCTTGCTGGGTTTCCACCTTTTTGCTTTGGCCTTTACCCGGCGCCTTGTCCATCTTGATTTCGTCGGGTTTGACCTCTGGCGTGTTTTTCTCGGCGCTTTCGGTGTCTTTCTGCAAGGCAATGGCCAGGGCCAGGTTGGCCGTGGCTTCCGGGAACTGCGGTTGCAATTTCAGCGCCTGGGTATAGGACGCGATGGCCTGATCGAACTTGAACCGGCGCACGTAGATGTTGCCCAGGTAGAAATACGCCTGCGGTGTATCGAGCCGAGCGAAGCTGGCCAGTGCCAGGTCGAAATCGGCGGCGTTGTAGGCGGCCACGCCTTTCCGGTACGGATCGACAAACAGTGCCGCCGCCTGAGGGTAGTGCTCATGTTCGAAGGCCCAGCGACCTTGCTGGTCGCGGGTGAAAAAGGCATCGGTCAGTGCGTTGGCCTGTGCCGACGCCGGTTGCAGGCCCAAGCCCACCGTCAGCAGCAGTGCAGCCATCCAGTTCAGGCTCCAGCCCCTGCGTACGCTGAAGAAAGCGAGCAACAACAGCGGCCAGCACAGCCAGTAACCGGCGTCTTTCCAGTGCAATTCGCGCTGCTCGTCACTGGCTGCCTGGAAGTGCTGCTCGGCGTGCATTTCGATCCAGTCCAGATCGTCATCGTTGAGGGTCAGGCTGCCCAGAGGGGCATCCATCGTCGAGGCAAGCTGCTTGAGGGCGTCCTGATCGAAGCTGCCGAGTTGCGGGCGACCGTTGCTGTCGGTGCGTGTCTGGCCTCTGGCATCGCGGATGATCCCGCCGTCGCTGCTGCCGGCCGCCAATATCAGCACTTGCAGCGCACTGTCTGCCAGTTGCTTGTCCAGCCCGGCCAGTGCCGAGGTGTCGGCGCCATCGGTGATCAGCAGCAGAGTGCCGGGCGTTTTCTCGGCGGCGAGCAGGCGCTTGGCCTGATCGATGACCGCGCTGACATTTTTCCCCGGTTTGCTGATCAGGTCGGTGCTCAGGGCCTGAATGAACGTATCGAGCAGCGCCGGATCGTCGGTGGCGGGCAACACCAGATGCGCGCTGCCGGCGTAGGCAATCAAGGCATTGCGCGAACCGGCGCGGCGCTGGATCAAGTCGTGGAGCTTGTGCTTGACCGCTTCCAGGCGACTGGGTGGAACGTCGCTGGCGTCCATAGAGGGCGACAGGTCGATGGCAATGATCAGCGGCGCACGGTTTTCCAGAAAGTCCGGCCGATCCTGTTCCCAGGTCGGCCCGGCGGCGGCGATGGCGCCCAGTACCAGCAGCGCACATACCAGATGCACGGGACGCAGACGTTGCCGGTCCTGCGGGGTGATCAGCAGATGCGGCAGCAGGTGCGCGGCGATGTTGCTGCGCAAGCGCCGTTGCAGGTCCTGGTTGCGCCGCCACAGCAATGGCAGCAATGCGCCGAACACCGCGAGCAACAGCCACAGTGGGCGCAGGAAATGGAAGTCGCTGAGGTTGATGTCCATGTCAGGCTTCCTGCCGTTGACGGGCGAGCATCAGCCGTGGAAGCAGCAGGGCGCCCAGGTGATAAAGCGCCAGCAGGGCAATGGCAGCGCCCAGCGGCCACCAGAACAGATCGCGTTTGGGCTGGTGGCTGAGGGTTTTCACCTGATGCGGGGTGAGTTTGTCCAGAGTGCTGTAGACCTGATCCAGGGCGTTGCGGTCTTCGGCGCGGAAGAAACGCCCGCCCGTGGCTTGGGCAATGTCCTGCAAGCCTTGCAGGTTGACCCTGGCTTCGCCCTCGGCAGTCGGGTCGCCGATGCCGATGGTGTGAATCACCACGCCTTTGGCCGCGGCCATGGCGGCCGCGTGATCCGGGGTGATGGCGCTGCTGGTGTCATTGCCGTCAGTGAGCAGGATCAGCACTTTTTCCTGCTCGTGGGCCTGGGCCAGCAGTTTCAGGCTCAGGCCGATGGCGTCGCCGATGGCGGTGTTGGGGCCGGCCATGCCGATGCCGGTGTCGTCCAGAAGTAGCGACAGGCTGGCGTGGTCGAGGGTCAGCGGTGCCTGTGGATAGGCACCTGTGCCGAACACGATCAGTCCGATTCGATCGTCTTTACGTTTGTCGATGAACCCGTGCACCACTTCCTTGACTGCGGCCAGGCGATTGATTTTCTGGCCGTTGGCGTCGGTGAAATCGGTGGTTTCCATCGACTGGGAAATGTCGATGGCCAGCATCAGGTCCCGCACCGGCTGCTGGCGCTCGATGGGTTTTTCCACCAACACCGGCCGACTCGCCGCCACCAGCAGCAGTGCCCAGACCAGCAGATTCAGGAGCAATTGCCAGCCGTTGCTGCGGGTGCCGGCTTGGCTCGGTGCCTGGCCGACGGCGCGGCTCATCGCCCCGAAAAACGGTACACGCACGGCGCTGCGCGCTTCGCGGTAGTCGGACAGGTAGCGATAGCCGAACCACGGCAGCGGCAGCAGGATCAGCAGCCAGGGGTAATCAAGCTGCCACATGATGACGCTCCACCCAGGTTTTGCAGGTGCTGAACAGCTGTTGGCGCTGTTCATTGGGCATGTCCCGCAATGTTGCGTCGGGGGCGTAGGCCAGCAGCGACAGTTGTTGGCTGAAGTCGACGGGTAGCGGCTGTTTACTGTGCCGCTGCAAAAATGCCTGCCAGTCCTCTTTCCCCAACCCCGCTGGAGAGTCCTGTGGGAGCGAGCTTGCAATCAAAGGTGGTGGTGACTGACCGGACGCCATCGCGAGCAAGCTCGCTCCCACAGGTTTTGCGTAAGGCATAGAGATCGCGACCCGTTTGAGCAGCTCCGGTAGCTCACGCAACGCACTCAGGTCATTGCTGCGCTGCTGCAATTCCTCCAGCCGCACCAACGCCTCGCGCCGATAGCGATCGCGCCGCCATTGCCGGTAGCGCCGCGCGCCGGTCACCACCAACGTAACGATCAACAACGCCAGCAACGCCCACCACCCCCAGGTTTGCGGTGCATAACTGACCGGCGCCGGCAGCGCCATTTCCTTGAGCTGGTCGATGCTCGGGATAGCGGGGTTCATCGGCGCCCTCCGGCAAACTTGCCCAGTTCGGCGCGCAGTTGTTCGTGGGGCTCTGTGGCGGTGCTGAACATCATCAGTGGCACCTGGCTGCGGCGCAGCAAAGTCGCGACATCCTTGAGCCGCCCGCTGAGAAAATCCCCAAGCGGCTGGTGCACCTGTTGCCGATCCACCGCCAGCTCCACCTGCAATTGCCCTTGGGTGACCAGCACGCGGCCATTTTTCGGCAGGTTAAGCGCAAGCGGGTCATACACCTGCATGGCAATTACATCGTTGTGCGCCGCCAGTTGCCGCATCAGTTGCAAGGTGCGTTCGCCGGCCCCGGCGAAGTCGCTGACGATGCAGATCAGGTGATCGTGACCGGCCACGGCCAGGCAATGCTGCAGGACCTTGTCGAGCCGGTCTTCGCCCTCGGCGTCCGGGTTGGCGGCATTGAGCGCCTGGTTCTGCTGGGCGATGCGGCTGCACAGCGCTTCGATCCGTTTGCGGCTGCGCAGCGGGGCGATGCTGTCGATGCGTTGATCGTTGAAGACCAGTCCACCGACGCGGTCGCCGGCGTTGAACACCATCCACGCCGCCAGGGCGCCGAGCTCGGCGGCGACCGCGGATTTGAAGCTGCGTTGCGAACCAAAGAACATCGACATGCGCTGGTCGACGAGGATCAGCGCCGGGCGGTCGCGCTCTTCGGTGAATGTCCGTACCACCGGTTTGCCGGTGCGCAGGGATGCGCGCCAATCGAGGTGGCGCAGGTCATCGCCGGGCTGGTATCGACGCAGCTCATCGAAGTTCAGGCCCCGGCCACGCAAACGCGAAGCGTGGTTGCCGGCCAGGATGCTGCCCTGGGGCTGACGCGCCAGAAAACTCAGGTCACGGGCCTTGAACTCCAGGGCCATCAACTGCGCCAGAGAGACATACACCAGGCCGTCGGTGTTCACGCAGGAATCGCCACTTTATCGAGCAGACGGTCGAGCACTTGATCGGCGCTCACACCATCGGCCACCGCGTCGTAGCTCAGTTGCAGACGATGGCGCAGCACCGGGTGCACCACGGCGCGGACGTTGTCCGGAGAAACGAAATCCTGGCCCTGCAACCAGGCGTCCGCCCGGGCGCAGCGGTCCAGACTGATGCCGCCGCGAGGGCTGGCGCCGATGCTGATCCAGCGCCCGAGGTCGGCGTCGTAATCGACAGGGTGGCGAGTGGCGTTGATCAGGTCGATCAGGTAACGGTCGATGGCCGGGGAGACGTGCACGGCACTGACTTCTCGGCGCGCGGCGAACACCACGTCCTGAGACAACGAGAATCCCTGCACCGCAGCGGTCCTGGCGCCGAGGGCCTGTTCTTCTTCGCGCAGCAGACGCAGCACCTGGCTTTCGTTTTCCGCGCTCGGGTAATCGAGCAACACTTTCATCAGGAAGCGGTCCATCTGCGCTTCCGGCAGCGGGTACGTGCCTTCCTGTTCGATCGGGTTCTGAGTCGCTACCACAATGAACAGTTCCGGCAGCGCATGGCTGTTGCCGGCCACGGTGATCTGGCGTTCTTCCATGGCTTCGAGCAACGCCGCCTGGACCTTGGCCGGCGCACGGTTGATTTCGTCGGCGAGAATCAGGTTGCCGAACAGCGGGCCGGGCTGGAAGCGGATTTCGTTCTTGCCTTCGACCTGATGCAGCACCTCGGCGCCAGTGATGTCCGACGGCAGCAAATCCGGGGTGAACTGAATGCGGCTCATCTTCGCGTCCAGGTGTTTGGCCAATGCTTTCACCGTGCGGGTTTTGGCCAGGCCGGGCAGGCTTTCCAGCAGCAGATGACCGTTGGCCAGCAGGCCCACAAGGATTTGTCGAATGACCTGATCCTGGCCGAGCACGGCTTCGGCGATGCTGGCTTGCAGGGCATTGAGGTCGTTGAGTGCGGTCATGGGGTCTCCTAGAAAAACGCCAGGGTCATGTTGACGCTGAAACCATTGCCTTCAGGCCGGTTCTTGGTATCGAACTCCGGGACCCAGCGAGCACTGATATTGGCCTGGGCGTCGGCGAACTTGCCGGTCCAGCCCACTGTCGGGCCAGCGCCGACGGAGCGCCCGCGAAAGCCACTGGTTGCGCCGGATCCGGAGTCATCGGTGACCTGCTGGATATAGCCTGCCACCATGCCGGCGTTCCAGCCGTTGCCGAATCCGTGGGTCCACAGTGCATCGAGGGTGAAAATGTTGCCGTTGCGATAATCCGTGGCGTCGTTCTCGGTGTAGAACTCCAGGCCGCTCGACAGGGTGAATTCGCCGCCCTTGCCATCCAGGTGGGTGAACGCCACGGTAGGCATGAAGGTGTAATTGTTCTGCCCGGGGTTGGCCAGGCGATCGACGTTGTAGGCGCCTGTCGGCACGTAGATCGGTAGCGAGAACGAGATGTGGTTGAGTTCGTCGAAGTGGTAGCCGGCCGCAATCGGGGTCACCAGCATGTCGGCGAACTGGGTGCCGGTGTCCGAGGTGCCCAGGGTACGGCCACGGGGGCCGGTCACGTTGGCGGTGATGTCGGTGTACTGCACTGGCACGCCTATGGCCGAGGCATAGTTCCAGGGACCCTTGCCGGTGTCCCAGACATGGGTGAAGTTGGCCATGGTGTAGGAAACCTTCATGTCCAGCCCGGTACTGATGGCACCCACGATCGGCACTTGAGCGCTGCCCTTGAGTTCGCCGTCGTACCAGATGCTGGTCAGGGACATGACCCAACCCGGCTCCGGGGGCACGATCCCTGCGTTGGAAAACACTTGCTGCCCGGTGATGGGGCGACCGACACCGCCCTCGGCCGCCAGTACCAATGGACTACCGCTGACCATGCACAGCGCCAACAAGGGGCGCGCTACGAGAGGCCTGAACATGCCTGACTCCGTTTATTGTTTTGGGGTGACAGGAGTCAGCAACGGCATGTGCCATTGGCCGTTGGTGACTTCCGGTTTTGGTAGATACAAACGCAAAATCCCGTAGAACGGACCACCCCAGTTCATCCTGCTCGGCGGTCGGCGCAGTGATTTGCGGGCCGATGCCCAGCTGCACGCCTTTGGTCTTGAGCAGGAAAATGTCGAATACGTTCAGGTCGCCGATGCCGGTGCTGTAGCCGTTGTGCGGATCGGGTCGGGTGCTGACGGGGAGCGTGACGCGCAGCAACTGCGGGACGCCTATGACGTCATTGACTGCCATCGGAAGGGCGCCGCGCAGCAGCGCATCATTGGTGTGAGCGTTGGTATCGAACAGCTTGGGTGTGTAGTAATCCTGCAGGTTTATACCGGGTGCCAGGTTCAGCGGGTTGTTGCTTTTGTTGGCGGTCTCGGCGTTATCCGCGTGAGCACAAAAAGCAGGTGCGAATGAAGTCACCCATACAAAGGCGTACTTCCGCAAATTCTTAGACATTAATCCCCCCGTTCCCTGGTGGCTGATTGGGCAGACGGCCCCTGAATCTGGCTGTAACTGCGTGATCCCTTTCCGATCAAGCCTGTAGGACTCGTCAGATGAACTTAGCAGTTAACCGCGGGTTAACCAGTAGGAAGGATCAATTCTTTCGTTTTATGGGTAGTTTTTCGTTAATTTCGTGTACTAAAAAGTTAATACGGATCAAGCGTTTGCCCAAACAAGTTAAGTGGCTATCTAGCCGATGCAGGAGCGAGCCTGCTCGCGAAGGCGGCCTGTCAGTCAATATATGCGTTGGATATGACGACCTCTTCGCCAGCAGGCTCGCTTCCACAGGAAACTGAAGTAGCAGCCGGTTCAGTCAACCTCAGTTCTTCTTCGCCTGTTCCCAAACCCGCTGTTCCTGCTCGCGCAGTTCCGGTGTGAACTCTGCACCAAAATCTTCCGCTTCAAACACCTGGCGAATCTCGATCTCGGCCTCGGTGCCCGGCATCGGGTTGGGGCAGCGCTTGACCCATTCGATGGCTTCTTCCTTGGACTTCACTTTCCACAACCAGAAACCGGCAATCAGTTCCTTGGTTTCGATGAAGGGGCCGTCGATCACCGTGCGTTTGTCACCTGAAAACTTTATACGAGCGCCTTTGCTGCTCGGGTGCAGGCCTTCGCCCGCGAGCATGATGCCGGCCTTGACCAGTTCTTCGTTGTAGTTACCCATGGCGGTCAGCAGTTCCTGGCTGGGCATCACGCCGGCTTCGGAATCCTGGTTGGCCTTGATGATGATCATAAATCGCATGGTGATGTCTCCGTTGTAATTGAGTGATTCGCTTAATGGTCGAATGGCTGCGTTGCAAATCGACAGCCCCTCGAAAAAATTGTCGTAGCAGACACTTTGGCAGGTTTCATTTCGACCGCCATTTCGCTACACCGTATTTCTGGCGCGCCTGTCCAGCGATCAAAGGAATGTTTCCTGTATGCCAATTCTGGAACTCACCACACTCATCCCAGGTCGCACGCCCGAACAGGTCCTCGATTTCTGCCTGGAAGGCGTCAATTTCCCAAGGATTTTTCCCGAACGCATTACCCCGCTGGGCGATATCGATCTGAACAACTTGCGGATTGAAGCCGGGCGGCAATTCCGCTTTCGCCACTGGATGTTCAATGTGATTCCGTCGGACTGGACGGTGGTGATCCGTGAAGTCGGTGAAATGCATTTCATCGACGAGATGCTAAAGGGACCGATGCGTGCCTTTCGTCATGAACATCGGGTCGAGGCGGGAGAGGGCGGTACGCTATATACCGACCGGGTGACGTATTCGGCGATGGGGGGGGCGCCATTGGAGTGGTTGCTGGTCAATGGCTACATGCGGAGGATTTTCGAGGCGCGACATCGCAATATGCTGCAGTTACTCAAGTAGCACCGCTCCCACAGGATTGTGGGTTGTATCCAGTTTTGTGCTCTGATACATGACAATTTATGTTTGACCATAGGTCGTCGGACAATTTCGTGGTTAACTTCGGCCTCGTCAAAATTCTCCACCACAACGTTCAGAAGGACTCCGTTCATGGCTCAAGTCACTCTCAAAGGCAACCCGGTTCAAGTCAACGGCCAACTGCCACAAGCCGGTTCCAAGGCGCCAGCCTTTTCCCTGGTTGCCGGCAATCTGTCCGACGTCACCCTGAAAGACTTTGCCGGCAAGCGCAAAGTGCTGAACATCTTCCCAAGCGTTGATACCCCGACCTGCGCCACCTCCGTGCGCCAGTTCAACGCCAAGGCCAGCAGCGTCGACAACACTGTCGTGCTGTGCATCTCCGCTGACCTGCCGTTCGCCCAGGCCCGTTTCTGCGGTGCCGAAGGTCTGGAAAACGTACAGAACCTGTCGACCCTGCGTGGTGCCGAGTTCATCCAGAACTACGGCGTGGCCATCGCCGACGGCCCGCTCAAAGGCTTGACCGCTCGTGCCGTCGTGGTTCTGGACGAAAACGACAACGTGCTGCACAGCGAACTGGTTGGCGAAATCGCTGACGAGCCGAACTATGACGCGGCACTTGCTGTTCTGAAATAAGCCGGGCTTTACAATGTTTAACGGCCTGGCCCTGTCCAGGCCGTTTTCATTTGTGTTTCAGTGTCTTGGATAATTCTCCTGTTACGTAAGCCGAAGGTAAATTGCCGGTAAAGGCGCTTTGCTTAAAACCCGCCAGTGCTTATCGTTCAGCCTCATGTAAAAAAGCCCACGCGCCCAATGGTTGATCACTCAATGCAATCCTCCGCTTCCCGTAGTCCTCGTCGCTGGCTGTTCGGCCTGCTTGTCCTGTTGGTCATCGCTGGCCTGTGCTGGAAATTCTGGCCCGGCAGCGCTGCACCCAAAGAGGCTACGGGGCAGAAAGCCGTCGCCGGGCATACCGGCAGGTCGGGTGGGATGCGCCCGGGATTCGGTGGCGCGTCCGGGCCGGTGCCGGTGCGAGTGGCTCCGGCAGTCACCGGTGACTTCCCGCTGTATTTCAAGGCGTTGGGCACGGTTACGGCGCTCAACACCATCAATGTCCGCAGTCGCGTTGGCGGTGAGTTGGTCAAGATCTATTTCGAAGAAGGGCAGATGGTCAAGGCCGGCGACATGCTCGTCGAAATCGACCCGCGCCCTTACCAGAATGCCTTGCTTCAGGCCGAGGGCACCTTGCTGCAGAATCAGGCGCAGCTGAAAAACGCCCAGGTCGACGTCGAGCGTTATCGCGGCCTGTACCGCGAAGACAGTATTGCCAAGCAGACCCTGGACACCGCCGAAGCGCTGGTCGGTCAGTTCCAGGGCACGGTCAAGACCAATCAGGCGGCGGTCAACGACGCCAGGCTCAACCTCGAATTCACCAGGATCCGCGCCCCGATTACCGGTCGCGTCGGCCTGCGTCAACTGGACGTCGGCAACCTGGTAGCGGCCAACGACACCACTGCATTGGCGATCATCACTCAGACCCAACCGATCAGCGTGGCCTTCACCCTGCCGGAAAACAGCCTCGACACCGTGCTGGCCCGTTATCGCAGCGGCGCCAAACTGCCGGCTGAAGCCTGGGACCGCGGCGATACCAAACTGCAAGCCACGGGCGTGCTGCAGAGCTTGGACAACCAGATCGACGTCACCACCGGCACCCTGAAATTCAAGGCCCGTTACGAGAACCGCGATCAGTCGCTGTTCCCCAATCAGTTCGTCAATGTGCGGCTGTTGGCCGACACCCTCAAAGACGTGGTACTGGCGCCTTCCGCCGCGATCCAGTTCGGCACCAACGGCACGTTCGCCTATGTCCTGGACGGTGACAAGAAGGTCAAGATCCGTCAGTTGAAAGTCGGCGCCAGTGACGGCCTGAACACTGTGGTCACCGAAGGACTGTCGGCGGGCGATCGGGTCGTACTGGAAGGCACTGACCGCCTGAAAGACGGCAGCGATGTGGAGGTGGTCAACGACAGCCAGGACGTGCCGACCACGCCGACCGAACACCTGCAAGGCAAATCGGCGGTCAACGCGGCTGAGCCTGCGACCACCGACAAGGCGAAAAAGGGCGGCGCATGAATCTCTCGCGGCTGTTCATCCTTCGCCCGGTAGCCACCACGCTGAGCATGCTGGCGATTATCCTGGCCGGCGTCATCGCCTACCGGTTGCTGCCGGTGTCGGCGTTGCCTCAGGTCGATTACCCGACCATTCGCGTCATGACCTTGTACCCCGGCGCCAGTCCGGATGTCATGACCAGCGCGGTGACCGCACCACTTGAGCGGCAGTTCGGGCAGATGCCCGGCCTGACGCAAATGGCGTCCACCAGTTCCGGCGGCGCGTCGGTGCTGACCCTGCGGTTCAGCCTCGACATCAACATGGACGTGGCCGAGCAGCAGGTGCAGGCGGCGATCAACGCCGCGACCAACCTGTTGCCCAAGGACCTGCCGGCACCGCCGGTGTACAACAAGGTCAACCCGGCCGATACGCCGGTGCTGACCCTGGCCATCACTTCCAAGACCATGTTGTTGCCCAAGCTCAACGATCTGGTCGATACGCGCATGGCGCAGAAGATTGCCCAGATCAGTGGCGTCGGCATGGTCAGCATTGCTGGCGGTCAACGCCAGGCCGTGCGGATCAAGGTCAATCCCGAGGCTTTGGCGGCCAACGGCCTGAACCTGTCGGATGTGCGCACGCTGATCGGCGCCTCCAACGTCAACCAGCCCAAAGGCAACTTCGACGGCCCGACCCGGGTCTCGATGCTCGATGCCAACGATCAACTGACGTCGCCCAAGGATTACGCCAACCTGATCCTGGCCTACGCCAACGGCGCGCCGTTGCGGCTCAAGGACGTGGCGGAGATTGTCGACGGCGCCGAGAACGAGCGGCTCGCGGCGTGGGCCAACGAGAACCAGGCCGTGCTGCTGAACATCCAGCGTCAGCCCGGCGCCAACGTGATCGAGGTGGTGGACCGGATCAAGGCCCTGCTGCCGAGCATCACCGACAACCTGCCGGCCGGCCTCGACGTAGTGGTGCTGACCGACCGTACCCAGACCATCCGCGCCTCGGTCAAGGACGTGCAGCACGAATTGCTGATCGCCATCGCCCTGGTGGTCATGGTCACCTTCCTGTTCCTGCGTCGCGCCAGTGCCACGATCATTCCGTCGGTGGCCGTGCCGCTGTCGCTGATCGGTACGTTCGGCGTGATGTACCTGGCTGGGTTCTCGGTCAATAACCTGACCCTGATGGCCCTGACCATCGCCACCGGTTTCGTGGTGGACGATGCGATCGTCATGCTGGAGAACATTTCGCGTTTTATCGAAGAGGGCGACAGCCCGCTGAACGCGGCGCTCAAGGGCGCCAAGCAGATCGGTTTCACCCTGATCTCCCTGACGTTGTCGCTGATCGCCGTGCTGATTCCGCTGCTGTTCATGGCGGACGTGGTCGGTCGCTTGTTCCGCGAATTTGCCATTACGCTGGCGGTAGCGATCCTGATTTCCCTGGTCGTTTCCCTGACCCTGACGCCGATGATGTGCGCGCGGTTGCTCAAGCGTGAACCCAAGGAAGCAGAGCAGGGCCGTTTTTACCGTGCCAGTGGTGCGTTCATCGACTGGATGATCGCCGCCTACGGGCGCAAGTTGCAGTGGGTGCTCAAGCACCAGCCGCTGACCTTGATGGTGGCCATTGGCACCTTGGCGCTGACGGTATTGCTGTACATGGTGGTGCCCAAGGGCTTCTTCCCGGTGCAGGACACCGGCGTCATCCAGGGCATTTCCGAGGCGCCGCAATCGATTTCCTTCGCCGCCATGAGCGAGCGCCAGCAGGAACTGGCCAAGGTCATCCTGGCCGACCCGGCGGTCGAGAGCCTGTCCTCCTACATTGGCGTGGACGGCGACAACTCGACCCTCAACAGCGGCCGGTTGCTGATCAACCTCAAGTCGCACAACGACCGCGACCTGAGCGCCATGCAAGTGATTGCCCGCCTGCAACCGGAACTGGACAAACTGGTCGGCATCCGCCTGTTCATGCAGCCGGTGCAGGACCTGACCATCGAAGACCGGGTCAGCCGCACGCAGTATCAGTTCAGCATGTCGTCGCCGGACTCGGAGCTGCTGAGCCTGTGGAGCGGGCGTCTGGTCGAGGCTTTGGCCGACCGGCCGGAATTGACCGACGTCGCCAGCGATTTGCAGGACAAGGGCTTGCAGGTCTATCTGGTGATTGACCGCGATGCGGCGTCGCGGGTCGGTGTGTCGGTGTCGAACATCACCGATGCGCTGTACGACGCCTTTGGTCAGCGGCAGATTTCCACGATCTACACCCAGGCCAGTCAGTACCGCGTGGTGCTGCAATCGCAGTCCGGCGAGAAGATCGGCCCGCAGGCGCTGGAGCAGATTCACGTCAAGACCACCGATGGCGGTCAGGTGCGCCTGTCCAGCCTGGCGCATGTCGAGGAGCGTCAGGCGCAACTGGCGATCACCCACATCGGCCAGTTCCCGGCGGTGATGATGTCCTTCAACCTCGCGCCCGGCGTGGCGCTGGGGCATGCGGTCGAGATCATCGAGCAGGTGCAGAAGGACATCGGCATGCCGATTGGCGTGCAGACCCAGTTCCAGGGCGCGGCGCAGGCGTTCCAGGCTTCGTTGTCGAGCACCTTGCTGCTGATTCTGGCGGCGGTGGTGACCATGTACATCGTGCTGGGTGTGCTCTACGAGAGCTACATCCACCCGATCACCATTCTCTCGACCTTGCCTTCGGCGGCGGTGGGCGCCTTGCTGGCGTTGATCCTCAGCGGCAACGACCTGGGCATGATCGCGATCATCGGCATCATCCTGTTGATCGGCATCGTGAAGAAGAACGCGATCATGATGATCGACTTCGCCCTCGACGCCGAGCGCAACCAGGGCATGGACCCGCAAACGGCGATCTATCAGGCGGCATTGCTGCGTTTCCGGCCGATCCTGATGACCACCCTGGCGGCTTTGTTCGGTGCCGTGCCGTTGATGCTGGCCACCGGTTCCGGCGCGGAACTGCGCCAACCGCTGGGTCTGGTGATGGTCGGCGGCCTGTTGCTGAGCCAGATTCTGACGCTGTTCACTACGCCTGTGATTTACCTGTACTTCGACCGTCTCGGTCGGCGCTGGGGCCGCAAGCCTGAATCCGTGGAAGCGGTAGAGCAGCCATGAACCTTTCCGGCCCTTTCATCAAGCGCCCGGTCGCGACCATGCTGCTGAGCCTGGCGATCATGCTGCTGGGCGGCGTGAGCTTCGGTTTGCTGCCCGTGTCGCCGCTGCCGCAAATGGACTTTCCGGTGATCGTGGTCCAGGCCAGCCTGCCCGGGGCCAGTCCCGAGGTGATGGCGTCGACCGTGGCCACGCCTTTGGAGCGCTCCTTCGGCAGCATTGCCGGGGTCAACACCATGAGCAGCCGGTCCAGCCAGGGTTCGACCCGGGTGATCCTGCAATTCGACCTGGACCGCGACATCAACGGCGCGGCGCGGGAAGTGCAGGCAGCGATCAACGCCTCGCGCACCCTGCTGCCGAGCGGGATGCGCAGCATGCCGACCTACAAGAAGGTCAACCCGTCCCAGGCGCCGATCATGGTGCTGTCGCTGACGTCGGATGTGCTGGAAAAAGGCCAGCTCTATGACCTGGCATCGACCATCCTGTCCCAGAGCCTGTCCCAGGTGCAGGGTGTCGGCGAGGTGCAAATCGGCGGCAGTTCGTTGCCGGCGGTACGTATCGAGCTTGAACCGCAGTCATTGAACCAGTACGGCGTGGCCCTGGACGATGTGCGCAACACCATCGCCAATGCCAACGTGCGCCGGCCCAAGGGCTCGGTGGAAGACGATCAGCGGCTGTGGCAGGTCCAGGCCAACGATCAGCTGGAAAAAGCCAAGGACTACGAGTCGCTGATCATCCACTACAACGGCGGCGCGGCCCTGCGCCTGAAGGATGTGGCCAAGGTCAGCGATGGCGTCGAGGACCGTTACAACAGCGGTTTCTTCAACGACGACGCGGCGGTGCTGCTGGTGATCAACCGCCAGGCCGGTGCGAACATCATCGAGACGGTCAACGAGATCAAGGCCCAGCTGCCAGCGTTGCAGGCGGTGCTGCCGGCCAGCGTCAAGCTGAACCTGGCCATGGACCGCTCGCCGGTGATCAAGGCCACGCTGCACGAGGCGGAAATGACCCTGCTGATCGCCGTGGCGCTGGTGATCCTGGTGGTGTTCCTGTTCCTCGGTAACTTCCGTGCCTCGCTGATCCCGACCCTGGCGGTGCCGGTGTCGCTGGTCGGCACCTTTGCCGTGATGTACCTCTACGGTTTTTCGCTGAACAACCTGTCGCTGATGGCGCTGATCCTGGCCACCGGGCTGGTGGTGGACGATGCCATCGTGGTGCTGGAGAACATTTCCCGGCACATCGACGAAGGCGTGCGGCCGATGAGGGCCGCGTACCTCGGCGCCCAGGAAGTCGGTTTTACCTTGCTGTCGATGAACGTGTCGCTGGTGGCGGTGTTCCTGTCGATCCTGTTCATGGGCGGGATCATCGAAAGCCTGTTCCGCGAATTCTCCATCACCCTGGCGGCGGCCATCGTGGTCTCGCTGGTGGTGTCGTTGACCCTGACCCCGATGCTCTGCGCTCGCTGGCTCAAGCCGCACACGCCGGGGCAGGAGAACCGCCTGCAACGCTGGAGCCGGCGGACCAACGACTGGATGGTCGGCAAATACGCCACCAGCCTCGACTGGGTGCTGCGCCACAAGCGCCTGACCTTGCTCAGCCTGTTCGTGACAATCGGCGTGAATATTGCATTGTATGTGGTTGTTCCTAAAACGTTTTTACCTCAGCAGGATACCGGTCAACTGATCGGTTTCGTGCGCGGCGACGACGGCCTGTCGTTCAGCGTGATGCAGCCGAAGATGGAGATTTTCCGTCGGGCGGTGTTGAAGGATGAGGCGGTAGAAAGCGTCGCCGGGTTCATTGGCGGCAATAACGGCACCAACAACGCCTTCATGCTGGTGCGCCTCAAGCCGATCAAGGAGCGCAGCATTTCCGCGCAGAAAGTCATCGAACGCCTGCGCAAGGAAATGCCCAAGGTTCCCGGGGCACAACTGATGCTCATGGCGGACCAGGACCTGCAATTCGGTGGTGGCCGTGAGCAGACCACCTCGCAATACTCGTACATCCTGCAGAGTGGGGATCTGGGGGCATTGCGCGAGTGGTATCCGAAAGTCGTCACCGCGCTCAGGGCCTTGCCGGAGCTGACGGCGATCGATGCGCGGGAAGGCCGGGGCGCCCGCCAAGTGACCCTGATCGTCGACCGTGACCAGGCCAAGCGTCTGGGTGTCGACATGGACATGGTCACGGCGGTGCTGAACAACGCCTACAGTCAGCGGCAGATTTCGACCATCTACGACAGTCTTAACCAGTACCAGGTGGTGATGGAGGTCAATCCGAAATACGCCCAGGACCCGATCACCCTCACGCAAGTCCAGGTGATCACCGCTGACGGCGCGCGAATCCCGCTGTCGACCATCGCCCATTACGAAAACAGCCTGGAAAACGACCGGGTCAGCCACGAAGGCCAGTTTGCTTCGGAGAGCATTGCCTTCGACATGGCCGAAGGCGTGACCGTGGAGCAGGGCGGTGCCGCCATCGAGCGGGCGATTGCCAAGGTCGGCCTGCCGGAAGACGTGATCGCGAAAATGGCCGGCACAGCCAACGCTTTCGCGGCGACCCAAAAAAGTCAGCCGTGGATGATTCTGGGGGCGCTGGTGGCGGTGTATCTGGTCTTGGGTGTGCTGTACGAAAGCTACATTCACCCGCTGACGATTCTCTCGACCCTGCCGTCGGCCGGGGTCGGCGCGTTGCTGTCGATCTATGCGCTGGGTGGCGAGTTCAGCCTGATTTCGTTGCTGGGGCTGTTTCTGCTGATCGGCGTGGTGAAGAAAAACGCGATCCTGATGATCGACCTGGCGTTGCAACTGGAACGAAACCAGGGCATGGCACCGCTGGAATCGATCCGCAGCGCCTGCCTGCAACGTTTGCGACCTATCCTGATGACCACCCTGGCGGCGATCCTCGGTGCCTTGCCGTTGCTGCTGAGCCGCGCCGAAGGGGCGGAAATGCGCCAGCCGCTGGGCCTGACCATCATTGGCGGGCTGATTTTCAGCCAGGTACTGACGCTTTACACCACCCCGGTGGTTTACCTCTATCTCGACAACCTGCGCCATCGCTTCAATAAATGGCGCGGGGTGCGTACTGATGTTGCTCTGGAAACTCCGCTATGACTGACCGTTCGCTTTTCAACCTGGCTGCACCGCTGATCACGGCTCGAGGCTCGCGCCTGTTGAGCCTGTCACTGTGCGTGGCGATGCTCAGTGCCTGCGCCGTCGGCCCGGATTACCAGCGCCCGCAAACCGCCGAGCCTGCGCAGTACAAGGCAGCGGAGGGCTGGCGTCAGGCCAACCCGAGCGATGCCCTGGCGCGTGGCGCGTGGTGGGAGTTGTATGGCGACCGGCAGCTCAACGACCTGATCGAAAAACTCAACAGCGCCAACCAGACCGTCGCCCAGTCCGAAGCGCAGTACCGCCAGGCCCAGGCCCTGGTGCGCAGTGCACGCGGGGCGTTTTTCCCGACGGTGGACCTGAACGTCAGCAAGAACCGTTCAAGCCAGGGCACCGGCAGCAGCAGCTCCAGCCTGAGCAGTTCGTCCAGCGGTATTCGCGACACGTACTCGGCCCAGGCGGGCGTCAGTTGGGAAGCGGACGTATGGGGCAAGCTGCGCCGAGGCCTCGAAGCCGACACTGCCAATGCCCAGGCAAGCTTTGCCGATCTGGCGGCCATGCGCCTGAGTCAACAGTCGGAGCTGGTGCAGAATTACCTGCAACTGCGCGTGATCGATGGCCAGAAACGCTTGCTCCAGGACACGGTCGAGGCATATCAGCGTTCGTTGAAGATGACCGAAAACCAGTACCGCGCAGGCGTATCGGGCAAGGACGCGGTGGCCCAGGCCCAGACACAGCTCAAAAGCACCGAAGCCGATATGATCGACCTGATCTGGCAACGCGCCCAGTTGGAGAACGCCATCGCTGTGCTGATCGGCCTGCCGCCGGCCGAGTTCAGCCTGGCGCAAAGCCAGGACATCCCGCAATTGCCGCAAGTACCGCTGGCGCTGCCTTCGCAGTTGCTGGAGCGTCGCCCGGACATCGCTTCGGCCGAGCGCTCGGTGATGGCCGCCAACGCCAACATCGGTGTGGCCAAGGCTGCCTATTACCCGGACCTGACCCTGAGCTTGAACGGTGGTTACAGCAGCAGTACCTCGAAAGACTTGTTCAGCCTGCCGAACCGCTTCTGGTCGGTCGGACCGCAATTGGCCATGACCCTGTTCGACGGTGGCCAGCGCTCGGCGGAAGTCGACCGCAGTGAAGCGGCCTATGACGAAACGGTGGCCAAGTACCGCCAGACCGTACTGGACGGATTCCGCGAAGTGGAAAACTACCTGGTGCAGCTCAAGGTGCTTGAGGATGAAGCCGTCGTGCGCCAACAGGCACTGGATGCCGCCCGTG
Source organism: Pseudomonas sp. GW823-FHT06E10 (assembly GCF_058794995.1). Lineage (NCBI taxonomy): Bacteria > Pseudomonadati > Pseudomonadota > Gammaproteobacteria > Pseudomonadales > Pseudomonadaceae > Pseudomonas > Pseudomonas sp. GW823-FHT06E10. The sequence continues at coordinate 362,924 of NZ_JBXAHJ010000004.1, read as the reverse complement.
AATCATTGCGCCTGACCCAGAACCAGTACAAGGCCGGTTTGATCGCGTACATCGATGTGGTGGTGACCCAGGCGGCGGCACTGAACAATGAACGCAGCAACCTGGACCTGTTGCAAAGCCGCCTGATAGCCAGTGTGCAGTTGATTGCCGCGTTGGGGGGTGGCTGGGACGGGCAGCTTGAGGTGAGCGAAAACCGATAGCGTAGCTGCAATCCCTGTGGGAGCGAGCTTGCTCGCGATGGCTGCGTCACATTCAGCATGGATGTTGCCTGACCCACCGCTATCGCGAGTAAGCTCGCTCCCACAGGTTTTGTCAGGTGCCGGCAGCTTGAAGCAAGTTAATGTAAAACCTTAAAACAAGCGTTTCATCGGACTGATGGCCCTTTGCTCATTTTGTGAGTGCGTTCTCATTTGGAATCAGTACAATCGCCGCATTTGCCCCCACCCGAGAATGAAAGCCATTAACAAGGGGGCTTTCGCGAGAAGTCTCCATGCTCATCGGCAGCTATTCCCCCACCCTGGTCATCATTTCGCTCTGTGTAGCGATTCTCGCCTCATACACCGCATTGGACCTGACCGGACGCATTGCCACCGCCAAAGGCCGCGCCGTGCATTTGTGGACTGCGGGCGGGGCCGTTGCCATGGGCATCGGCATCTGGTCGATGCACTTTATCGGCATGCTCGCGTTCAAGTTGCCGATCGACCTGGGGTACGACGGCACCATCACCCTGTTGTCGTTGCTGATCGGCGTGCTCTCCAGCGGTTTTGCGCTGTGGCTGGTCAGCCAGCCGCAATTGCCGGCCTGGCAACTGGCCTTTGGCGCGTTGGTCATGGGCGCCGGCATCAGCGCGATGCACTACACCGGCATGGCCGCCATGCGCATGCAACCGGGCATCGACTATGACCCGACGCTGTTCGGCGCCTCGCTGCTGATCGCTGTCGGTGCTTCGGGCGCAGCATTGTGGATCGCTTTCCATCTGCGCCAGCACACGCCTTATGTCCGTCTGATCCGTGGTGGCGCCGCCGTGATCATGGGCCTCGCCATCGTCGGCATGCACTACACCGGGATGGCCGCCGCACGCTTTGCCGACGGCAGTTTTTGTGGCGCGGCGGTCAATGGATTGAGCGGCAATGGCCTGGACAACCTGGTGCTGATCACCACGTTGGCGGTGCTGAGCATTGCCCTGCTGACCTCGATCCTCGATGCACGCCTGGAGGCTCGCACCGCGAGCCTGGCCCAGTCGCTGACCGAGGCCAACCGTGAACTGACCCAATTGGCCTTGCATGACACCCTCACCGGATTGCCGAACCGGACGTTGCTCGCCGATCGAATCGATCAGGCCATGTCGCGGGTCCGGGAAGAAGGGGGGTGCTTTGCCCTGATGTTCATCGATCTGGACGGCTTCAAACCGGTCAACGATGCCTTCGGCCACCACATGGGTGATCTGTTGTTGCGCGAAGTGGCCCTGCGCCTGCGCGAAGACTTGCGCAGCCAGGACACCCTGGCACGGATCGGCGGCGATGAGTTCGTGTTGCTGGTGCAATTGAGCGAACAGAACGACGCCTTGAACCTGGCGGCCCGTCAGGTCGGGTTGATCGCGCGCGCGTTCCGGGTTGCCGAACATGATTTGCACATTTCCGCCAGTGTCGGCATCGCGCTCTACCCGGGTAACGGGCAGTCCGCCCACGAGTTGCTGATGAACGCCGACGCGGCGATGTACCACGCCAAGGGCGCGGGTAAAAACGGCTACAGCTTTTTCGATGTCTCGATGAACAACAACGCCCGCAAGCAGCTGCAATTGCTGCAGGATCTGCGCAATGCCGTGGAACAGCAGGAATTCAGCCTGCATTACCAGCCCAAGTTCGACGCCGCCAATGGCCGGCCGGTGGGCGCCGAGGCCTTGTTGCGCTGGGAACACCCGACTCAAGGAATGCTGTTGCCGGACAAATTCATCGAGCTGGCGGAAAAAACCGGGCTGATCATTCCGATCGGTGAGTGGGTGCTCAACGAAGCCTGCCGTCAGATGCGCGAGTGGTACGTGCTGGGCTACACCGACTGGCGCATCGCGGTGAACCTTTCGGCCATTCAGTTTTGTCATGCCGGGCTGGTCCAGAGCGTCGCCAAGGCGCTGGCGACGCACCATCTGCCACCCAACAGCCTGACCCTGGAAATCACCGAAACCACCGCCATGAGCGATGCCGATGCGAGCATGACGGTGCTGCAGGAACTGTCGGAAATGGGTGTCGACCTGTCCATCGACGATTTTGGTACCGGCTATTCGAGCTTGATGTACCTCAAACGCCTGCCGGCCAACGAGCTGAAGATCGACCGCGGTTTTGTCCGGGACCTGGAGCGCGACAGCGATGACGCCGCCATCGTTTCGGCCATCGTTGCCCTCGGTCAGGCGCTGGGGTTGCGCATCGTCGCCGAAGGTGTGGAAACCGGTGTGCAGCAGGACTTCCTGACTCAGCTCGGCTGCGATTCGTTGCAGGGTTACCTGCTGGGGCATCCACTGCCGGCCGCAGGTTTCATGGTGGAAATCCATCGCGGGGAGCAGTTGGTCGAGCAGTTGAAAGCCAGTGCCAGGCGCGAGATGTCGATGACATGACAGCTGATGTGAAGCCATGCAAAAACCGCCAATGGCGGTTATTCTTGCCCCCGACCGCTTAAGCTTTGATTGGGGGAAAGCTCGCATGGACAAAGTCATCGTCATCACCGGCGGTAGCCGCGGCATCGGTGCCGCCACCGCTCTGTTGGCCGCCGCGCAGGGCTATCGGATCTGCATCAACTATCAGGCGGACGAACAGTCTGCATTCGGCGTGCTGGAGCAAGTCCGCGCCCTCGGTGCGCAAGCCATTGCGGTACGGGCGGACGTCAGCATCGAAGACGAAGTGATCGCGCTGTTCAATCGGGTGGACAGTGAACTGGGGCGGGTCACCGCGCTGGTGAACAACGCCGGCACCGTCGGGCAGAAGTCCCGGGTCGACGAGATGTCCGAGTTCCGCATTCTCAAAATCATGAAAACCAACGTCCTGGCGCCGATGCTCTGTGCCAAGCACGCGATCCTGCGCATGTCGCCCAGGCACGGCGGGCAGGGTGGCAGCATCGTCAACGTATCGTCGGTCGCCTCGCGTTTGGGATCGCCCAACGAGTACGTGGATTACGCAGCGTCCAAAGGCGCGCTGGACACCTTCACCATCGGCCTGTCCAAGGAAGTGGCGGGTGAGGGGATTCGGGTCAACGCCGTGCGTCCGGGTTACATCTACACCGATTTCCATGCCTTGAGCGGCGATCCGGATCGGGTCAGCAAGCTGGAATCGGCGATTCCGATGGCGCGGGGCGGGCGTCCGGATGAAGTGGCGGAGGCGATTGTCTGGTTGTTGTCGGACAAGGCTTCTTATGCGACGGGGACTTTTGTTGATCTTGGTGGTGGGCGTTAGTTCCTGAGACAAGCGTTGTCTGCGCTGGCCTCATCGCGAGCAAGCTCGCTCCCACAGTGGATCTCAAGTGCTCACAAATCTTGTGTGTACAGAGAAACCTGTGGGAGCGAGCTTGCTCGCGATAGCAATTTATAAAACGACATGGCGCTGTCAGAACGACCGCACAATCCGCCCCAACGTCTCCATCGCCTTCTCCGAGTCCTCGGTCCACGGGCTGCCGTAATTCAACCGAATACAATTCCTGAAGCGCTGGGTCGGTGAAAAGATCGGCCCCGGTGCAATGCTGATGCCTTGCGCCAATGCCATCTGGAACAATTTCAACGAATCCATCTGCTGCGGCAATTCCAGCCACAGAAAGTACCCGCCGGCCGGTTGGCTGACCCGCGTCTGCGCCGGGAAATAGCGGGCTATGGCGGCGAGCATGGCGCTTTGCTGGTCTTCCAGGGCGTGGCGCAATTTACGCAGGTGCCGGTCGTAGCCGCCGTGTTGCAGGTAATCGGCGATTGCCGCCTGGGCCGGCATCGAGGCGCACAGCGAGGTCATGAGTTTCAGCCGTTCGATTTTCTGTGCGTAACGCCCGGCAGCCACCCAGCCGATGCGGTAGCCAGGGGCCAGGCTCTTGGCGAATGAACCACAGTGCATCACCAGGCCTTCGGTATCAAAGGCCTTGGCCGGTTTCGGGGCTTGCTGGCCGTAATAGAGTTCGGCGTAGACATCGTCTTCGATCAGCGGCACCTGGTGGCGCCGCAACAATTCCACAAGCTGCTGTTTCTTGGCCTCGGGCAGGGTCGCGCCCATGGGGTTCTGGAAACTGGTCATGCACCAGCAGGCCTTGATCGGATGCCGTTCCAGGGTTTGCTCGAGCACGCCGAGGTCGATGCCATCGCGCGGGTGCACGGGAATTTCCACGGCCTTGAGTTTCAGGCGTTCGAGTACTTGCAGACAGGCGTAGAACGCCGGGGCTTCGATGGCCACCAGATCGCCAGGTTCGGTCACCGCTTGCAGGCAAAGGTTCAGGGCTTCGAGGGCGCCGTTGGTGATCAGCAGTTCCTCCATGGGCAACATCAGCCCGCCGACCATATAGCGCAGGGCGATTTGCCGGCGCAGTTGCGGGTTGCCCGGCGACATGTCGGTGACCACCATGCGCGGGTCCATGTCGCGGCTGGCGCTGGCCAGGGAGCGGGACAAACGTTGCAGGGGAAACAGCGTCGGGCTGGGGAACGCCGAGCCGAAGGGCACGGTGTTCGGGTCCTTGATCGAGTCGAGCACCGAAAACACCAGTTCGCTGACGTCTACTTCCGTCGACTCGTTGACCTCATTGCTGATCACCGGCTCGGAAAACGGCCGGGGTGCGTGGGCGTTGACGAAATAGCCGGAGCGCGGCCGAGCGCGGATCAGGCCGCGACGCTCCAGCAGGTAATAGGCCTGGAACACCGTCGACGGGCTGACCCCGTAGGTCTGGCTGGCGTAGCGCACCGACGGCACCCGCTGGCCGGGACCCAGGACGCCGGAGCGGATCAGTTCTGCGATGTCGTCGGCGAATTTTTCGTAGCGTTTCATCGGTGTCCCGCAATGGAGTCGGTTCGATTAATTGTGGCGAGGCGCCACAACTCACAAAGGTCAGCATCTTAAAGGCTCAGCGATTCATTGGCGCCACAAACCGGCTCTTCGCCACGCTGTAGACGCCAGGGTCATCGCTGTCGACCACCTTGAAGCCGAGGCTCTGTGAACTGCTGGCCGGACGCTCCGTGAGCATCGCCACCGACACCGGCACATCGACAATTTCGCCCGGCGCCAGGCTGAATTCGGTCCTGCCCTGCAACTGGAAATCATCGGCATCCACCAGGCTCAATTGATAGTCCTGACGCTGCTGGGTTTTGTTGATCACCTTCAGACTGTAGATGTTTTCGATCTGCCCCTGGCTGTTCTCGCGGAACAGGCCCCGGTCCTTGCTGACATCAAGGGACACCATCGGTCGTTCCACCAGCGCCATCACCAGGGCTGCGATCATCACCAGCAGCACGGCGGTGTAGCCGACAAGACGTGGGCGCAGCAGGTGCGTCTTGCCACCCTGCAACTGATGCTCTGAGGTGTAGCTGATCAACCCTGGGGCGTAGCCCATTTTGTCCATGATCGAGTCACAGGCGTCGATGCACGCCGCACAACCGATACATTCCATCTGCAAGCCGTCGCGGATATCGATGCCGGTGGGACAGACCTGTACGCACAGCTGGCAGTCGATGCAATCACCCAGCCCGACCTCGGCCGGTTTGACTTCGCGCTTGCGTGGGCCACGACTCTCGCCACGGGCCGCGTCGTAGGAAATGGTCAGGGTGTCCTTGTCGAACATCACGCTCTGGAACCGCGCGTAGGGACACATGTGCATGCACACCGCTTCACGCAGCCAACCGGCATTGATGTACGTGGCGCCGGTAAAAAACAGCACCCAGAACAGGCTGACGCCACTCATCTGGAAGGTCAGCAGCTCTTCGGCCAACGGCCGGATCGGCGTGAAGTAGCCGACGAAGGTCAGGCCGGTCAGCAGGCTGATGGCCAGCCACAAGGTGTGCTTGGCCGCGCGACGCATCAGCTTGTTCAGGCCCCACGGCGCGGCTTGCAACTTGATCCGCTGGTTGCGTTCGCCTTCGGTGATCTTCTCGCACCACATGAAGATCCAGGTCCATGAACTTTGTGGGCAGGCGTAGCCGCACCAGACCCGGCCCGCGAACACGGTGATTGCAAACAGGCCGAACGCGGCGATGATCAGCAGCGCCGAGAGCAGGATGAAATCCTGTGGCCAGATGGTCGCGCCGAAGATATGGAACTTGCTTTGCGAGAGATCCCAGAGCACCGCCTGGCGGCCGCCCCAGTTCAGCCACACGGTGCCGAAAAACAGCACAAACAGAAAACCGGCGCCGCTGATGCGCAGGTTGCGGAACAACCCGGTGAAGCTGCGGGTGTGGATCAGGTTGTCGCTGGATTTGGCCTTCATCTTGGGGCGCGAAGGCTCGAATGTTTCTACGGTTCGGACGGGGATTCTTTCGCTCATGGTCTTTCGCTCATCAGCCTCCATCAGGCATGAGCACTATGAGCGGCGATCTGTTTGCATAACAGACTCAGGTATTGCATTAAAAAGCGGATCAGATGGCCGTGTTTGCACGAACTGCGACAACTTGAAGCAGCCGACGCTGTGGGGTCCATGGGGCTTTGCAAAACAGCGGCGGCAAGTGCGGATCAACCCCGGTCAAATCACCGAACCACTGTCGGTAGCTTTCAGGTGTCGGCGTCCATCCACCGCGCCTGCGACGGTCAAGGCGTCGGCCTCGGCTTCCGTGATGTAGATGCGCTCGCCTTCGATGTCCACTGCCGACATGGCCATGGCACCGTCGGTGATGATGGTCACGTCGGGACACAGACGAATGAGTTCGCCATTTTCAGTGGTGAAAAAGCAGGTCTGGTTCTCGATGCGTACGGTCATAACGGGATCCTTTTTTCAGTGGAAACTAAAGTTTCAGGCCGCAACCGCCGGTCATCGTTCTGTGCAACCGATTAATGGTCGCTGCGGTCCACCGTCCATGGCCCCTCACAAGGACAATCCCATGAACACTTGGTGGCACGAAGTCTGGGTGACGCTGCAAGGCGAGTTCGCCGACATCGGCGATGCCTCGCAATTGACGCGAGTGACCGTGCGCCTGTTGATGGCCGCGGTGCTGGGCGGGATTCTCGGGTTCGAGCGTGAACACCAGGGCAAGGCCGCCGGCGTGCGCACCCACATGCTGGTGGCAATGGGGGCGGCGCTGTTCGTGTTGGTGCCGCAGATGTCCGGCTCACAGCCCGATGCCATGAGCCGGGTGGTGCAGGGCGTGATTGCCGGGATCGGCTTCCTGGGGGCTGGCACTATCCTGAAAAATCGCGATGGCGATGAGGGGCACGTCAAGGGCCTGACCACCGCCGCCGGCCTGTGGATGACCGCCGCCATCGGCGTCGCGGCCGGGCTGGGCCGGGAGGCGACGGCGGTGTTCAGTACGTTGTTGGCGCTGGGCGTGTTCAGTGTGATGCCGGGGATTGTGAAACTGATCGACAAGGATCACCAATGAGATCGTTCCCCGGCAGTATGGGAGCGATCAACTGTCGTCATTCAGGGGGCACAATCACCGGCGGCATTGTCGTTGGCGGATCTTCCCTTGGTGGCGGGTTCGTGCCGGGCGGATCCTGTTCGGGCACCGGTTGCGGATCGCTGGGTGGGATCACCGGGTTGTCGATGTTGGGATCGGGGGTTTCAGCCGGGAATGGATTGTTCATTGTTCAAGCCTCCGGTGGCACATGGCGTGAGTCGTGCTTAAGTAGGTGGACTGATTGGTTGACCGCAGCGCGAAGGACTTGATTCCGGGAATTGCCGATGAAACTTTCCCGGCGGCTGTCGCTCGGAACCTAAGTGAGTGCATCCCGGGGCGGATTGCCCGGCGGGGTGGCGACCAGACACAAGCGCGTCCATGGGGCGTAAGGAGAGAGGCTCGATGACGGCTGAAAAACCGACTGAGTTGAGCTACAACCCGCACATGCCGCTGTCGCAGGCGTTGTTGCTGCCGCGTATCGTCATTGAAAACATCATGCCGATCCTTGAAGGCGGACAATTCGCCGTCAAGGCCGTGGTGGGGCAGGACGTGGTGGTGACGGCCAAGGTCTTCGCCGACGGGCATGACAAGCTGGCGGTGCGCGTGCGCTGGCGGGCCGAGGACGAGGACGCCTGGCAAAGCGCGGCCATGAACGACCTGGGCAATAACGGCTGGCAAGGGCAGTTCCGGGTCGACAGCCAGGGCCGTTATCTGTTCTGTATCGAAGCCTGGATCGATCAGTTCGCCAGTTTTTGCCATGAGCTGGAAAAGAAGCATGCGGCGGCAGTGCCCGTCAGTCTGGAATTGCAGGAAGGGCGGATTCATGTCCAGCAGGCCGCCGAACGTAGCGAAGGGCTACTCAGCGAGCAACTGGCGGCCTTGCACCATGAACTGTCAGGACTGCTCGAAACCGAGCAGGTCGCACTGTTTTTGCACCCGCGTAGCGCCGACCTCATGGCCCGCGTCAATCATCGCGCCTACCTGAGCCTGAGCCCGGAGTACCCGGTGGATGTCGAGCGCGAACTGGCGCAGTTCGCCAGCTGGTATGAATTGTTCCCGCGCTCGATCACCGACAGCCCGACGCGCCATGGCACCTTCAATGACGTGCATACGCGACTGGCGATGATCCAGGACATGGGTTTCGATGTGCTGTATTTCCCGCCGATCCACCCGATCGGGCGCAGCTACCGCAAAGGCCCGAACAACTCGCTGACGGCGGGTCCCGATGATCCGGGCAGCCCCTATGCGATTGGTGGCGAGGAAGGCGGGCACGAGGCGATTCACTCGCAATTGGGTACCCGCGAAGACTTCCGCCGACTGGTGGCGGCCGCCGCGGCCCATGGCCTGGAAATCGCCCTGGATTTTGCCATCCAGTGTTCCCAGGACCATCCATGGCTCAAGCAACACCCCGGCTGGTTCAACTGGCGGCCGGACGGCACGATCAAATATGCCGAGAACCCACCGAAGAAATACCAGGACATCGTCAACGTCGACTTCTATACCCCCGAGGCGATTCCGAGCCTGTGGGTGGAACTGCGCGACATCGTGGTGGGCTGGGTCGAGGAGGGCGTGAAGATCTTTCGCGTCGATAATCCGCACACCAAGCCGTTGCCGTTCTGGCAATGGCTGATCGCCGATGTACGGGCGCTGTACCCCGAGGTGATCTTCCTCGCCGAAGCCTTTACCACCCCGGCAATGATGGCGCGCCTGGGCAAGGTCGGTTACTCCCAGAGCTACACCTATTTCACCTGGCGTAACACCAAGGCCGAACTGGCGACCTACTTCACCGAACTCAACGAATCGCCGTGGCGAGAATGCTACCGGCCGAATTTCTTCGTCAATACACCGGACATCAACCCGGCGTTCCTCCACGAATCCGGGCGTCCCGGGTTTCTCATTCGCGCCGTGCTGGCGACCATGGGCTCGGGCCTGTGGGGCATGTATTCGGGTTTCGAGTTGTGCGAGTCGGCTCCGGTACCGGGTAAGGAGGAATACCTCGATTCCGAGAAGTATGAGATCCGCCCGCGGGACTTCAACGCGCCGGGCAACATCATTGCCGAGATCGCCCAGCTCAACCGCATCCGACGGCAGAACCCGGCGTTGCACACGCATCTGGGCCTGAAGGTCTACAACGCCTGGAACGACAACATCCTGTACTTCGGCAAGCGCAGCGCCGATGGAGGCAATTTCATTCTGGTGGCGGTCAGTCTCGATCCGCACAACGTGCAGGAAGCGAACTTCGAGTTGCCATTATGGGACATGGGCTTGCCTGACTACGCCAGCACCCAGGGCGAAGATTTGATGAATGGTCATCGCTGGACCTGGCACGGCAAGCAGCAGTTCATGCGGATCGACCCGGCGTATCAGCCGTTCGGGATTTGGAGGATAACTGTTTAAACGCAAAACCTGTGGGAGCGAGCTTGCTCGCGATAGCAATTTTGTGGGCAACCTCTTTATTGAATATTCAATTGTCATCGCGAGCAAGCTCGCTCCCACGTAGACCTCATTGCGTTTGACTCGAGTGACCAGCCCGGCGGAACTTTCGAATTCACCAGGAGTTGCACATGGCGAAGAAACCCAAGGCAGCCACGTTCATCAAGGACCCGCTCTGGTACAAGGACGCGGTGATCTATCAAGTCCACGTCAAATCGTACTTCGACTCCAACAACGACGGGATTGGCGACTTTCCCGGCCTCATCGGCAAGCTCGATTACATCGCCGACCTGGGCGTCAACACCATCTGGCTGTTGCCGTTCTATCCCTCGCCACGGCGCGATGACGGCTACGACATCGCCGAATACCGTGGCGTACACAGCGACTACGGCACCATGGCCGATGCCAGGCGCTTCATTGCCGAGGCGCACAAACGCGGCCTGCGGGTGATCACCGAACTGGTCATCAACCACACCTCCGACCAGCACCCGTGGTTCCAGCGGGCGCGCAAGGCCAAACCCGGATCGGCGGCGCGGGACTTCTATGTGTGGTCCGATGACGATCAAAAATACGATGGCACCCGCATCATTTTTCTCGATACAGAGAAGTCCAACTGGACCTGGGACCCGGTCGCCGGCCAATACTTCTGGCACCGTTTCTACTCCCATCAACCGGACCTGAACTTTGATAACCCGCAAGTCATGAAAGCGGTGCTGTCGGTGATGCGTTACTGGCTCGACATGGGCATCGACGGCTTGCGCCTGGACGCGATTCCCTACCTGATCGAGCGCGACGGCACCAACAATGAGAACTTGCCGGAAACCCACGACGTCCTGAAAAAGATCCGCGCGGAAATCGACGCCAACTACCCCGACCGCATGTTGCTGGCCGAGGCAAATCAGTGGCCGGAGGATACTCAGCTGTACTTCGGCGACACCGACAAGAAAGGCCTGAACGGCGATGAATGCCACATGGCCTTTCACTTCCCGTTGATGCCGCGCATGTATATGGCGCTGGCCCAGGAAGATCGTTTCCCGATTACCGACATTCTGCGCCAGACCCCGGATATACCCGCCAACTGCCAATGGGCAATCTTCCTGCGCAACCACGATGAGCTGACCCTGGAGATGGTCACCGACAAGGAACGCGATTACCTGTGGAATTACTATGCCGCCGACCGCCGGGCGCGGATCAACCTGGGAATTCGCCGGCGTCTGGCGCCGCTGATGGAACGCGACCGCCGTCGGGTCGAGTTGCTTAACAGCCTGCTGCTGTCCATGCCCGGCACGCCGACCCTGTATTACGGCGATGAGATCGGCATGGGCGACAACATCTACCTCGGCGACCGCGACGGTGTGCGTACGCCGATGCAATGGTCCATCGACCGCAACGGCGGTTTCTCCCGAGCCGACCCGGCGAGTCTGGTGCTGCCGCCGATCATGGACCCGCAATACGGCTACCTGTCGGTCAACGTCGAAACCCAGGCTGGCGACCCGCATTCGCTATTGAACTGGACCCGGCGCATGCTCGCCGTGCGCAAGCAATCCAAGGCCTTCGGGCGTGGTACGTTGAAGATGCTGTCGCCGAGCAACCGGCGGATTCTGGCCTACACCCGTGAATACACCGGGGCGGACGGTAAGCACGAAATCATCCTGTGCGTGGCCAACGTGTCGCGCAGCGCCCAGGCCGCCGAGCTCGATCTGTCGGCCTACGTCGGCATGGTGCCGGTGGAAATGCTCGGGGGTAACGCATTCCCGCCCATTGGCCAGCTGAATTTCCTCCTCACGCTGGCGCCTTACGGCTTTTACTGGTTCGGCCTCGCCGCGGAAAATCAGATGCCGAGCTGGCACGTGGAACCCGCACAGAGCCTGCCGGACTTCACCACGCTGGTGCTGAAAAAACGCATGGAGGAACTGCTCGAAGCACCGTCACGCACCACGCTGGAGCAAAGCATCCTGCCCAACTGGTTGCAGAACCGCCGCTGGTTTGCGGGTAAGGACGCCGCCATCGAACAGGTCGAACTGGCCTATGGCATGCGATTCGGCGATCCGCAGCACCCGGTGCTGTTCAGCGAGATCAATGTCACCAGCGGTGGCCAGAGCAGCCGCTACCAGTTGCCGTTCGGTTTTATCTCGGAAGATCAGGTCGGTACTCCCTTGCCGCAGCAATTGGCATTGTCGCGGGTACGGCGTGGGCGCCAGGTCGGCCTGATCACCGATGCCTTCAGTCTGGACACCTTTGTGCATGCCGTATTGCAGGGCATTCAGGCCGGCACCGTATTGGCCTCCAGCGATGGCGACATTCGCTTCGAGTCCACCGCCGAACTGGAAAAACTCGGCCTCAATGCCGAGTCGCCGGTGCGTTACCTGTCGGCCGAACAGTCCAACAGCTCGGTGGTGATCGGCAACAGCCTGGTACTGAAGCTGATCCGCAAGGTCGCCTGCGGCGTGCACCCTGAGCTGGAAATGAGCGCGTACCTGACGCAAGCCGGGTTCAGCAATATTTCACCATTGCTGGGGGCCGTGGTGCGCCGGGACGGGGCGGGTGAAGATAATTTGCTGATGATCGCCCAAGGCTACCTGAGCAATCAGGGCGACGCCTGGGAATGGACCCAGAACAACCTCGAACGGGCGCTTCGTGATGAACTGGCCGACGCCGTGTCCGAGCAGGAACAGCATTACAACGCGCTCGGCGAACTGAAAGATTTCGCCGCTATGCTTGGTCAGCGTCTGGGGGAAATGCACCAGGTGCTGGCGGCGCCGAGTGCCAACCCGGACTTCTTGCCCCAGATCACTACGCAGAAGGAGGCGCTGGCCTCGGCCAAGGATATCGCGGCGCAAATCGAGCACGCGCTGAACTTGCTCAAGCAGCATAAAAATCAACTTGACCCGGCGGACCAGACCCTGGTCGGCCGTTTACTGGACAACAAGAAAGCCATCCTCGGCCATGTACAAGCGTTGGGCAAAAAGACCGCGGGCGGCTTGCGCATTCGTGTGCACGGCGACCTGCACCTGGGGCAGGTGCTGGTAATCAAGGGCGATGCCTACCTGATCGACTTCGAAGGCGAACCGGCCCGGCCATTGCATGAACGACGGGGCAAACACAGCCCGTACAAGGATGTCAGCGGCGTGCTGCGGTCCTTCGACTATGCGGCGGCGATGGCGATCAACGTGCAGAGCGTCGATAACACCGCAGCGGCCGATGCCGCGCGCTTGCGGGTCACCGATCGCTACTTGAGCGAGGCGCGGCAAGCATTTGTCGACGCTTATCGGCTGGCGGCAGCTAGTCTTGCCCATGCATGGCAAGATCCCGAAGGCGAGGATGCCGCGCTGGCGTTGTTCGGTCTGGAGAAGGCGGCGTATGAAGTGGCTTATGAGGCGGAAAATCGCCCCGCCTGGTTGCCCGTGCCGTTGCACGGTTTATCTGGATTATTGAGTGGGCTTAAACCCTTTTCCGATCTTGGTGGAGAGTAGTCATGAGTGTCTCGAACAAGGAACAGGGTCATCACAAAGAAGCGCTGCTGCCCAGGCCGCGGGATATCGACGCATTGGTGCGCGCCGAGCATATCGATCCTTTTGCGATTCTTGGCCCCCACGCTGATGGCGCTGGCGGGCAATTCATTCGCGCGTATCTGCCGGGTGCCTTGAGTGTGCAGGTGCTGGCCAGGGATACCGGACAAGAGCTCGGCCAACTTGAGGCCACAGAGACGCCGGGATTGTTTGTCGGGCATTTCGAACGTGCGCAAGCGTATCTGCTGCGCACCCGTTGGGCCGGCGGCGAGCAAACGGCAGAAGATCCTTACAGCTTCGGTCCGTTGTTGGGCGAAATGGATTTGTATCTGTTTGCCGAAGGCAATCACCGCGACCTCAGCGGGTGCCTGGGCGCGCAACTGAAAACCGTGGACGGCATCGACGGCGTGCGTTTCGCCGTGTGGGCGCCGAATGCCCGGCGGGTGTCGGTGGTCGGTGATTTCAACGTCTGGGACGGGCGCCGGCACCCGATGCGCCTGCGTCACCCCACAGGCGTCTGGGAATTGTTCATCCCGCGCCTGCAAGCCGGGGACACCTACAAATACGAGATTCTCGGCGCCCACGGCATCCTGCCGTTGAAGGCCGATCCCGTGGCGTTGGCCACCAGCCTGCCACCGGACACCGCCTCGAAAGTCGCTTCACCCTTGAACATCGACTGGCAGGATCAGGACTGGATGATGACCCGTGGTGACCGCCAGCGGGTGACGGCGCCGTTGTCGATCTACGAATTGCACGCCGGCTCGTGGCAATGCGAGCTGGACGACCTGGGCGAAGTGGCCCGCCAGTACACCTGGCCCGAGTTGACCGAGCGGCTGATTCCCTATGTCAAAGACCTCGGTTTCACCCACATCGAACTGATGCCGATCATGGAGCACCCGTTCGGCGGCTCGTGGGGTTATCAGTTGTTGTCGCAGTTCGCGCCGAGTGCGCGATATGGCACGCCGGACGAGTTCGCCGCGTTCATCAACGCCTGCCACCAGGCCGAACTCGGGGTGATTCTCGATTGGGTGCCGGCGCATTTCCCCACCGATACCCACGGCCTGGCCCAGTTCGACGGCACGGCGCTGTACGAGTACGGCAACCCGCAGGAAGGTTTCCATCAGGACTGGGACACGCTGATCTACAACCTGGGTCGCACCGAAGTGCATGGTTACATGCTGGCGTCGGCGCTGCACTGGCTCAAGCATTTCCACGTCGACGGCCTGCGGGTCGATGCGGTGGCCTCGATGCTCTACCGCGACTACTCGCGCAAGGCCGGCGAGTGGGTGCCGAACCGCCATGGCGGGCGGGAGAACCTGGAAGCCATCGACTTCCTGCGTCACCTCAATGACGTGGTGGCCCTCGAAGCGCCCGGTGCGCTGGTGATCGCCGAGGAATCCACCGCATGGCCCGGTGTAAGCCAGGGCACGCAACAGGGCGGCCTGGGCTTTGCCTACAAATGGAACATGGGCTGGATGCACGACTCGCTGCATTACATCCAGCAGGACCCGGTGTACCGCGCCCATCACCACAACGAACTGAGTTTCGGCCTGGTGTATGCGTGGTCCGAGCGCTTCATCCTGCCGATCTCCCACGATGAAGTGGTGCACGGCAAACACTCGCTGATCGACAAGATGCCCGGCGACCGCTGGCAGAAATTCGCCAACCTGCGGGCCTACCTGAGTTTCATGTGGGCGCATCCGGGCAAGAAACTGCTGTTCATGGGCTGCGAGTTCGGCCAGTGGCGCGAGTGGAACCATGACCAGCAACTGGACTGGTACCTGCTGCAATACCCCGAGCACCAGGGGGTGCAGAAACTGGTGGCCGACCTCAACCGCTTGTACCGCGAAGAGCCGGCGCTGCATGAGCAGGACGACGTGCCGCAGGGTTTCCAATGGCTGATCGGCGATGACGCGATCAACAGCGTTTATGCGTGGTTGCGCTGGAGCAAGGACGGCGAACCGGTGCTGGTGGTGGCCAACTTCACGCCAGTGCCACGCGAGGCTTATCGCGTCGGGGTGCCGTTTGCCGGGCAGTGGAACGAGGTGCTCAACAGCGACTCGTCCATCTATGCCGGTTCCAACTACGGCAACAGTGGCGGGGCGGTTGCCGAGGAAACGCCGAGCCATGGCCAGGCGTTGTCGTTGGTGCTGAATTTGCCGCCGTTGGCGGTATTGATGTTAAGGCCGCAGGGCTGATCCAGAGCCGCGTTGCTGCCTTTCGCGAGCAAGCCCGCTCCCACACTGGTTTTGAGTACGGCATCAATCCAGTGTGGGAGCGGCGGTGCGACGATTCGACTTGCTCGCGAAGGGGCCGGTGCTATCGACGCCGGCACCTGGCAATGAATGGCCGTGATTCAGAGATGCACTTCCACCGCCAACGGCAAATGGTCTGAAAGGTGCGTCCACGGCTTGTTTCCCAGTATTTGCGGCTCATGGCTGCTGGCGTTGCGCAGGTAGACGCGGTCCAGGCGCAGCAAGGGAAACCGTGCGGGGTAGGTTTTGGCAGGACGACCCAGGTGGCGTTCGAAGGCTTCGTGCAAGTAATCGTGGCGGGCAAGGGTGGCATTGCCCTGCATCTGCCAGTCGTTGAAGTCGCCGGCAATGATCACCGGCGCATCATCCGGCAGGGACTCGAGGAGCTGACAGAGCAACTGCAATTGCAGCTGACGATGGCTTTCCAGCAGGCTGAGGTGAACGCAGATCGCATGCACTTCGCGATGACCCGGTACGTCCAGCACGCAGTGCAGCAAGCCACGGCGTTCCGGGCCGGTAATGGAAACATCCAGGTTTCGATACTCGCGGATCGGATATTTCGACAGCAGGGCATTGCCATGGTGACCGTCGGGGTAGACGGCATTGCGCCCATAGGCGAAGTCGCTCCACATGCTGTCGGCGAGGAATTCATATTGCGAGGTTTGTGGCCAATCATTGTAGCGGGAGGAGTGGCGGTCGTGCTCGCCGACGACTTCTTGCAGGAACACCAGGTCTGCCGACGTACTGCGCACCGCCTCACGCAATTCAGGAAGGATGAAGCGCCGGTTGAGTGCGGTAAAACCCTTATGGGTGTTGACCGTCAGCACGCGAAGCCGATGAATCGCCGGGGGCGTGTTCAATGGCATTGATTCGGTTACCTGCGGTTTTGAATGACTGGCCACATGCACTCCTCTGACTCAGGGCTGCTTATGTATGCGACTGATGCGATAGCAGGCAGTTCAGTCCAATGGGCTGCGTTTTCAAACCAGCACAATTTCATAAGGCAAACGGATACGCTCCAGCAGCGGCCGGGGCAGCAACGGCGCGAGGCCGATGGCCGGTTCGCCGTCCAGTTGGCTGGCGTAGGCGTGGGTGGCGTGACTCTTGCGGGCGACGGTCCAGGTATCGAGGCGCACCTTGCGGGCACGGTGCCAGGGAATCAGCTCCCGGTCCCGTGCCGGCCAGTGCCAGGCCCAGAACGGTACGTCGTTGTAGGTGGCCCCGATATTGGCCGCCGCCCAGGCGCTCGCGCGGCCAACAGTGTCGTGGTCGACATTGCCGTCCTGGCGCCAGGTGCTGAACACCACATCACCTGGGCGCAGGTAGCGCGTGATGAATCGGGCGATCTGATCTTCCTGCTCCGCCAGCGCGTTATCGGTAAACCCGCCACGAATCCACTTCAGGCTGTGCATCGGCAACCCGAGTCGACGTATGGCTTCCACGCTTTCCTGGGGACGAAACACGCTGAGGCGTTTTTCCGACCACTGCTGTGACCCCGGATGGCTGGCGCTGCCGTCGGTGATCGAGATCAATTGCAGCGGGTGGCCCAGGTTACTGAGCAATTGCAGCAGGCCGCCGCAGGTCACGACTTCATCGCCGGGGTGCGGGGCAATGAGCACCACGCGTGCGCCGGTGGGTACCAGGGATTGGGTGTTGATGACCGGAATGCTGTCCAGTTGCGGGGCGCTGTTCCAGATCTGTGAGGGCAGGCTGACTTCGCTCAGGGAAACGGGTTTCATGGTGGATACGTCCTTGTTCTGCGTCGCCTTCAGTCGTGCATGGGACAAGCCCGGCAGACCCTTGAGGGCTGGTGGATAGCGGCGCGACAAGCCAAACCCTGGATTGCCGCGAATCGAGTATTGCTCATGTAACGCTATTCGTCGCGTCGTGAAGTTGTCCGCAATGATATTTCCGCCCTGCGGTGTCACGGCTATGAATACCTGGCGTCTCTTTTACTCTTCTTCCTCATGCTGCAATTCGAACAGCAGCAACGAACGGCCGGTGACCGAGTACTCGTGGCCAAACTCAAAGCGCTCCTGGCCGCGGATCGACGGTTGGTTGGTGTCGATCATGCATGTCCAGAAACCGCCGTCAGGCACTTCAGGCAGCCGGAAATTGACGATGTCGTGATGTGCGTTGACCACCAGCATCAATGTCGCGTCGACGCCTTTGCGGCGAATGCCGGTTTCCTGGGCGCGGCCATCGAGCAGCATGCCCAGGCATCGATTGTGCGCATCGTGCCAATGCTCGGTGGTCATTTCCGTACCGTCCGGCGCCAGCCAGGTCACGTCCTTGACGCCGATGTCCTCGTTGTAATTACCCACCAGGAAACGCCCGCGCCGCAGGACCGGGTAGGTCAGGCGCAACTTGATCAGGCGTTTGACGAACTTGAGCAGGGCCTTGCCGTCGTCGCTGAGGTCCCAGTTGACCCAGCCGGTCTCGCTGTCCTGGCAGTACGCATTGTTGTTGCCGTCCTGGGTGCGGGCGAACTCGTCGCCGGCCACCAGCATCGGCGTGCCTTGGGCCAGCAGCAGGGTGGCGAAGAAATTGCGCATCTGCCGATGGCGCAGCGCGTTGATCTCGGGATCGTCGGTGGGGCCTTCGACGCCGTGGTTCCAGGACAGGTTGTTGTTGCTGCCGTCTTGATTGTTTTCGTCGTTGGCTTCGTTGTGCTTGTCGTTGTAGGACACCAGGTCGTTGAGGGTGAAACCGTCGTGGGCGGTGACGAAATTGACCGATGAGTAAGGCCGCCGGCCACGTTGGTTGAACATTTCGCCCGAAGCGGTCAGGCGGTTGGCAAAGTCCGCCAGTTGCCCGTCGTCGCCTTTCCAGAAGGCGCGCACGGTGTCGCGGAACTTGTCGTTCCACTCGACCCAGCCCGGCGGAAAATTGCCGACCTGATAACCGCCGGGGCCGCAGTCCCATGACTCGGCGATCAGTTTGACCTGGCGCAGTACCGGGTCCTGGCGGCAGGCCACCAGGAAACTGTGGCGTTCGTCGAAACCGTCGTGATAGCGCCCAAGGATGGTTGCGAGGTCGAAGCGAAAGCCGTCCACGTGCATTTCCGTGGCCCAGTAGCGCAGGGAGTCGGTGACCATTTGCAGCACGCACGGGTGGCTCAGGTCCAGGGTGTTGCCGGTGCCGGAATCGTTGATATAGAAGCGTTTGTCATCGGGCATCAGGCGGTAGTAGGAGGCATTGTCGATGCCGCGCATGGACAGTGTCGGGCCTTGTTCGTTGCCCTCGGCGGTGTGGTTGTAGACCACGTCGAGGATCACCTCCAGATTGGCTTCGTGCAGGTGCGCGACCATTTCCTTGAATTCGGCAATCTTGCCACTGGCCAGGTACCGCGGGTCGGGGGCGAAGAACGCAATGCTGTTGTAGCCCCAATAGTTGGTCATGCCCTTGTGCAGCAAATGCTGGTCGTTGACGAACGCATGGATCGGCAGCAGCTCCACGGTCGACACACCGAGTTTGCGGATGTGCTCGACCACTTCATCGACCATCAACCCGGCAAAGGTGCCGCGCAGATTCTCGGGGACGGCAGGGTGACGCATGCTGAAGCCGCGCACATGGGTTTCATAGATGATCGTCCTGTCCCACGGCACGCTGACACGATGATCGTGGCCCCAGGTGTGCGCCGGGTCGATGACCTTGCATTTGGGCACGAAGGGCGCGCTGTCGCGCTCATCGAAGCTGAGGTCGGCGTCGGGGTGGCCGATGGTGTAGCCGAACAGCGCTTCGGACCATTTCAACTTGCCCACCAGTTGTTTGGCGTAGGGGTCGATCAGCAGTTTGTTGGGGTTGAAGCGATGGCCGTTGGCCGGGTCGTACGGACCGTAGACGCGATAGCCATAAACCAACCCCGGATGGGCGTCGGGCAGGTAGCCGTGGTAAATCTCGTCGGTGTATTCGGGCAGTTCGATGCGTTCGAGTTCCACTTCGCCGGCGTCGTCGAACAGGCACAGTTCAACCTTGGTGGCGTGGGCGGAAAACAGGGCGAAGTTGACTCCCAGTCCATCCCAGGTGGCACCCAGCGGAAAGGGCAGGCCTTCGCGGATTCGTGTGGTTTCGGCACGAGGGGCTGGCGCGGCGGCTTTCTTCGGACTGGTCATAGGTACTCCTGTAAACGGGGGTTACCTGTAGGAGCGAGCTTGCTCCGGGCGGCGCTCCGACGAAAACGGTGTGTCAGGCAACATCAATGCTGGAAGTGATGGCCTCTTCGCGGGCAAGCCCGCTCCCACAGGTATTGTGAGTTGCCACAGATTGCAGCCACACCTTCAAACACTGTGGGAGCGGCGGTGCGGCGGTCCGACTTGCCCGCGAAGGGGCCTCAAGACATATTCAAACCGCTGGCGGTTTTCGCGCAGCCCGGGGTTTTTTCGCGACGGCCTTTTCCCCCGGCGGGATTACCTTCGAAGCCGCCGCCGGTTTGGCTTTGGTTTTTGGCGCGGCGACCTTGGCATCGCCAGCCTTGCCATTGGCCGTTTTGCTGACCGGGGTTTTCGGGGCAGCCTTGGCCGGTTTTTTCGGGGCCAGTGCTTCGGCGTCCGCCAGTTTGCACGCCATCTCCCAGTGGCGGGCTTCCTGGCCTTCGGGTTTTCCTTCGGATTCCCAGATCTGATAGGCAAATTCGCGGATGCGTTTTTCGTCGGTACTCATCGCAATGCTCCTGAACTGAACTCAAGTGTGGGTAGTTTGAATAATGAGATTGACCGGGAAATCCCCCAGCGCGGCGCTGATCAACAGCTCCCTGTGTTTTGTGACTGTGATGCCGGAAAAAAGTCCCTGCAGATGTTCGTCAGGGTCGGCGAACGGCAGTTTGACCCGGGTTTCGCCCCACCGCGGCGCGTGGACCTGTGGTTCGGCACCGTTTTCCAGCAGATCGGCACAACGTATCGGCACAATCACAATGGCGCGTTTCCCCTCCCGTTCACGGACAAATCCCAGCACTCGATGGGCCTCGCTGCCCACCACTTCCAGGGCCTGGTAGGTGCCACGCCGAAACAGCTCGGCATGCTCGGCGCGCAGGCCCAGGGTGCGCGCAATCAAGGTTTGCTTGATGCGTCCGTCACGCCAGTTCTGCAACAAGTCCGGCAGGTCCACCGCTTGCTGCAACGC
The DNA here is from genome assembly GCF_058794995.1 of Pseudomonas sp. GW823-FHT06E10. Classification (NCBI taxonomy): domain Bacteria; kingdom Pseudomonadati; phylum Pseudomonadota; class Gammaproteobacteria; order Pseudomonadales; family Pseudomonadaceae; genus Pseudomonas; species Pseudomonas sp. GW823-FHT06E10. The sequence goes on along the minus strand of NZ_JBXAHJ010000004.1, from coordinate 342,051 downwards.
CTGCTGGCGGCTGGCGTAATCCACGGGACGACGGTTGTCCGGGTCGACCAGGCTGAAGTCCCAGAAATCGTTGCCCTGATACAAATCCGGCACGCCGGGCACGGTCATGCGCAGCAAGGTTTGCGCCAAACCATTGAGTGCGCCGGGGGCGGCAATCGAACGGGCAGCCTTGGCCAGGGCCGTACGCAACAGCTCACCTTCGGGGCTGAGCAACAGGCGCTGGATGAAGTCCTCTGTCGCTTGCTCGTAAGGGTCATTGGGCGCGCTCCAGCTGCTTTGCAGTTTGGCTTCACGCAGGGCCTTGCGTTGCCACTGCCAGATACGTTTTGCGTAGTCCTCGAGGGACGGCGGATGATCGATCCCCAACTCCAGCGGCCAACTGCCGAGAATCGTCTGGTACAGAATCATTTCATCGCCCGACGATGGCATTTGATCGTCGTTGCGCAAGGGCCGGGCGAGGGCGCGCCACAGGCCGATCTGGTCGACGTACCAGGCGCTGCGCTCGCTCAGTACCGCCAGCCGCGCCCGTGAATCTTCGCCGCGCTTGTGGTCGTGGGTGGCGCTGGCCAGCAGATTGTCCGGGAAGGTGTCGAGGCGCTCGATGCAGGCCTGATGAAAGTCGGCGGCCGGTGCGCTGAACTGTTCGGTGTTGAAGCCAACGTCATTGCGCGAGAGCAGGACGGCCGATCGATAGAGCGCGGTGTCCTCCACCGACTTCGCCGCCGCCGGTGAGGTCAGTTGCTGGAAACGTATGCAGGCGTGCTTCAGACGCTTGCGTTCGCGCCCGGCCGGGCGCGAACGCCAGGGTTCACCGCCAAGCCAGCCGGCCAGGCAGTCGAGCACCGGCCAGTCCGCTTCGCCCAGGGTTTGGCGGGCACCGTCCATGGCCTGGCGGAAAAACGCCTCGTCCCGGGCTGAACGGCCAAGGGGGCCTATGTAGGTGCGGTACACCGGGAAATGCACGATCAGCGCCTGCAAGGCCCGGCGAATGGCGCCCAGGGTCAGGTCGCGGGTCATGAGGTTGTCCCGGGCCACTTGCAGCAGGGCCTGGGCGACGCTTTCGAAATCTCCGGCCAGGGAACCACCGAGGATTTGTTGACGGGCCAGTTGTGCTTCCTGGCAGAAGTCGGCGGGCCGCTCGCTGTGACGATGCCAGAGTTCGGCCAGTGTCTGCGCGCCCCGTGGATCCTGTTGCAACAGTGACAACTGGTTCATGAATTCGTAGCCGGTGGTGCCGTCCACCGACCAGTCGCGATGCAGGGTTTCCCCTTCGCCGAGGATTTTTTCCACATAGATGGGCAGGTGGCGGCCCGCTGACAGGCTGTCGACCCGGCGGCGCAGTTTTCGGCAGTAGCCCCGCGGGTCGGCGAGGCCGTCGATGTGGTCGATGCGCAACCCGTCGATCAGCCCTTGAGCCACCAATTGGAAGATCTTCGCGTGGGTGGCTTCGAACACGGCGGGACGCTCGACGCGCAGTCCGCCCAACTCATTGATATCGAAGAAGCGCCGCCAGTTGATGTCATCGGCGGCGGTGCGCCAGCTGGCAAGGCGATAGCTCTGGCGTTCCAGCAGGTTGTGCAGGCGCTGGAATCCTTCGCCGGTCAGTGAGACGTAGTTGTTCAGGTGCTGCTCAATGGCTTGGGCAATGGCCGGATCGCTGACCAGATCGCGAAGTTCTGCTTTCAATGGCAGGGCCAGGCTGTGGGCGTCGGTCTGGTAGCTCAGGGTGCTGAAGCGATCGGCCAGGTTTTTCAGTTGTTCGGCCTGTTGCGTATCGAGCGGTGCATCGGTCCTGAGCAGTTCCCCGTAATCGCTGGGACAAATGGGAAAGCGGTGTTCGTAGTGCTCGACATGGAAGGTGCCGTGCCAGGCATCGAATCGTAGGGGCAGGGTGCCGTCCTGCAACGCGACGCCGTAGTCGCTGCCCAGAAACGGCAGGAGCAACTGGCCTTCCATCAACGGGTCGGATGAGTGCCACTGGATATCGAAAAACTCTCCGTAAGGGCTCAGGCGTCCCCACTCCAGCAAATCCAGCCACCAGGGATTATCGTTGCCGCCGACCGCCATGTGGTTGGAGACAACGTCGAGGATCAACCCCATGTTGTGCCCATGCAGGGCTCTGACCAGGTTGTTCAGCGCCGCCTCACCGCCCAGTTCCGGATTGACCCTGGTCGGATCCACCACGTCGTAGCCATGCATCGACCCGGCGCGGGCGCGCAACAGTGGGGAGGCGTAGACATGGCTGATGCCGAGGCGGGCGAAATACGGCACCAGTGGCACGGCATCTTCGAGCGTGAAGCCTTTGTGAAATTGCAGGCGCAAGGTGGCGCGCAGTGGTCGGGTCGGCACCTGGGTCATCGATCACGCTCGGCCGCCTGGAGCCGCGCGCAGGCGAGCAATTCCAGACGTCGCGCGGCATCCGCTCCGTCGAGCAGGGCTTCGCTGTATCCGGGCAAGCGCCGCGACCAGTTGGGGTGGGTGTCGGTGGTGCCGGGCAGGTTGGCTTGCTGTTCGACGCCAAGGGCATCTTCCAGGGGCAGCAGCACCAAGGGTGCCCGGGTATGACCGAGGAAGCGCACGCTGGCATCGAGCACCTGGTCGGTTTCGTGGGACTCTTCGCGAAAGTTCTGCGGGTCCTGGCTCAACGCCCGGCGCAAGCCTTCGCGCTCGCGTTCGCGGTGCTGGCGCCATTCGATTTCACCGCTGGCATCGACCATGCCGAGCCGGGCATTCCAGTCGATATCGCGACCATGCCACCAGCCGTTGAGGGTCGGCAGGTCATGGGTGCTGGTGGTGGCCAGGGCGTTGTCCGGCCAGTCGAGGATCGGCTTGAAGTGCGTGTTGTCCTGTTCGAACAGCAATACCCGCATGCCCAGCATCGAACGGGCGATGAGTTTTTCCCGCAGGCCGTCCGGCACGGTGCCGAGGTCTTCGCCGAGGACGATGGCCTGGTGACGATGGGATTCCAGGGTCAGCAAACGCAGCAGATCGTCCACGGGGTAATACAGGTAAGCGCCGTCGGCTGGCGGCGAACCGTTGGGGATGACCCACAGACGCTGCAAGCCCATGACGTGATCGATGCGCAAGCCGCCGCAGTGGGCGAAGTTGGCCCGCAACATTTCGATGAAGGCCCGGAAACCATTGCGCACCAGGCCTTCAGGGGAGAACGCGGAAATCCCCCAGCCCTGGCCGGTGCGGTTGAGAATATCCGGTGGCGCGCCGACGGTGAGGGACGCGAGCAGTTCGTCCTGGCGGCTCCAGGCCTGGCTCCCGCCGCCATCGGCGCCAACGGCCAGGTCGGCGATCAGGCCGATACTCATACCGCTGGCGCGGGCGGCGGTTTGCGCGCGCTCCAGGCAGCGCGTGATCAGCCACTGGCAGAAGGCGAAGAAGCCGATGCGCCCGGCATTCTCTTCGGCGAATGCCGCCAGTTCGGCGCTGCGCGGGTTGCGCCAGGGTTCGGGCCACTGCCGCCAGTCGAGGTGTTCACCCCGGGCGGCGCGTGCCTCCTGGATGGCTTCGAAGCGGCAGTGGTTTTCCAGCGCTTCGCCAGCGGCGTGACGAAAGCTGCTGAAGTCTTCGTGCAAGGGGTGTTCACCCTGGACGAAACCTTCGTACAGCGACTGCAACAGCCGATGCTTGGCTTCGGCGGCGGCCGGCCAGTCAATCAGCGGACGCTCTTCCAGCGCCTTGAGTTCAATGGCCAGCCCGGTTGCATCGATGGCGGTACGCAGCGCGCGTTCGCCGAGAATGGTGCCGGGGGCGCAGTAAAGGCTGTTGAGAAACAAACGGCTGGACGGCGAATACGGGCTGTAGCGTTGGGTGTCACTGGAAAACATCGCATGCAGCGGGCTGATCGCCAGCGCCTCGGCACCACGCTCGCCGGCTACCCGGGCGAGGTCCTCCAGCGCCTGGGTGTCACCAAACCCGCCGTCGCCGGGGCGGCGCAGTCCATACAACTGCACGCTCAGGCCCCAGGCTCGGGGGATCGGGTTGTCCACGGCATCGGCCACGCTATAGCAACGGGCCGGGGCCACGGCGAGAGTGAAGGTTTGTCCGTCCATGCTGATCTGTTGATAGCCGACCGGTACCAGCCCCGGCAGCACCGCGTTGGCGTCCAGTTTCAGGTTGAGCCGCGAACCGTCCTCCAGGTGGATTTCGCAAGGGGTCCCGGGCTCGAAAAAGCGCGCCAGGTCCAGGCCCATCCCCGCATCGGCGGTGATCAATGGCGGCAAGTGATGGGTCTGTTGCGCCTCTTGCAGTTCCAGCAGGCTGGCGTCGATTTCCTGGGCACTGCCGGCCGGGTGGCCCAGGCCGGCCAGCACGTTGCGCAACACGGACGGCGCGACTTTTTGCGGGCGGCCGTTGGCGTCGATCCAGTCGACGGCGAGGCCGGCACGGCTGGCCAGGATTTCCAGTTGCGCATCACTCATGGACGCTCTCCAAACGAGGTAGCAAAGGGGACTGCGGCGGCGAGGCTGACGAGCGCGCAATACGGGGCAAGAGTGTTTGTAGCCGGCAGGTCAGGGTTCTGTGGCGGGTATTCGAACAAGCGCATGGCATCGGTCTGTGAGGTATGGACTACAGGCCTGGCGCTGAGGTTCAGGTCAATGCGCAGCTGGCTGCCATCGCCCAAGCGCCAGGATGCACTGACCGCGCCTTCGCCCAGCACATCGGTTCCCAGTGCCTGGGCGCCCGGCAGGCGCGGGATGATGTGCCGGTGACGGATCTGCAACAGGCGGCAATACAGGTCGTGCATCTCGCAATGGCCGGTCGATGGCAGGACCGGGCGGGACGCTGCAAACGTCTGCGGATCATTCGGGTCCGGAATGTGTTCGCGCAGGATCGGGTCGGCAAAGGCGCTGAGCGCCGCGAACTCGCTGCGCCGGCCGTCGCGAACCTGCTTGGCCAATTCACCATGATGGCTGGTGAAAAACAGGAAGGGTTGCTCGACCGCAAATTCGTCGCCCATGAACAGCAGCGGAATCATCGGCGACAACAGCAGCAGCACCGTGGCGGCCCGCAGCGCTTGCGGGTGGGCGAGTTGATGCAGGCGCTCGCCGAAGGCCCGGTTGCCGATCTGGTCATGGTTCTGCAAAAACAGGATGAATGCACTGGGCGGCAGATGCCCGCTGGGCTCACCCCGCGCCACACCATGGCGGTTGAGATGGCCCTGGAACACGAAACCCTGGCTCAGGCAGCGCGCCAGTTGCTCGGTGGGGTTTTGCGCGTAATCGGCGTAATAGGCGTCGGTTTCCCCGGTCAGCAATACATGCAGGGCGTTGTGGCCGTCATCGTTCCACTGCGCGTCGTAACCCTGTTCGAGCAGGCTGGCCTGGTTGTGTTCGTTCTCCACCATCAGCCACACATGCCGCGCCGGCCCCGTCTGCTGGCGCACCCGTCGTGCCAGTTCCTGGAGGAAATCCGGGTCTTCGATGGCGTGCACCGCGTCCAGGCGCAAACCGTCGAAACGGTATTCCAGCAGCCACATCAAGGCGTTTTCGATGAAGAAGTCCCGTACTTCGCGACGGCGCAAGTCGATGGCCGCGCCCCACGGCGTGTGTTTGTCTTCGCGAAAAAAGCCCTTGGCATAACGATGCAGGTAATTGCCATCCGGGCCGAAGTGGTTGTAGACCACGTCGAGAATCACCGCCAGGCCGTGGCCGTGGGCGGTGTCGATCAAGTGCTTGAGCTGCTCGGGGGAGCCGTATGACGCCTGGGGCGCGTAGGGCAGGACGCCGTCATAACCCCAATTGCGCTCACCGGGAAACTGCGCGACGGGCATCAGTTCGATCGCGGTGACACCCAGTTCGACCAGCCGCGCCAGATGCTGCTCGACGGCGCTGAAGCCGCCGAGCGCACCGACATGCAGTTCGTAGATCACCGCTTCGTTCCATGGCCGTCCCTGCCAGGCACTGTGTTGCCAGGCATAGACCAGCGGATCGACCACCACACTGTGCCGGTCGATATCGCCGGCCTGAGCGCGGGAGGCCGGGTCGGGCACTTCCAGTTCGCCGTCGATGCTGTAGCGGTAACGCGTGCCCGCCGTGCATCGGATGTTGCTCACGAACCAGCCGTCGGCCTGGGGCAGCAACGGCAAGGACTGTCCATTTTCCAGTTCGACACTGACGTAGAACGCATCTGGCGCCCACAACGCGAATCGCGTGTGCTCTGCGTCCAGCATGATTGCGCCGTGGGGCCAGGTCTCAAGGGTCCGTAACGGCATCTTGAAAGCCTCTTACTGTTTGTGCGATTTCCCCAATGCCTTAGCCACAAGCTGTTCGTAGAGCTCGGCGTAGGGTTCGACCGCCTTGCACCAGTTGAACGGCGCCGCCATGGCCCGGCAGCGCATGGCGTGCAGCAGGTCGGGAAAGGCGAACACCTTGAACGCGCGGCTCAGGGCTTCCTGGTAGCTCTGCACCGTGGATTCATCGAACAGGAAACCGGTCACGCCGTTTTCGATGGTGTCGGCCAGGCCACCGGTGTTGCGCGCCACCGGCAACGAACCGAAGCGCTGGGCGTACATCTGGCTCAGGCCGCATGGCTCGTAACGCGAAGGCATCAGCAGGAAGTCGCTGCCGGCGAACATGCGCCGGGCGTCGGTTTCGTTGAAGCCGATGCGTACGCCGATCTGCCCGGGGAAACGCAGGGCAAGCTGGCGCATCGACTGTTCTTCTTCCGGTTCGCCACGGCCGATGATCGCGATCTGGCCGCCGGACTTGACGATGTACTCGGACACCGCTTCGGTCAGGTCCAGGCCTTTCTGGTAGACCAGGCGCGAAACCACGGCGAACAGCGGCCCTTGGGAATCTTCCAGACCGAACAGCTCGCGGACATGGGCGGCGTTCACGGCCTTGCCATCCCAGTCGCCGATGTTGAACGGGCAGAACAGGTGCGGATCGGTCGCCGCATCCCAGCTTTCATCGATGCCGTTGGGAATGCCGCTGAGCAGGCCTTGCTGGGTCTTGGCGGCGAGGAAACCGTCCAGGCCGCAGCCGAAATCCGGGGTGGTGATTTCCTGGGCGTAGGTCGCGCTGACGGTGGTGATGTGGCTCGAATAGGCCATGCCGGCCTTGAGGAACGACATCTTGCCGTAGAACTCCATACCTTCCTGTTGCAGCGCGTGATGGGGAATGCCCAGTTCGGGGCACGAGCCCAGGCTGGTCACGCCTTGATAGGCCAGGTTGTGAATGGTGAACAGCGTCGGCGTGCGCTGCCCACGCCAGTGCATGTAGGCCGGGGCCAAGCCGGCCGGCCAGTCGTGGGCGTGCACCAGATCCGGGCACCAATGGATTTGTGCGAGGTTGGCGGCAATATCGGCCGCTGCCAGGCCCAGGCGGGCGAAACGGATATGGTTGTCCGGCCAGTCGCGGCCGTTGTTGGCGCCATAGGGCGAACCTTCGCGCTCGTAGAGTTCGGGGCAGATCAGTACGTAAATGACCAGACCGTCGGGCATGTCCATGCGCCCGATCTTGCACGGTGGCAGCGCAGCATGACCGCCAAGCTCGCCAATGATATGGATCGGATTTTCGCTGTTCAGCACCTGCGGGTAACCCGGGATCAGTACCCGCACATCGTGCAGATGGGCCATGGCCCGTGGCAGCGCTGCAGAAACGTCGCCCAGGCCACCGGTCTTCACCAGGTCGGCAATTTCCGAAGTGACGAACAACACTTTTTTACGGTTCGGATTCTGGTTGGCTGCCGGAGTCAGCGTCCTGGTGCCAGGAACGCCGACGGGTTGGGTGTTTGCGGCAGTTACGGCGCTCGATTCGCCGACCTGATGAGCACGCTCTCCCTGTATTTCCAAAGCCGTACTGATCATATGAATCTCCCGTGTTGTTGATCTAATTCTTAGGTCTGGCAAACGGTGCTTCATGGCCAATTGCTGTGGCCGGGCGCAATCGCGCTACGCATCAGTGAGCAAGCGCTGCCCAATGCGTCGAAGCAAAAGGGGTGAATGAGCCATTGCAAGGATTGCACCAGTCGCAACGCACCTTCTTGTCAGAGGACCGATCGGGATTGGAAAAAGTTTCGACTATTTTTCCACTTTGTGACCGACCGGTTTCGCCTCAAGAAAATGAGTCTAGGCCAGAACTTAGAGCGGTAAAGGCCAGATGGCAAAATTGTTCGACAATCGGTTTGTAGCGGTACGAACGTGCCTGATAGAGGTGCAAACGCCCCGACGAAGTGCAGGTTTTTTTGCGTTTTGGCATCAAAAAGTCACTGGGCAGTCACATAAATGTGCGACGTGATTTATCAGGAACGCACTGTTCTGGTGCGCCGGTTTGAGTCCCGCATTTGGCCGAACCGCTGCCTTACTGCCCACCTTGATGCCTTGTTATAGTTCGGGCCTCATTTTTGCCCGCAAAAGGATCATTGGCATGTCTCAATACAGCGCGTTCAACGTCGAGCTGGTCGATAAAATCGCCCACGTACAGATCAACCGCCCGGAGAAGATCAACTCGATGAACGCGGCGTTCTGGAGCGAGATCGTCGAGATCTTCCAGTGGATCGACGACACCGATGAAGTGCGCGTGGTGGTTCTCAGCGGGGCAGGCAAGCATTTCTCCTCGGGGATCGACCTGATGATGCTGGCCGGTGTGGCCAATGAGCTGGGCAAGGACGTCGGACGCAATGCGCGCCTGTTGCGGCGCAAGATCCTCACCCTGCAAGCGTCCTTCAATGCAGTCGATAACTGCCGCAAACCGGTGCTTGCGGCCATTCAGGGTTACTGCCTGGGGGGCGCCATCGACCTGATTGCCGCCTGCGACATGCGTTATGCCGCCGAGGACGCACAGTTTTCGATCAAGGAAATCGACATCGGCATGGCCGCCGACGTTGGCACGCTGCAACGCTTGCCGCGGATCATCGGTGACGGCATGCTGCGGGAACTGGCTTACACTGGTCGCACCTTCGGCGCCGACGAAGCGCGAGGCATGGGCTTGGTCAATCGCGTCTACAGCGACAACGCCAGCCTGCTCGACGGCGTCATGGGCATTGCCTACGCAATCGCCAGCAAGTCGCCGATCGCCGTCACCGGCACCAAGGAAATGATCAGCTACATGCGCGACCATCGCATCGATGACGGCCTCGAATACATCGCCACCTGGAACGCCGCCATGCTGCAATCCACCGATCTGCGCGTGGCCATGGCCGCCCATATGAGCAAACAGAAACCCGAATTTCTGGATTGATTAACCATGATTCCTCGCTGGACCACCGCAGTACTGGACACCGATCAACCCGGCGGCTGGGCCATCGCGCGCAGCCCCGAAGGCTTTCTGTTCGATGACAACGGCGCACTGTTCGCTCGCGAATGGCTCAAGCGCCAGGACCTGTCGATTCTTGCCGAGCATGGCATCGGTCATCTCGATGGCGAGCCGGTCTATCTGCTGGAGTTGCGCAGTCACAGCGAAGTGTCGGGTTGCAACTGGAAAGGCCTGCGGGCGTTCATGCTCGAAGGCGATCACACGCTCTACAAGATGCTCGGTTACGCCGCACAGATCGGCACCTGGGCCCGTGAACACCGCTATTGCGGTAACTGCGGTCAGGCCATGACCCAGGTGCCACGCGAACGGGCGATGTATTGTCTGCCGTGCGATCTGCGCAGCTACCCACGGATTTCGCCGAGCATGATCGTACTGGTGACCCGAGGCGATGAAGTGCTGTTGGCGCGCTCACCGCGTTTTGTCAGCGGTGTCTACAGCACCCTGGCCGGGTTTGCCGAGCCGGGCGAATCGGCCGAGGACTGCCTGATTCGCGAAGTTCGAGAAGAGGTGAGCATCGAGGTCAGGAACATCCAGTACATGGGCAGCCAGTGCTGGCCGTTCCCGCACTCGATGATGCTCGGTTTTCACGCCGAATATGCCGGTGGCGAGATCGTCTGTCAGGAAGACGAGATCGAGGACGCCCAGTGGTTCAACGTGCACGAGCTGCCGCCGTTGCCGGCGTCACGCTCGATTGCCCGTTACCTGATCGACGTCTACGTGGCGCGGCGTTTAGGCCACGCTGAACCAGTGCTGCCAGGCTAGGCGCACGGTCAGGCCCAGCACCACGGTGATGAACACCGGACGAATGAATTTCGCGCCGCCGCTGATGGCGGTGCGGGCGCCGAAGAAGGCGCCGACCATCAACGACAAGCCCATGCACAGGCCGATGATCCAGTCCACCTGACCGGAAAAGATGAAGATCGACAGCGCCGCCGCGTTGCTGACGAAGTTCATGCTGCGTGCCACACCGCTGGCTTTCACCAGATCGATGGGGTAGAGCAGCAGGCTGCTCACGGTCCAGAACGCGCCCGTGCCGGGACCCGCCACACCGTCATAGAAGCCGAGGCTGAAGCCTTGGGTCGACTGCCACTTTTTCTTGATCGGTGCCTCGCTGTCCAGTGGCGCTTTTGGCGTGCCGCCAAACAATAGATAGACACCGCAAGCGAAGACGATCACCGGCAGCATCTTGTTCAGCCATTCCGCCGGCAGGTAATGCGCGACCACGGCACCGGTCAGCGCTCCGACCAGGGTGCCGACGATGGCATGAATCCATTGCGCGGGGTGGAACAGCTTGCGGCGGTAGAAGGTGAAGCTGGCGATGGCCGAGCCGAAGGTCGAGCTGAGTTTGTTGGTGCCCAGCACCAGATGCGGCGGCAGGCCGGCGGTCAACAAGGCCGGGGTGGTCAACAGCCCACCGCCACCGGCGATGGCGTCGATGAAACCGGCAACAAAAGCGACTAAGGCCAGGATGGCCAGGGTGGAGAGGTCAACGCTGAGTTCGAAAGGCATGGGATCGGCTTATTCGGCGGGTGCAGAAAGAGGCTGCGGGGAAGGGCAGCATCTTACTCATCTGTACAACACAAAACCAATGTGGGAGCGAGCTTGCTCGCGATGGCGGTGTGACAGGCAACAGATCTGTTGAATGTACAACCGCTATCGCGAGCAAGCTCGCTCCCACAGGGTTTAACGTGAAGCTGAATTACAAGCCCAGATCCGACAAACTCGGATGATCGTCAGGACGACGCCCCAGCGGCCAGTGGAACTTGCGCTCGCTTTCCTTGATCGGCATGTCGTTGATGCAGGCGAAGCGGCGGGCCATCAGGCCGTCCTCGTTGAACTCCCAGTTTTCGTTGCCGTAGGAGCGGAACCAGTTGCCCGAGTCGTCATGCCATTCATAGGCATAACGCACGGCAATTCGGTTGTCGGTGAACGCCCACAGCTCCTTGATCAACCGATAATCAAGCTCCTTGGCCCACTTGCGGGTCAGGAAGCCTTTGGCTTCTTCGCGGTTATAGGCGAACTCGGCGCGATTGCGCCACTTAGTGTCCAGGGTATAGGCCAGGGACACCCGCTCCGGGTCCCGGGAGTTCCAGCCGTCTTCGGCCAGGCGAACTTTTTCAATGGCCGATTCACGGGTGAAAGGGGGTAATGGCGGACGAACTTCGGCATTAGACATTTAAAGTCTCCGTATCAAGTTAAAGTTAAAACAACAGTCGAGCTTGATCAGGTTGCTACAGGTCCAATAACTTTCGCGCCATGCATTGCGCATTATCGGCGGCACTGTGATCACCCATGACAAGCGCCACGGTAATGGCACCGTCGATCAGGATCAGCAGCTGTTTGGCCAGCAACTGCGGATCCTCGGCGCCATGTTCGGTACACAGCTCGCACACGTAGTCGAGCAGCTTCTGTTTATGCTCTTTGGCGAGCAGGCGCACCGGGTCTTGCGGGTCGCCGGTTTCGCCACTGGTGTTGATGAACGCGCAGCCGCGGAAACCGTCGGAGGCGAACCACGATTTGAGTACGGTAAACAGGTTGAGCAGTCGCTCGGCCGGGGTTTGTGCCTGGCCGACTGCGCCTCTGTACCAGTGCATCCAGCGCTGGTCCCGGCGTTGCAGGGCGGCCACCACCAGTTCGTCCTTGTTGGCGAAGTAGCGGTAGATGCTTTTTCTGGAGACGCCGGCGGTTTTCACCAGAAGATCCATGCCAGTGGCGGCTATGCCACTTTTGTAGATCAACTTTTCGGTGACATCCAGAATGATGTCGCGTGTGTCGTTGCTAGTGATTTCGTTCATGCTGCAAACAGTAGAACGATCGTTCTCCATGGTCAATTTGTTTTTGCGCCGCCTGACAAATTACCTTCGCGAGCAAGCCCGCTCCCACATTTGAAATGCGTTCCCCTGTGGGAGCGAGCTTGCTCGCGAAGAGGGCATTACAGACAGTAACAAGACCCGAACCCATCGATGGTGTAAGCTCTTGGATTCTTCGGATTCGACCCATTGCGAGCCCTATGCCGTCGCTTTTCAAACGCTCCCTGCTGCCCAAGTTGCGCAGTTTTCCGCTGACGGCCGATGCCGTTGGCGTCCTTTGCGGCGCTGCCGAATTCCGTCGTTGCTTGCTGGAGAAAATCGCCAGCGCGACCCGGCGCATCTACATCGTTGCGTTGTACCTGCAACAGGATGAAGCCGGCCAGGAAATTCTCGATGCCTTGCACGCTGCCAAACTGGCGCGTCCGGAACTGGACGTGGTGGTGGTCGTCGACTGGCTGCGCGCCCAGCGCGGCCTGATCGGTGCCGGCAAGCAACCGGGCAACTCCGCCTGGTATCAGGAAATGACCCGCACCCATGCCAGCGAAGTGCCGATCTACGGCGTCCCGGTACAAACCCGCGAACTGTTCGGTGTGTTGCACCTTAAAGGCTTCGTGATCGATGACTGCGTGATCTACAGCGGTGCGAGCCTGAACAACGTGTATCTGCACAAGTTCGACAAGTACCGCTACGACCGCTATCACCTGCTGCACAATCGTGAACTGGCCGATTCGATGCAACATCTGGTGCAGCACGGCCTGGTGGCTTCCAAAGCGGTGCACCGCCTCGACCTGCCAAACCTGCCGACCACCCGCAGCCTGCGCAATGACATCGGTGACCTGCGCAGCCGCCTCAAGCACGCGGCGTACGACACCACGCAGGGCACCACCGACAGGACCGGTTTGTCCGTCAGCCCGCTGCTCGGCGTCGGCAAGAACAATCCGCTGAACCGGGTGATCTGCGAACTGATCGCCAGCGCCCAGCAGCAACTGACCATTTGCACACCGTACTTCAACCTGCCGCTGGCGATCATCCGCGAGATCAACCGCGCGCTGGCCCGCGGGGTGAAGATCGACATCGTGGTCGGCGACAAGACGGCCAACGACTTCTACATTCCGCCGAGCGAACCGTTCCGGGTCATTTCGGCGCTGCCGTACCTGTACGAAATCAGCTTGCGCCGGTTTGCCAAGCGTCATCAGCGCAACATCGACAGCGGGCAGTTGAACCTGCATCTGTGGCGTGACGGTGACAACACCTACCACCTCAAGGGCATGTGGATCGACCGGCGCTATACCTTGCTGACCGGTAACAACCTCAACCCGCGAGCGTTTCGACTCGATCTGGAAAACGCCTTGTTGCTCGATGATCCCCATGGCGAACTGCTGGAATCGCGTGGCAAAGAGCTGGCGGAGATCTTCCAGCACACCCGGCGAATCGAGCACTTCCAGAACCTGGAAACCCTGGCCGAATACCCGGCGGGCGTGGCCAAGTTCCTCAAGCGCGTGAGTCGTGTGCGGATCGAACGGTTGCTCTACCGCATTCTGTGAATTCAGAAAAGCTATCGCGAGCAAGCTCGCTCCCACAGGAATCCGGGTGTTCACAGCATTTGTGAACAACGCAGATCCAGTGTGGGAGCGAGCTTGCTCGCGATAGCGGTGGATCAATCAACAGGGATACTGTTTCAGCTAATATGCCCCCCACTCGAACAAGAACAGGGCTTGCCGCGATCCATGTCGGAAAAAGACACCATCTCCATTCAACTGGTGCGTGAAGCACTGTTGCAAAGCTGCGCGCCAGGAATCGCCACGGACGAGGTGTTGATCAAGGTCGGCATCGACCCGCAACTGTTGGGCAGCACCGACGCCCGCGTTCCGGCCACGGCTTATGCGCGCCTGTGGCGGTTGCTGGCACGGCGCGGGGATGATGAGTTCTTTGGCATGGACCCACGCAAACTCAAGTCCGGCAGCTTTGCGTTCCTTTGCCGCAGCGCCATGCTCCAGCCCAACGTAGCGGCGGGAGTGGCCAGCGGCCTGGCGTTTCTGTCGTTGATCCTCGAGTACTTGCCGGCGCAGTTGGTGCGTCAGCAAAGCCTGGCGGAAATCGTCCTGCTGGAGGATGACAAGGACCCGCGCCGGGCCTTCACTTATTTCACTTACTGGATGATCGTGCACGGCGTTGCCTGCTGGCTGGCAGGACGGCGGATTCCGATCCTTGCCATCGAGCTGCGCTGTTCCAGGCCGGATTTCTGCGATGACTATCAGGTGATGTTTTCCGAGAACCTGCGCTTCGACCGCCCACGCACCCGGATGATTTTCTCCGCCGATTGCCTGGACCTGCCCATCAAGCGCAGCCCTGAAGAACTCGAGCGATTCCTGGCCCGTGCGCCGGCGAACATTCTGGTGAAGTACCGCGATCCGCAGAGCCTGGCCAGCCGCATCAAACACGACCTGCGCCACCTGCCGGCCGAACACTGGCCGGAAACCGAAGCCCTGGCGCAACGCCTGTGCATGTCGGCTTCAACCTTGCGCCGCCGACTGGCCGAAGAAGGGCAAACCTATCAAGGCCTCAAGGACAGCGTGCGCAAGGAGTTGGCGATTGTCTGGCTGGCGGAACCCACGATCAGCTTCAGCGAAATCGCCACGCGGCTCGGGTTCGCTGACGTCAGTTCGTTCTACAAGGCGTTTCGCAAATGGTCGGGGTCAAATCCGGGGCATTACCGCAGCCTGATTCTCAATGACACCGAGTGAATTCAGCGGCGCAACAGCCAATTCATCCAAGGCGTTTAACGGCTGCCAGTGGTCGGTCCAGGCAGATTGAGCGTGCCACTGTCCACGAAACGCTTCGTGTTGAACACCCCACCCGAGAGCTTGCCGCGAAGGACATAAGGCATGTTGTTGAGGGTTTCCATCTGGCTGATGCCATAGGTCTGGCGGATCACCGAAAACGCCGAAACGCTGACCGGTACGCTGACGATGGTGTCGGAAAAGCGCCCGATCGTACCCCTCTCATCGGTGACGCCAGAGGCGAAGGGCTGGCCGTTGATGTCCAGGTCCAGGGCAACGCCGCTGTAGGTGAGGGTGTAGTCATTGGGGTTCTGCACGCGGATTCTCACGGCAAAGCGCACTTCCATGCCTTCGCCTTGCAGGGGTTCGACATCTACGACGTTGATTTTCAACGGGTCTCGATTGGGCAGCGAGGAACAGGCGCTCAGACAAAGCAGGAGGGAAATCAGGACCGCGTAGAGGCTGCGCATGGACGTGCTCTCATCTGAAAAAGGCTGAACCGCCAGCGGCTCAGCCCTTGAGCCCGACTAGTGGTTCGACTGTGCAACCACCGCAGCCTTTGCGGGCTCATCCCTGGCGGTCACATCGGGGTTCTGCATCACCTGAAGCACGGAGGCTTCCGGATCGAATTCGTCCTCCTCCAGCTCGATGAACTCCTCGGGCAGGAAGATATTAAGAACGATAGCGCACAGCGCGCCGACGGTGATGGGCGATTCGAAAATGTTGTGCAGGGCCTTGGGCAGTTCACGCAAGACTTCCGGCACGGCGGCCACGCCCAGGCCCATGCCGATGGAGATCGCCACGATCAGCATGTTGCGCCGATGCAGGCCGGCTTCGGCGAGAATCTTGATCCCGGCCACGGCGACGGTGCCGAACATCACCAGTTCCGCGCCACCGAGCACCGGTTTCGGCATCAGTTGCAGTACCGCGCCGATCATCGGGAACAGGCCAAGCACCACCAGCAATCCGGCAATGAAAAACGCCACGTAGCGGCTGGCCACGCCGGTGAGCTGGATCACCCCGTTGTTCTGGGCGAAGGTCACCATCGGCATGCTGTTGAACACCGCGGCCATGGCCGAGTTGAGGCCATCGGCGAGCAGGCCGGACTTGATCCGTCGAATGTACACCGGGCCTTTGACCGGTTGCCGGGAGATCATCGAGTTGGCGGTGAGGTCACCGGCGGCCTCCAGCGGCGACACGAGGAAAATCACCGCCACCGGAATGAACGCCACCCAATCGAAGGAGAACCCGTATTTGAACGGCACCGGTACGCTCATCAGCGGCACTTCGGGCAGGCTGTTGAAATCCACCTGGCCCATGAGCCATGCCACCCCGTAGCCCAGGGTCAGGCCGATGACAATCGCCCCCAGGCGCAGAAACGGCACATCCACCCGGTTCAACACTACGATGGTTCCCAGCACCAGCGCCGCCAGGGCCAGGTGACTGGCCGCTCCCAGGTCAGGGGCGCCGAAGCCGCCGGCGATGTCGGTCATCGCCACCTTGATCAGCGACAAGCCCATCAGCGTGATGATCGTGCCGGTCACCACCGGGGTGATCAGCATGCGCAATTTGCCGATGAACTGGCTCAACACCACCTCGATGAACGCGGCAAAAAAACACACGCCGAAAATGGTCGAGAGAATCTCATCGGTACCGCCACCACGAGCCTTGACCATGAAGCCGGCGCTGAGAATCACGCTGATGAACGAGAAACTGGTGCCTTGCAGGCACAGCAGGCCAGAGCCCACCGGGCCGAAGCGCCGCGCCTGCACGAAGGTGCCCAGGCCGGAGACGAACAGCGCCATGCTGATCAAGTAAGGAATTTCACTTTGCAGGCCCAGGGCGCTGCCCATGATCAGCGTCGGGGTGATGATGCCGACGAAACTTGCCAGCACGTGTTGCAGGGCGGCGAAGACGGTGGCGGTCAGATGCGGGCGGTCATCGAGGCCGTAGATCAGGTCGCTGTGGCGTGGAGCGGGGGCTTTTTCGGAGGCGGTCATGGTGGTTTGCGTGCCAGAAGGCGGGCCGGGTCAGAAAATGGAGGCGCAGGATGCCAGAACCGCCCGGCCACGGCAAAAGAACCTCCAGAACAGCGACTTACAATCGTGGGGCGAACACTTCGCCAACGCTGCGGCGTTTGGCGTGCAGTTCGCTGGCCTGGATCAATTGTTCAAGGTCTTCGGGGGGCACGTCATAGAACGCTTCCATGTCGGCCAACGCCAGTTTCAGGTCTTCGGCGGTGATGGCCTGACGGTCGACCGGCGGGTGATCGGCAGGAATCCTGGCCGCGGGCTCGCTGGCGCTCTTGGGGTAACGAACGCGGGTCAGGTTGTTGTAGGCCAGGGCGCACAGCAGCATCGTCGCCGCGCTGAGCATCACCGGCCCAATGGCTTTCCAGTCCATGGCAATGGTTGCCGGATCGGCCAGCACCAGGGTCAGGGCCAACGCACCGGCCGGTGGATGCAGGCACCGCAGCCAGCACATCAGGATCAACGCCATGCCCGCCGCCAGGCAAGCGCTACCCAGGGTCCGGCCCAACACATGGGCCACCAGCAGGGCAATCACACCGGCGCTCAAGTAACCACCGAGAATCGACCAGGGCTGGGCGAGCGCGCCCGAAGACACGGCAAACAACAGCACCGCCGACGCCCCCAGCGGGCCGATCAGGTGCTGGGCCACCTCAATGCCGAACACCTGGCTACAGAGCCACACGCTCATCAGTGTCCCCAGGGCCATGCCGATGGCGGCGCGGCTCCATTCGGTGGGGCGGGTGTTGATGGCGGCGGGCAACCAGCGAGCAAGCATTTCGAGAAGACTCCGGCAGAAAATCCAGGCAAAAAAAAGGGCTTGGCTGGGGAACCCAGAAAGCCCTTGAAGTTGTTCCAACTGTTGGGGGAGGAACGCGCACAGTGTGCCGTCCAATCCTGCTACTGACAAATTCATATTAATGAGCTTTCAGTGCATTAATTTTGCTGTAATTTGCTCCGTCGACCGCTTGTGTAGCACAGCAAACCACCCAGGGCCGCGAGTGCACTCAAGGCATAAAACATCGTCGGCGCCGGGGTGTGCATCAGCATGAAGCCGCAAATCACCGGGCTCAACGCACCGCCAAGGGCAGCAAGGTTTTGCGCGCCGTAGTAGCTGCCCCGCAGTTCTTCCGGCGCCAGGGTGTCGACGAAGAGAAACTCGGCCGGGTAAATGATGATTTCACCGAGGGTGAAGACGAACATCGCCACGCACCAGCTCACCAGGCTGTCCGCCAGGCTGAAACCGATCAGCCCGAGGATGAACAGGCCGGTGCCGGCCATGATCCATTGGCGCAGTTGCTCGCGCTTGAGAAAACGCCCGATCTGGTATTGCAGCAAGATCACACTGATGGCGTTGCAGGCGAGCAGGGCGGCCATGATTTCCATGGTGTGTTGGGGATTGCTGGTCACCAGCAGGTACTGCGACAGGTAAAAGGTAAATCGCCCGTGCACCACGGTACTGAGCAGGCAGCCGGCGGTGAACAGGATCAGGGTGCGGTCGTTTTTCAGGGTGATCAGGGTTTTGAGGAAACTCTGCCCCTGGCCGCCGACAGGCGAGCGCGCCGGGTCCTTCGCGATCCCGGTCATCAGGAAAATACTGAAAAAAGCGATGGCCGCAGCGATCAGGAAGGGGGCACTGGCAAAGGCCCCGGCAATCAGCACGCCGAGCATCGGCCCGACAGCGTAGCCAATGTTGGTCAGTGTATAGCTCAGGGAAAACGCCTTGGCGCGTTGACCCACCGGGAGGTTGTCGCTGAGGATCGCTTTCGAACCGATGAGGAACAGCGATGAAGCGGTTTCGGTGACGATCAGGGTGATGGTAGTCAGGTAGAGGTTTTCAGCAAAGGTCAGCAGCACCAGGCCGACAGCGCTGGACGCCATCGAGAGAATCAGCAACCGGCGCTTTTCGAAGCGATCGATGATGTAGCCGCCATACAGGGAGAGCAGGGTGGCGACGAACACCGCAATGCCGAGCAGCAAGCCAACGTCCTGCTGGTTGAGCCCCAGCTTGTCGCTGACGAACAGCGTGAGCAAAGGGCTGGTGATGGCGCGGCTGACGACGATGGTCAGCGAACAGATCAACAGGCGGCGGATGAGGGGGGAGTAGCTGGTCACGGCGCGAATATCCTTATTCAATCGGGCCGGCATCAGCCCGATCGTGAGCGCTACTCTAGCAGTCAGACACGCGGTCGTTGCTACGGGATTTGCTTGAGGTGCCGCAGCACAAAATCATTCTTGTCGAACCGCCCGCTCAGCACTGGCGGCAATGCACCAACGGCCGTGCAGACCCAGCGCGGGAGACTGTTGGCGGATGTGAGGGAACAGGCTGTTCAGGCGACCACTGACTCGGCAAACCATTGCTGGTACGGAATCGGCAATTTGCTCGACTCGCCCCGACCGATCGGGAAGTAGGTGAAACCGATGCGTGCCAGACGGTCTGTGTCGTAAAGGTTGCGGCCGTCGAAGATCAGCGGTGCGTTGAGCCGCTGCCGGATCAGCTGAAAGTCCGGCGCCTTGAACTGTTGCCATTCGGTGCAGATGATCAGTGCATCGGCACCGGACAAGACCGACTCGGGTGTACCCATGAGCATCAGCTTCGATTCATCGGGATACAGCTTCTGGGTTTCCTGCATGGCTTCCGGATCGAACGCACGGACATTCGCTCCGGCGGCCCACAAGGATTCGAGCAACACCCGGCTCGGCGCATCGCGCATGTCGTCGGTGTTTGGCTTGAATGCCAGGCCCCACAGAGCAAAGGTCCTGCCACGCAAGTCGCCCTTGTAGAACGCGTTGATGCGCTCGAACAGCTTGTATTTCTGCCGCTCGTTGATGGCTTCCACCGCTTGCAGCAGGTCGCTGGAGCAATGGGCCTGTTCAGCGCTGTGGATCAGGGCGCGCATGTCCTTGGGGAAACATGAGCCACCGTAGCCGCAACCGGGGTAGATGAAGTGGTAGCCGATGCGGGAGTCGGCGCCGATGCCCAGGCGTATCGATTCGATGTCGGCACCCAGGTGTTCGGCCAGTTCTGCGATCTGGTTGATGAAGCTGATCTTGGTCGCCAGCATGCAGTTGGCGGCGTACTTGGTCAGCTCGGCGCTGCGCAGGTCCATGAACATGATGCGCTCATGGTTGCGGTTGAAGGGCGAGTACAGATCACGCATCACCTCACGCACTTCTTCGCGTTCACAGCCGATGACGATACGGTCCGGGCGTCGGCAGTCGGCCACGGCCGAACCTTCTTTCAAGAATTCCGGATTGGAGACGATATCGAACTGCAATACGCGCCCGACGCTGATCAGGCATTTGTCGATGTGTGCACGCAAGGCATCGCCGGTGCCGACCGGGACGGTGGACTTCTCCACCAGGATCGCCGGTTGCTCGCGATGACGGGCCACGGCGTCGCCCACCGACATCACGTAGCGCAAGTCCGCCGAGCCGTCGTCCCGGGACGGAGTGCCAACGGCGATGAACAGCACCTGCCCGTGCTGGACGGCGAACTTTTCGTCGCTGGTGAACTGCAACCGCCTGGCGTCAAGGCCTTCGCGTACCAGGCTGGCCAGCCCGGGTTCGAATATGCTCACGTGGCCCTGTTGGAGCAGTTCGACTTTATTCTCGTCAACGTCCATGCAGACCACGTCGTGGCCGACTTCCGCCAATACCGCTGCCTGCACCAGGCCGACATATCCGCTACCAAATACACTGATTTTCATGGGTCACTCCTTGATTCAGGCGCACGAGCAGGTCGGGATATTGATGGTTATGACGCCGAGGAAGAGCAATGCCACGCCAAGGCTTTTCCAGGCGGGTCAGCAGACAGGCGACCAGTAGCAACAGCAGGCTCATGGTGCCGCCTGAGGAATAATCAAAACCGAGTCAGGATAGGCAAGGTCATATTTCAATTTGTCTATCGTGTTGAAAAAAGCCACATCCGGCCGTTTCAACCGTCAGGACAATGCCGACGCTGCCCAGTACTGCAACGGGCGCAAGGCTTGAAGAACCGCGGCATGCTCTACGACAGCGATTTCCTCGTCGCCGATACCGTGCCGGGAAAAAGGGAGAAATGCCTGACTCTTGGGCAGCCCTGGGGCTGTAAACGTAAATAGCCTTTACATCATTGTTTTTTTACTTATTAGTTGTTTCACTTAACTGTTTTAATTCAAGGCCGTTTCGTTTGATTGACTTACCTGTATCTGATTCACGCACACCCCTCACCAATCCACTGACCCTGTATCTGGCGCGACTGGCGCCGTCCAGCCAACTGACCATGCGTTATGTGCTGCAGGATGCCGCCGACCGCTTGGGCTTCGAAGACCACGATATCGAGGAAATTCCCTGGCACAATCTGCAGCCAGAGGACGTCATTGCGTTGGTGGCCACCTTGCGTTCGGACGGCTATGCGCCGAACACGTCTTCGCTCTATGTCAACGCGGTGCGCGGGGTGATGAACGAAGCGTGGCGCATGAGCCTGATCTCTCAGGAGCATCTGTTGAAGATGCGTACGGTGAAGGGCATGGCCGGTACACGGTTGTCCCAGGGGCGCAATCTCAGGCGTACGCTGATCCAGGAACTGATGGCGGTCTGCGCTGCCGATCCGCGGCCGCAAGGCCTGCGGGATGCCGCGATCATCGGGATTTTGTACGGTTCAGGGATGCGCAAATCCGAATCGGTGAACCTGGAGCTGAACCAGGTCGACTTCACCGAGCGCAGCCTGCGGGTGACGGCCAAGGGCAACAAGCAGTTGATCAAGTACGCACCGGCCTGGGCCTTCGCCAAGCTTGAAGCCTGGCTCGAGCTGCGCCGTTCGATGCTCAAGGACGGCGAGTCGGACGACCCGTTCCTGTTCAACCGCATCCGCCGTGGCAGCCACATCACCCGGGAGCGCATCACCAAACACGCGATTTACTACATCGCCCGGCAACGGGGCGCGCAGGTCGGGGTGAAAATCATGCCCCACGACTTCCGGCGTTCATTCATCACCCGGGTGATCGAAGAGCATGACTTGTCGATTGCGCAGAAGCTGGCGCACCACAGCAATATCCAGACCACGGCCAACTACGATGTGCGCGATGACAACGAGCGGCGTCGAGCGGTGGATCGATTCGATCTGTGAACGATCACACCTCGCTCAGTACATGGGCATGGCCGATGGTCGAGACTTGAACCGAGCTGCCGGCGGGTGGTGCATACATGCCTGAACTGCGCACCAGCAGTGATCGGCCCGACTGCGCGTTACGGGTCAATGGCTGCAGTTCCACCGTCAGCGTGCAGGTGTTGCCGCTGAAATCCCGATCGGTGACCACGGCCCGGCAACCGCTGGCTTCCGGGTCGCTGGGGAGGATGCTGGCCAGTTGAAGTTGTTCGGGGCGCAGCATGATCTGCGCCGAACTGTTGTTGCGGTGGTTGTTGACGGGGATCCGGCCCAGGTCGCAGTGGGCCCAACCGGCCTCGATGCGTGCGGGCATCACCACGGCATCCCCCAGGAACAGCGCGGTTTGCTCGTCTTCGGGATAGCGGTAAAGGTCCAGCGGATGCCCTGACTGGACCAGTCGGCCATGACGCATCACCGCCAACTGGTCGGCGAACGACAGGGCTTCACTCTGGTCATGGGTGACCAGAATGGTGGTGACGCCCGCGTCCTCCAGCAGCCGTGCAACCATCTTGCGCATGGCGGCGCGCAATCCGGTATCGAGCGCCGAGAACGGCTCGTCCAGCAGCATCAGTCGTGGCTGTTGCGCCAAGGCTCGGGCCAGGGCCACGCGCTGTTGCTGGCCACCGGACAATTCATGGGGCCAGCGCTCGGCCATCTTCGCGTCCAGCGCAACGCTGTCCATCAGTTCGGCAACGCGCTGCTGTTTTTCAGTGCCCTTGGTCGCCAGGCCGAAGCCGATGTTCGCTGCCACGGTCATGTGCGGGAACAGTGCGCCGTCCTGTGGCACGTAGCCGATCAGGCGTTGATGGGCCGGCACTTCGTGGGTGCCGTCGACCAGGGTCTGGCCATTGAGCGACAGGCGTCCGGAATCGGGGAACTCGAAACCGGCAATCATCCGCAGCAACGTGGTCTTGCCCGAGCCGGAGGGGCCTACGATGACCGTGCGACTGCCGCTGGGCACCGAGAGGCTGACGTTGTCCAGGGCGCAATGGGCGCCATAGGACTTGTAGAGGGCATTCAATTCAAGAGTGTTCATCGGCCAGCCGTTTTTTTCGATTGGTGATAAAGAAGTCCGGTCAACGGAAGCGACAGCACAACCATCAATAAGGCGTAGGGCGCGGCGGCTGCGTAATCGATTTCGCTGGTCAAGGACCAGAACCCGGTCGCCAGGGTGCGCGTGCCGTTCGGGGCCAGCAGCAGTGTGGCGGTCAATTCGTTGGTGATCGCCAGGAACACCAGCGCCGCGCCGGCGGCCGCCCCCGGGGCAGCCAGGCGCAAGGTGATCAGCCACAGTGCCCGGGCTGGCGAGCGGCCAAGGCTGCGAGCGATGTTTTCCAGTTCCACCGGGGCCTGGGCAATGCCCGCGCGCAGGCTCACCAGGGCACGGGGCAAGAACATCAACAGGTACGCCAGCAGCACGGTGAAGGTGGTCTGGTATATCGGCCGGGCAAAGTGGATCGTGACGGTCACCAGTGCCAGCGCCACGATAATGCCGGGTAAGGAACTGGTGATGTAGTTGCAGCTTTCCAGCACCCGTTGCAGTCGACCGGGGTAGCGGATCGACAGCCAGGCAATCGGGATCGCCGCGCAGGTGGTCAGCGCCGCGCCCCCGATGCCCAGCAGCAGGGTTTGCTCAAGTGCTGGCAACAATTCGGCCATGTCCCAGACTTCCACGCCTCCGGCGATGAGCCACTTGCCCAGGGTGATCAAGGGCACGCCAAGGGCCAGAGCGCAGGTCATGATCTGCAGCGTCAGCGAGAGCAGGGTGGATACCGGTTTCAGGCGTACGACCCGTTGCTCCCGGGCGCTTCCCGAACCGACGCGGGCGTAACGCGCAGAACCCCGGGCGGCGGATTCGGCCGTCAACATCGCCAGGCAACACAGCGCCAGCACACTGGCCAGCATGTGCGCCGCTGCGCCGTTGAAGGTCGATTTGAACTGATCGAAGATCGCGGTGGTAAAGGTGTCGAAGCGGATCATGGCGTACAGGCCATACTCGGCCAGCAGGTGCAGACCGACCAGCAAGGCGCCGCCGCAGATCGCCAGGCGCAATTGCGGCAACACAACGCGGAAAAACACTTTCCAGGGTTTGAGCCCCATGGACTCGGCGACGTCTTCGATGGCCGGATCGAGCCGGCGCAAAGTGGCCGCTACCGGCAAATACAGGAACGGGAAGTAGGCGATGACCGAGACCAGGACACCGGCAAACAAGCCGTGAATCGGTGGCACCAGGCTGACCCAGGCGTAGCTGTGAACGAACGCAGGCACTGCCAGCGGCGCGGTGGCCAGCAACGACCACCAGCGCCGCCCCGGCAGATTCGTGCGTTCCGTGAGCCACGCCAGCGTCACCCCCAGCGCGACGCACAAGGGAATCGTCAGCAGCACCAGCAGCACGGTGTTGACCAGCAGTTCACCGACCCGAGGGCGGAACACCAGGGTCACAACGGTTGACCAGCCGGTTTGCAGGGACACACCAATAACGTAGGCGATCGGTAGCAGTGCCAGTAATGAAACCAGCACCGACAAACCGATCACCCATACACCGCCACGTCCCGCAAAGACTCCGCGGGAGCGTCGACGCAAATGTGCGGGTGTCGCCTCAGCGACCTCCGCAGGCAGGGTTTCTGGCATCAATTAGAGCAGTCCGGCCTGTGTCATCAGCTCCACGGCTTTTTTACTGTCGAGTTTTGACGCATCGACAGTCGGCGCATCGAGTTGATTCAGAGGCACCAGTTTAGGGTTGGATTCAGCGCCTTTACCCACGGCGTATTCAAACGACTTGCCGTTCTTCAGGACAGCCTGGCCATCCTTGCCGGTAATGTACTTGAGGAACGCCTGGGCTTGGTCCTGGTGTTTACTGGAAGCGAGGACGCCGCCGCCGGAGATGCTAACAAAAGCGCCCGGGTCTTTGTGCCTGAAATAGTGCAGGGCGGTGTTCTTGCTGTTTTCGCCGGTCTTGGACTGATCCACCAGGCTGTAATAGTGGTAAATCACGCCGCTGTCGATCTGCCCGGCATTCACGGCCTTGAGTACCGAGCTGTTGCCACGGTAGTTGGCATAGTTGGTTTTCATCGCCTTGAGCCAATCCAGCGTGGCGGCTTCACCCTTCTGTTGGAGGATGGCAGCGACGATGGCCTGGAAGTCAGCACCACCGGGCGATGCACCCCAGCGACCCTTCCAGCTCGGTGAAGCCAGGTCCATGATCGATTTCGGCAGGTCGGCTTCTGGCAGTTTGCTCGGGTTGTAGACGAACACCGTGGAGCGCGCGGCGATGCCTACCCATTTGCCGTGGGCCGGACGGTAGGCGGAGTCAATCTGCTCCAGCGTGGCCTTATCGACAGGCGCAAACAACCCGGCGTTGTCGACCAGGACCATGGCCGGGGAGTTCTCGGTCAGGAATACGTCCGCTGGCGAAGCCGCGCCTTCCTGCACGATCTGGTTGCCCATTTCGGTGTCATCGCCGTTGCGCAAGGTGACGGGAATACCTGTCTCCTGGGTAAAACCCTCGACCCAGGCCTTGGTCAGGCCTGCGTGTTGCGCGTTGTACACCACGATGCCGACGGAGTCGGCTGCATAGGCCTGGCCAGCGCTCAGCAAAGCGGCGGCCAGCAGGGCCTTTTTCAAGAACGAAGGGATTTTTGGAATCATTCTGTGGGCTGCTCCTGGTACATTTTTTTGAAAGTCATGGGCATTGAAACGCCAGTTAACCAATGCGAATCATTTGCATGTTTTTGAAGTGCGGGAAATGTAGAGATCCAAATGAGAAAATAACGTCAAAAAAACCGTTAATACATGTAATTTTCATTCAGATTAGCAGCACTGTGCCCGCTGTGTTTCGACTCGTCGATCAAACGAGGCCGCCGATCAGAATATGACGCTGCCCCGGCTGCCTTTTTGTCGTGTGCCTCGGCGTATTTGACGTTGCCAGTTGCTGCGGGCCGCCTGTCGCGGGGAATGACAACAGGAAACAGGAAGGACGGATTAACGGCGAACTTGTCGCCGTTGATCCTGGGGAGGAATACATTCAGGGCGCAGGGCAGGTTGCCTGTGGTCTGACGGCAGCCTGGCTGATCAGCGCGGCCAGGCGTTTGACGTTGTTTTGCTGGGCAAGCACCAGGTCATCGATGCTCGCACCCGAGGGCGTTTGCAAGGTGCTACGGCAAATCAACCGTGCCGTGTCGCCGGTGCTGGCGCTGCGCAGGCGCCATTCCACGTCCATCAAGGCGTACTGGCCGGGCACCGAGTCGAAACGCTGCACATCGACCCGCACCGAGTGTCGGCCTTGTACAGGACTGTTGCTCAGTTGATCGACCAACGCACTGCGCAGTTCGTCCACCAGGGTTGCTCCCCACCATTGGGTTTCCAGGATCGCCAGGCCACTGTTGCCCTCGCGAATGACGATCTGCGCACGATCGACCTGGGGCGGCACGCTGATCGACTCGATCTGGATCACGCCGACGGTGGTCCTTGAGTGATTGCCCTCCTGGGCCGGGGTCAGGGTATGGAATTGAATCGGGTCGCTGCGGCAGGCGGCGAGCAGCAACATCGCGGTGACCAGGGTGAACTTCAGCGGTAAAGCCATGGGTGTTGCTCCTGTGTTCAATTGCGCGGTGGCCCTTGCAGATCCATGGGGGCGGCATTATTCGGACGACCGCGAAGCAGCGATTCCGGATGCCGTCCCAGGTAATCCGAAAGATCACGCAAGGATCTCGACGTGCGTCCCAGTTCATCCAGGGTTAGCCCCAGTTTTTCCCGTTGCGGCGAATCCTCGGCCAAGGTCGAACTGGCCGACTGCAGGGTCGAATTGGCCGTTTCCAGCGTCTTGCTGACTTCCGACAAAGTGGTTTGCACGCCAGGCAAGATCTTTCCGTTGAATTGCATCATGCCTTTTCGCAGTTCGACGAGATTGCCATCGAGATTGCCGGCAATACGCTCGATCGGCAGTTTGTTGATCTTGTCGACCATGGATTCGAGTTTTTCCTGCAATTGCTCGAGGCTGCCGGGAAGGGTCGGAATCATGACCGGGCGTGCGTTTACATCGAAGGCGACCTTGTCGGTCTTGGGGTAGAAGTCCAGGGCAATGTACAACTGGCCGGTCAGGAAGTTGCCGGTGCGGGCCTGGGCACGCAGGCCGTTTTCGATAAAGGTACCGATCAAGCGTACGCCAGCGGCTTCGTTATCAGGGTCATGATTGAGCGCCTTGAGCATTTTGACATGGGCCTGTCCCAGGCGCTGCGGGTAGATCACGATACCGACGTTGACCGGGAAGGAGCGCTTTTTCTCGTCGTAATCCAGATTGACCGCCACTACCTTGCCGATTTCCACACCGAGGAACTCCACCGGGGCATCGACCTTGAGCCCGCGCAGTGCCTGGTCGAAACGCATGGCCAGGTACTGCGGCTTGCCGTTTGGCGGGGCCAGGGCGGTTTGTTGGTCGTCGAACAATTCGTAGGCGTACTCTGCGGCAGCCGGCTTGTCGTTGGGGCTGTAGTCGGGCGCGCGGAAGGCTATGCCGCCCACCAGCAAGGAAGACAGCGACTCGGTCTTGACCGCAAAGCCATTGGCGCCGACGTTCACGTCAATGCCGCTTGCGTTCCAGAAACGGGTGTTTTCGGTGACGTACTTGTCATTGGGTGCATGGATGAACAGTTCAATGTTCACGCCCTTGCCATCCGGGTCCAGCGCGTAGGCCACCACCTGACCCACGGGGATCTTGCGGTAGTAGACCGGAGAGCCGATGTCCAGCGATCCCAGGTCCTGGGTGAACAGCGTAAAACGCTTGCCCGGTTCGCCGTAGGTGATGGGTGGCGGATTCTCCAGTCCGATGAAGTTTTTTGCCCGGCCGTTGGCCTGGCCGATATCGGCCCCGATGTAATCGCCCGACAGCAGCGTATCGATCCCTGATACACCGCCCGCGCCAATGCGCGGCCGCACAACCCAGAACTGCGAATCTTCGCGGGTAAAGCTTTCGGCCTGCTTTTCCAGTTTGATGGTGGCGTTGACGCTTTTCTGGTCACTGCTGAGCTCCACATCGGAGACATGACCAATCACGACATTGCGGTATTTGACCTCGGTCTTGTTCGCGGTCAGGCCGTTACCGGTCTTGAACGTGACAACGATGGTCGGGCCCTGCTGCAAAATGCTGTGGACCACCAGCGAAATACCCACCAGCACCGCGACGATCGGGACGATCCAGACCAGCGAAACGCTGAAACGGCGGGTCTTGATCGGCGCCTGCCCGGGGACTTGTGGCCCGTCAGTGGCTTGTGACTTCATCAGTGACCTCCTCATTGTGTGGGTTTTTCCGTTCTTTATCCCAGATCATGCGGGGATCGAAACTCATTGCCGAAAGCATGGTGAACACCACTACCAGACCAAAAAACAGAATGCCCGGGCGCGGTTCGATGTCGGCCAGGGCCTGGAATTTCACCAGCGAGGCCACCAGGGCGACCACGATCACATCGAGCATCGACCAGTAACCGATGACTTCGACGAAGCGGTACAGCGTCGACCGCTCCTTGCGTGCCCACTCGCTGTCGCGTTGCACGGTGACCAGCAGCAATGTGATGGCGACGAACTTGATTCCCGGCACCGCGATACTGGCAATGAATATGATCAGGGCGATATCCCAGGCCCCGGCTTCCCAGAACTCCAGCACGCCGCTCATGATCGTGCTGTCGGCGCCGTTGCCGACCATCTCGGTGTTCATCACCGGCAACAGGTTGGCCGGGATGTAGAACACCAGGGCCGCGATCATGTAGGCCCAGGTGCGGGCCAGAGAATTGGCTTTGCGCCGGTGCAGCGGTGCACCGCAACGCTCGCATTCGTGGGGCTCGCAAGTCATGTCGCAGGCCAGGCCGCAGGTGTGGCACAGGCACAGGTTGAGCTCGTCGGCGTAAGGAGGCGTGCTCATACAATGTCCCATAGTTCGCGAATGTCGCGCCCGGCGATGCGGATCATCATCAGGCTCAGCGCCGCCAGGGCAAACAACCCTATGCCGGGCAGCACATCGAGCAGTCCGGCGAGCTTGATCACCGCGACCATGGCGCCCAGCAGGCAGACTTCGAGCATGCTCCAGGGCCTGAGGGTTTCCAGCCAGCGCATGCAGAATTTGAATCCGGGCGAGCGTCGCCCGCCGAGTGCAAAGCCCAGCACCCAGATCAGCAGCAGCAACTGGAAAATCGGCGCGATGATCATGGCGATTGCCGCCACCATGGCGATGAAGGTGATAGGCCCCAGGCTCAGGGCCAGCACCGAGTCCCAGAGCGTTGCGCTGTTCTTCACGCCTTTGAGGTTGATGCTCATTACCGGATAGAAATTGGCGAATATCCAGAGCATCAACGCGGTGAAGGTCAACGCAAGACGCTGCTCCACAGTGAGGCCGTTATAGCGCTGAAGCACGCCGCCGCAGCGTGTACACAGGGTTTTTTGATGTTTGGCGAGCGTTACTTTTTGGTACACGCTGTCGCAGTGCTCGCAGATGATCAGCTGATCAGTAGTTGCCATGGGTCAAGCTCGACAGAAGGCAGGAAGTTCAGAGCACTCCCTCAATATAGAAGTGACTCGCAATTGAGCAAATCGAAAGTCGAAACAAGGGGATGGTAGAAGAGGGAATACGTAAAACAGTGTGGGAGCGAGCTTGCTCGCGATAGCGGTGTGCCAGACAACCCAATCATTGGATTTCAGGTCGCTATCGCGAGCAAGCTCGCTCCCACAGTGGTTAGCAGGCGCCCGGCAGGCCTACGTCAGCCCAGCATTTCCCGCATCCGATACCAGAACATGCCAAGGGCCAGCAAGGGTGAACGCAGGGCGCGTCCGCCGGGGAAGGTCATGTGCGGCACGGCGCTGAACACGTCGAAGCCTTTGCTGTGGCCGGCATGGATCGCTTCGCCCAACAACTTCGCGCACCAGTGGGTCACGTTCAGGCCATGGCCTGAGTAGCCCTGGGCGTAGAACACGTTCGGGTGTTGGCTCAGGCGCCCGACCTGGGGGAAGCGGTTGGCCGAGATGCCGATCTTGCCGCCCCACTGATAGTCGATGCGCACATCGGCCAGTTGCGGGAACACCTTGAGCATCTGCGGGCGCATGTAGGCGCTGATGTCCGAAGGATCGCGCCCGGAGTAATGGCAGGCACCACCGAACAACAAGCGCCGGTCAGCCGAGAGCCGGTAGTAATCCAGGCCGACCTTCTGGTCGCACAGCGCAACATTGTGCGGGATCAGTTTTGCAGCGGCCTCTTGCGACAAGGGTTCGGTGGCGATGATGTAGCTGCCTGCCGGGAGTACTTTGCCGCTGAGCTTCGGTTCGAGCTCTTCCAGATGGGCATTGCAAGCAAGCACCAACGTGCCTGCACTCACAGTGCCACCGGCGCAGCGCACTTGCACCGTGCTGCCATGGGTCAACTCCAGCACCGGGCTCTGCTCGAAAATCCGCACCCCAAGGGACTCGGCGACTTGGGCTTCGCCAAGGACCAGGTTCAGCGGATGCAAATGCCCAGAGCCCATGTCCACCAGGCCGCCGGCGTACACACCGGAGTTCACCACCTGTTCACGGATTTGTTCTGGCGCCACCAGTCGGGTTTCAAAGGCGTAGCCGGATTCAATCAGTTGCACCTGCTCGGCCTTGAGCGCCTTGAACTGGGCCGGGGTATTGGCCAGTTCGCAGAAGCCCCAGCTCAGGTCGCAATCGATGCCGTGCTCGCGGATGCGATTGGCCACGACTTGCACCGACTCGTTCCCGGCGTGTTCCAGGTATTGCACGCCATCGGCGCCGATGTGCTTGGCGAAACCGCTGACGTCATGGCCGATACCACGAATCAACTGGCCGCCGTTGCGCCCGCTGGCGCCCCAGCCGATCCGTCGGGCCTCCAGCAGGACCACTGAGAGCCCACGCTGGGCCAGCTCGATGGCGGTGTTGATGCCGGTGAAACCCGCGCCGACCACACAGACATCGGCCACCAGGTCCGAGGCCAGCGCGGGGCGCTGCCTCATGCCCTTGGCGGACGCTGCGTAATAGGAGTGGGTGTGTTCCTTGGTGTACTGATTCATTTGTTGGACTTCACTTTGCTCCACGAACGGGTCATCAGGCGCATGATCGACTGCGGCGGCGTGGTGGAGATGTAGAGTTTGTCGAGGACTTCCTGGGACGGATAAACCTCGGGGTTGCTGACCAGCTCAGGGTCCATGTACTGCTTGGCGGCCGGGTTCGGGTTGGCGTAGCCGACCGACTCACTGACCTTGGCGATCACTTGCGGGTCCAGCAGGTAGTTGATGAAGGCATGAGCTTCCTTCGGGTTGCTGGCGTCGGCGGGGATGGCCAGCAGGTCGAACCACAGGTTGGCGCCTTCCTTGGGTATGGCGTAGGCGATGTTCACGCCGTTGCCGGCTTCCTTGGCGCGGTTGGCGGCCTGGAACACATCACCCGAGTATCCGAACGCTACGCAGATATCGCCGTTGGCCAGGTCCGAGACGTACTTGGAGGAATGGAAGTAGGTGATGTAGGGGCGAATGCTCAGCAGCTTGGCTTCGGCCTTCTTGAAGTCCTCGGGGTTTTCGCTGCGCGGGTCCATGCCCATGTAGTTGAGCATCGCCGGGAACACTTCGTCCGCCGAGTCCATCATCGACACGCCGCAGGCGCTGAGCTTCTTGATGTTCTCCGGTTCGAACAGCACGGCCCAGGAGTCGATCTTGTCGATGCCCAGCACAGCCTTGACCTTGTCGACGTTATAGCCGATGCCGTTGGTGCCCCACAGGTACGGCACCGAGTGCGCGTTGCCCGGATCGTTTTTCTCCAGCAGCGCCAGCAATTTCGGGTCGAGGTTCTTGAAATTCGGCAGTTGCTCGCGATCGAGCTTGAGGAACGCGCCGGCCTTCACCTGGCGGGCGAGGAAGTGGTTGGACGGCACCACCACGTCATACCCGGTACGACCGGCAAGCAGTTTGCCTTCAAGGGTTTCGTTGGAATCGAATACGTCGTAGATCACCTTGATCCCGGTCTTGGCCTGAAAGTCGGCGAGGGTGGTTTCGCCGATGTAGTCGGTCCAGTTGTAGACGCTGACCTGTGGCTGAGCCTGGGCACCGGCACTGAACAGTGCTGCCAGCGCGACCGGGACCATGGATTTCAATAAGCGCATATCGATACCTTCTTGGAATTATTGGATTCTTCAGGTGATCACCTACCTGTGGGAGCGAGCTTGCTCGCGATGGCGGCCTGTCAGTCAACGAAGATATTGGATTCACTGGCCTCATCGCGAGCAAGCTCGCTCCCACAAAGGATGTGTGATCCCATGCGAGAGCGGGTTATTTAGACACTGAGCATCAGGAACTCACGCTCCCAGGAGCTGATCACCCGTTTGAAGTTCTCGTGCTCGGCGCGTTTGACCGCGACATAGCCCCGCACGAACTTGCTGCCCAGGTAGCGGCTGATGGTGTCGCACTCTTCCATCTGGGTCAGGGCGTCCTCGATGGTGATCGGCAGGCGCAGGTTGCGGCGCTCATAGGCGCGGCCCTGTACCGCAGCGCTTGGCTCGATGCGTTCGACCATGCCCAGGTAACCACACAGCAGGCTGGCGGCGATGGCCAGGTACGGGTTGGCGTCAGCGCCCGGCAGACGGTTCTCGACGCGCATGGCGTCGGGGCTGGAGGTCGGCACGCGCAGGCCGACGGTGCGGTTTTCTTCGCCCCATTCGACGTTCACCGGCGCCGAGGTATCCGGCAGGAAGCGGCGGAACGAGTTGACGTTCGGCGCGAACATCGGCAGCACTTTCGGGATGTACTTCTGCAGGCCACCGATGTGATGCAGGAACAGCTCGCTCATGTTGCCATCGGCATCGGCGAAGATCGGCTGGCCGGTGGCAATGTCCACCACGCTCTGGTGAAGGTGCATGGCGCTGCCAGGCTCGTCGCCGACCGGCTTGGCCATGAAGGTTGCCGCCACGTTGTGCTTGAGCGCCGCTTCACGCATGGTGCGCTTGAACACGGTGATCTGGTCGGCCAGGTCCAGGGCGTTGCCATGACGGAAGTTGATTTCCATCTGCGCCGGGCCGTCTTCGTGGATCAGCGTGTCGAGGTCCAGGCCTTGCAGTTCGCACCAGTCGTAGACGTCTTCGAACAGCGGGTCGAATTCGTTGGCCGCGTCGATGGAGAACGACTGACGACCGCTTTCGGCACGGCCCGAACGGCCCATCGGCGCCTTGAGCGGCAGGTCCGGGTCTTCGCAGCGCTGGGTCAGGTAGAACTCCATTTCCGGCGCGACAATCGGCCGCCAGCCTTTATCGGTGTACAACTGCAGGACTTTCTTCAACACATTGCGCGGCGACAGTTCGATCGGGTTGCCGAACTTGTCGAAGGTGTCGTGGATCACGATGGCGGTCGGCTCGATGGCCCATGGCACCACGTAGACGGCGTCGGCGTCCGGCTTGCAGACCATGTCGATATCCGCCGGGTCGAGCAGGTCGTAGTAGATGTCGTCGTCGACAAAGTCCCCGGTTACCGTTTGCAGAAGGACACTTTCCGGCAGGCGCATGCCTCGCTCATGCAGGAACTTGTTGGTCGGTGCAATTTTGCCGCGTGCAATGCCGGTCAGATCGCTGACGACGCACTCGACTTCGGTAATCTTGTGATCTTTCAGCCAAGTGAACAGCTGATCGAAAGGGACATTCATAAAGACCTCGTTATTGGTTTTATTAACGCCAGGGGAGACCGGTTTCATCCGCCGGACACTTCCCCTGTAGCGCGTTGACGACTATCTTGTGCGAGCCTTGCGGTTCCATCTATCCACTTTAAGCAGCACAAAACGCACCAAAAGAGTGCGTAAGGTCACCCCATGACAGGTTCCAATTCCCTCCAGGTCCAAGCGTTCAACACCGCCGATGTCGCCGAGCAAATCCGCGCCACGCCGGGCTGGGTGCAGCAATACCAGCAGATGTCGCCGGGGCACTTCGCGGGTAGGGTGCGTTATCTGGATCTGCAGGGCGTGGAGATTTACGAAGAGTCGATGAACACCCGGGTCGAGCAGAATTTCAGCGCGCCCCAGGGTTCGTTATCGTTTTGTTTCGATCGCGGTGACAACGCGCTGTACGTGTTGAATGGCGAAAGCCGCAACATCTGGATCACCCCGGAGAACTACCAGGAAATCGCCGTGGTGTTCGGGCCGGAGTTTGTAAAGCGCCACAGCCTGGACATCGCCAGGCTTGAAGGGTTGTTCATGGCTCCGCTCAACGCCCAGCAGAACGCGCTGTTTTGCCGTTGGCTCAGCGGAACCTTGACGCGGCTGTCGCAGACCTTCGATCCACCGAGCCGCGAAGCGCTGACCCAGCAACTGCTGGAAGATTGCCTGTTCATCCTCGACAACGCGTGTGTCGGCCTCGACCAGGGCGCCTTGCAGCGTCGTGCCGGGGAGCGCTCGATCATGAAACGGGTAGGGGAATGGGCCGCTGACACCCCGGAAGAACATCTCAATCTGCTGGAATTGTCCCAGATCGCGGGGTTTTCACTGCGTCAGTTGCAGCATGCGTTCAAGACCTACACCGGCATGTCGCCGACCCAGTGGCTGCGCCTGCGCCGACTCAACAGTGCCCACCGCGAATTGCTGAGTCGCACGCCGACGCAAACCACCGTGGCTGAAGTGGCGATGCGTTGGTCGTTCTGGCATCTGGGGCGGTTTTCCAGCAGCTATCGTGCGCTGTTCAAGGAATTGCCGAGCGACACCCTCAAGCGTGCGAGTGTCACGCCGTCCCCTGGTCGCGGCCGACGTTAGAACGTCGGCGGTGTAATCACCCAGATCACCACCGCATCGACATCGCCAGGGTTGCCATAGCGGTGCGGTTCCTGGCTGGAAAAGCTGAAGCTGTCGCCTTCATTGAGCTGGAAATGGCGCTCGCCCACCCACAACTCGAAACTCCCCGAGAGCAAGTAGCCGGCTTCTTCACCGTCGTGGCTGTAGCTTTGCTGGCTGTAGGTGCCGGGCGGGAAACGCGAGTGGAGCATTTCCAGTTGGCGGTTGGCTTGCGGTGTCAGCAACTGGTCGACGATACCGTCTTCGTAATGCACGTTCAGGCGGCTGTTCTTGCGCACCACGATGCCATCGTCTTCGGGCGCGGTGACCGCTTCACTGGCGAAGAACCACTGGATGGTGACGCCGAGGCTGCGGGCAATGTTGAACAGCGCCGGAATCGACGGGTAGGCGAGGTTGCGTTCCAGCTGGCTGATGTAGCCAGCGGTGAGTTCGCTCTGTTGCGCCAGTTCCGTCAGGGTCATGCCCCGACGCTTGCGCAGGCCGCGAATGCGCGTGCCGAGAAAGTGCGGTTCGGCGCTGCCGGGTGCGGGCTGTGTGGTGCTGCTGTTGCTCATGGTCAAATCCGAACCGGGAGGAGTGGCGCAAATCCCTGTAGGAGCGAGCTCTGCTCGCGATGGTCACCAACGATAACGCTGGAAGCCTGACACCCAGCGGTGTTCTCGGGTTCATCGCGAGCAGAGCTCGCTCCTACAGGGTTGGTGTTAGCCGTCTAAGCCCCGGAGTATAAACAGCCTTAAAGCTCCCACGCGACTTTAAGGCCTTCATAAATTGCTTCTTCGGCGGTGCGCGGCGCCAGGCAGTCACCGATCCGGCGAAACTCCACCAGCCCTTGCAACTCCGCACCCAGGGTATCGACCGGCTGATGCCCCTGGCACAGCACCAGCGTGTCGATGTTCTCCATCAGCATCGGTTCGCCACTGGCGGTGTGTTGCAGGTAAACCGTGTTGTCATCGCAGCCATACAACCGCGCATATGGCGTGATCGGCACGCCCAGTTTATGCAGCTCGCCGGCCAGTTGATCGCGCACGTACAGCGGCAGGTTTTCCCCGCAATGGGTGCCGTTGACCGCCAGTTGTACCTGGTGCCCGGCGCGAACCAGGCGTTCGGCGATGCCGGGGCCGATCCAGTCGCAGCGCCAGTCCACGACCACCACCGAACGGCCGATCCGTACTTCATCGCGCAATACCTGCCAGGCGTCCACCACCTGCAACTCACCACCGCGCTCGAAGGGCGGCCAGTAGGGCTCGGCACCGGTAGCGACGATCACCATGTCCGGTTTTTCCTGCTCCACCAGTGCCCGGTCGACTCGGGTATTGCGCACTACGCGCACGCCGGCCAGTTCCATTTCCCGCTGCAGGTTGGTGCTGGCACCGCCGAATTCGCTGCGCCGTGGCAGCAATTGCGCGAGCAGCACCTGACCGCCCAGTTGCGAACTGGCTTCGTACAACGTCACCTCATGCCCGCGCTGGGCCGCGACGGTGGCGGCTTTCATCCCGGCCGGGCCACCGCCGGCGATCATGATGCGTTTGCGCTGTGGCGCTTGTCGCCGTTCGCCGAAGATCAGTTCGCGTCCGGTTTCCGGGTGCTGGATACAGGAAATCGGCAAGCCCTTGTGGAAGTGGCCGATGCACGCCTGATTGCAGGCAATGCACGC
Source organism: Pseudomonas sp. GW823-FHT06E10 (assembly GCF_058794995.1). Lineage (NCBI taxonomy): Bacteria > Pseudomonadati > Pseudomonadota > Gammaproteobacteria > Pseudomonadales > Pseudomonadaceae > Pseudomonas > Pseudomonas sp. GW823-FHT06E10. Next base: position 305,567 of record NZ_JBXAHJ010000004.1, on the reverse strand, counting down.
CCGCACGTCTTCGACGCGGCCGGTGTCGGTCTTGTTGGGCATTTGCGGATCGCAGATCAGTGCCCGGGTCATGCCGCACACATCGGCCTGGCCACGAGCCAGGATCAGCTCGGCTTCCTGGGGCTGGTTGATGCGCCCGGTGACGAACAACGGAATGTTCAAACTGGCCTTGAACGTCCCGGCTTCCTTGGCCAGGTACGCGGCTTCGATCGCCATGGGCGGCACGATATGCACCGCGCCGCCAAGGGAAGCCGAGGTGCCGGCGACGATATGCACGTAATCAAGCTGCGCTTGCAGTGACTGCACGGTGGCCAGGGATTCGTCCTCGGTCAGGCCTTCCGGGTCGCGCTCGTCGGCGGAAATGCGCAGGCCGATGATGAACTGCTGGTCGGTTGCCGCGCGCACGGCGGCGATGACCTCGCGTAGAAAACGCAAACGCTGGTCCAGCTCACCGTTGTAGCCATCGGTACGCCGGTTGACCCGCGGATTGATGAACTGTGCCGGCAGGTAACCGTGGCTGGCCACGACCTCGACGCCATCAATGCCTGCCTGATGCAGGCGGCGGGCGGCAGCGGCATAACCGGCGACGATCTCGTCGATCATTGCCTGGTCCAGCGCGCGGGGCATCACCCGGAAACGTTCGTTGGGCACCGACGATGCGGAGTAGGCCACCGCCAGCAGGCCATCGCTGGACTCCATGATCTCCCGCCCCGGATGGAACACCTGGGACAACACCAGGGTGCCGTGGGCATGGCAGGTTTGCGCCAGTTTGCGGTAGCCCTCGATGCACGCATCGTCGGTGGCCATCAGCACGTGGGAAGTGTAGCGCGCACTGTCATGCACCCCGGCCACTTGCAGCACGATCAGCCCGGCTCCGCCTTCGGCCCGCGCCCGGTGATAGGCGATCAATTGGTCATTGACCAGGTTGTCGGTGGGCATCGACGTGTCGTGACCGCTGGACATGATGCGGTTCTTCAGGCGCTTGCCACGGATCTCCAGGGGTTCGAACAGGTGCGCGAAGGCGGGTGCAGAGGTCGGCATGGTGCGGGTACTCCTGGCAGGCTACCTCTGTAGGAGCGAGCTTGCTCGCGATGGACGTTAACGATAACGCGTGTTGTCTGGATGAACGCGTCGCCCTCAGGTCCATCGCGAGCAAGCTCGCTCCTACAGAGGCATAAGGTTTTCGGTGTTGTTATTTTTATCTATAGAAATTTACCTTCAGTAAAAAATCAACTTGTTTTTTTACTATGCCTTGCAGTAGTTTCGTCTCGAGCCCGCTCCAGGGCCAAACCTCACAACAATAAAAAAGGGCTGCGCGGGCCTTGGCTCCCGTGGCACCTGCAAGAGGAACCACTGATGAAATCGCACACGCTAAAGCACGGTTTTTATCCCTTGGTGTTGTCCGTGGCCATGGGCCTGGGCAGCGCTCAGGCAGCATCGGACATGGTGGTGGTCGGATACGGCGGAGCCGGACAAAAAGCCCAGGACGTGGCGTTCTTTCAACCCTTCGCCGCCGTGGATCAACGCAAAGTGATCCAGAGCGAATACAACGGCGAAATGGCCAAAATCAAAGTGATGGTCGATACCGGCAACGTCGACTGGGACGTAGTGCAAATCGAAGGCCCGGACCTGATGCGCGGTTGCGAGGAAGGCATGTACGAGCGCCTGGACTGGACCCGCCTGGGCCATGCCGACCAGTTGATCCCCGAAGCGGCACAGGAATGCGGCTCCGCTGCGCTGGTGTGGAGCGTGGCAATTGCCTACGACACCGACAAACTGGCCCAGGCCCCAACCTCATGGGCAGACTTTTGGGACGTGAAGAAAACCCCCGGCAAGCGTGGGCTGCGTAAACGTGCGGTGTACAACCTGGAATTCGCCTTGCTGGCGGACGGGGTCAAGACCGAAGACGTCTACAAGGTACTCAGCACCCCGCAGGGCGTGGACCGGGCATTCGCCAAACTCACTGAACTCAAGCCTTACATCCAGTGGTGGGAGGCGGGCGCGCAACCGCCGCAATGGCTGACCGCCGGCGATGTGGTAATGACCTCGACCTACAGCGGGCGCATCGCCGACGCCGCGCAGAAAGGCAGCCACCTGGGTCTGGTCTGGCCCGGCAGCCTGTACGGCATGGATTACTGGGCGATCATCAAAGGGTCCAAACATGTGGATCAGGCCAAGCGATTCATTGCCTTCGCCAATCAACCGGACGCCCAGGTCAACTACGTGCAACAGATCCCTTATGGCCCGACCAACACCCAGGCCGCCGCACGGCTGGACGACAAACTGGCGCAATGGGTGCCCACCGCGCCGCAGAACCTCAAGGGCGCACTGTCGATGAACGTCGGTTTCTGGGTCGACCATGGCGAAGAACTCGAAGAGCGCTTCAACGCCTGGGCCAGCAAATAACTGCCGATGGCTGGACGTGTCCGAGCGTCCAGCCTTACTGTCTGCCCCAGCCGATCAGCCTGGAGAACCACAAGAATGAACAACATCGCCACCCACCTGGCACCCGAACGCAGCGCCACCGAGCAGCGCCTGCGTGAGGAACTGGCGGCCTGTTACCGCTTGATTGCGCACTTTCGCATGACCGATTTGATCTTCACCCACATCTCGGTGCGCATTCCGGGGCCGGAGCATCACTTTCTGATCAACCCTTACGGGCTGATGTTCGATGAGATCACCGCGTCCAACCTGGTGAAGATCGACCTTGATGGCCACGCCGTGGAACCGTCGCCGTACCCGGTGAATCCGGCTGGCTTCGTGATCCACAGCGCTATTCATGGCGCCCGCGAAGACGCGCAATGCGTGCTGCACACCCACACCAAATCCGGTTGCGCGGTGGCGGCGTTGAAGTGCGGGTTGTTGCCGGTGAACCAGATTTCCATGGAGTTCTACGGCCGTGTTGCCTACCACGACTATGAGGGCGTGGCGCTGGATTTGAGCGAGCAAAAAAGGCTGGTCGCGGACCTGGGCGACAAATCGGTACTGATGCTGCGCAACCATGGTTTGCTGACCGTCGGTGAGACGGTGAGCCAGGCATTCCTGCGCATGTACTACCTGGAAAAGGCCTGTGAGATCCAGTTGGCCGCCCAGGCCGCCGGTGAAGTTGTACTGCCGTCTGACGAGGTCTGCGCGCATACCGAGCGGCAGTTCAATGATCCGGGGCGGCCGTTGGAGGAAGGGGAGCTGAGTGATCCGGATGCCATGCAACTGGCCTGGGCGGCGTTGTTGAGAATGCTGGATCGAGTGGCGCCGGGTTACCGCGACTGATCCAGATCCTGTGTTGTATGGACTGACGCCATCGCGAGCAAGCTCGCTCCCACAGGGCAAACCACTGTGGGAGCGAGCTTGCTCGCGATGGGCGCACCACGGTCCCCCTGGCTTACACCCGACTAGAGAAACTGCCCGCTCTTGCTGTACATTCGTTCAGCCCGCCGCTACCCCGCGCGGGCCTAAACGATTGAACCAAGGAGCGTGTCGCCCATGAATCAGGAAGCCCGTTTTTCCCGCATGGAACCGGAGTTGCGCAAAGCCAACCTGATCGAGGCGACGCTGGTGTGCCTCAAGCGTCATGGCTTCCAGGGCGCGTCGATCCGCAAGATTTCCGCCGAGGCCGGGGTCTCGGTGGGGCTGATCAGCCATCACTATTCCGGCAAGGATGAGCTGGTGGCCGAGGCTTACATGGCGATCACCGGGCGGGTCATGACCTTGCTGCGTGACGCCATGGAGCAAGCCGCGCCGAATGCCCGGGAACGCTTGTCGGCGTTTTTCCGCGGATCGTTCTCCGCCGAGCTGCTGGATCCGCAACTGATCGATGCGTGGCTGGCGTTCTGGGGCGCAGTGAAAACCGCCGAGGCCATCAACCAGGCCCACGATCATTCCTATGGCGAGTATCGCGGCATCCTGCGCAAGGTGCTGGCGGAACTGGCTCAGGAGGAGGGCTGGGAAAGCTTCGACGCCGACCTCGCCGCCATCAGCCTCAGCGCCTTGCTCGACGGCTTGTGGCTGGAGTCCGGGCTGAACCCCGGCACCTTCACCCCGGAGCAGGGCATCCAGATTTGCGAGGCCTGGGTCGATGGTTTGCAGGCCGGCGGACGACAGCGCTTCTGCGTGCAGACGAGCGACTGTTGATCAGTCGTTCAGCAATCGATACTCTCTGGCGCCGACGCAGGAAAACACTCTAATAAGAAACTGGCCTTCGGGCCTATGCCGGACACCAAGCGATGACTCCTCGGGTATTGATCGTCGATGACGATCCGCTGATTCGCGATCTGCTACACGCCTACCTGTCCCAGGAAGGTTACGACGTCCATTGCGCCGCCACGGCGGAACTGGCGGAAACCTTCCTCGCTAGCCAGACCGTCGACCTGGTGATGCTCGACATCCGCCTGCCGGGCAAGGACGGCCTGACCCTGACCCGCGAGTTGCGGGTACGTTCGGAGGTCGGGATCATCCTGATCACCGGGCGCAACGATGAAATCGACCGCATCGTCGGCCTCGAATGCGGCGCCGATGACTACGTGATCAAACCCCTCAATCCAAGGGAGCTGGTGTCCCGGGCGAAAAACCTGATTCGCCGGGTACGTCATGCGCAAACGCCAGCGCCCGCCATCGCGGCGGCAAAACCGGTCAAGCAGTTTGCCGACTGGGCGCTGGACACCGACCGCCGTCGCCTGATCGATCCGTCCGGCAGCGAAACCCTGCTGACCCACGGCGAATACCAGTTGCTCAGCGTGTTCCTGCGCAACAGCGGCCACACCCTCAGCCGCGATCAATTGATGGACCAGATCCGCAACCGCGAATGGGTGCCCAACGACCGCTCCATCGACGTGCTGGTCGGGCGCCTGCGCCGCAAGTTGCATGACGATCCGGCCGAACCCCAGTTGATCATCACCATTCACGGCGCCGGTTACCTGTTCACCGCCAGCGTGGCGGCCTGAAGCCGATGGCGCGATGGTTTTGCCTGCTGGCGATACTGGTGGCCGGCCATGCCGTCGCGGCGGACAAGGTTCGCTATTGCGATTACCCGGTGTACCCGCCGATCTCCTGGAGTGATGGCAAGCAGGTGCGTGGCCTGGCGCCCAGCGTGGTGAAGCACTTGTTCGGTCAACTGGGGTATGAAGTCGAGATGGTCGTGCTGGGCAACTGGAAACGCTGCCTGCTGGACGCCGCCGAAGGCCGGGTCGATGTGGTACTGGCCTACAGCACTGCGCAACGGGAGCAGAGCATGCTGTTCTCGACGGTGCCGGTATTGCGTGAAGAAGTGGCGTTGTTCGTCAACCGCCAGCATCCGGTGAAATTCGAACAACTGGACGACCTGGCCCGTTACCGCGGTGGCCTGTTGTTCGGTGAGAGCTACGGTGTGGAGTTCGATCGCATGGTTGCGCGCAACAACAATATCGAATGGGTTTCCGACAGCCACCAGAACTTCGGTAAGCTGATTCGCGGGCGCATCGACTTCATCACTCAGGAGCGGCGCACCGGCCAGCTGTACGTGGAAAACCTGCCCGGCGGCCAGGACATCGTCGCCTTGCCCAAGGCGTTGAACGTGGACTACCTGCGGGTTGCCGTGTCGCGGCGCTCGCCCTTGGCCACTCGCATGCCCGAGATCAATGCGCAGTTGCAGCGCATGGTCGATGCCGGTGACATCGAGCGCTGGCTCAACGAAAGCGAAGTGACCTACCGCGACATGATCAACCTGCCGGCCGATGCGCAATGATTCGCGCCCGTCCCGGTGGACTGTTGCGACGCCTGTTGCTGTTCATTCTGTTGTTCAGCCTGTGCTTCACCGTGCTCGCCAGCAGCGTGCAACTGTACATCGAGTATCGACGGGAAATGCGCGACATCGATTCGCGCATGGAACTGATCCGCGCCGGGTACCTGGCCAGCCTGGAACGCAGCCTCTGGGACTTGAACCAAGAGCAGTTGAATGTGCAGTTGCGTGGGCTGGTGGACTTCTCCGACGTCGCGCGGGTGCACTTGACCAGCGCCGATTTCGACCTGGTACAGGGCAATCCGGCCCCTGCGGGACCGCTGCGCATCGAGCGCTTTGCCCTGGACTATCAGCCGCCGTCCGGCCCTTTGCGCAACTTGGGTGAACTGGAAGTCAGCACCGATCTGGGGGCGGTGTACCAGCGACTCTACGCCACCGGTTTGACCAGCCTGTTGTGGATGGCGGTGTTTCTCTGCGGTCTGGCCGTTGCCCTGTCGGGCTTGTTTTATCGACTGGTGACCCGACACCTGAAAGTCATGGCCGAGTTTGCCCGGCGTATCGCCGCCGGTGAATGGCAGGAACCCTTGCACCTGGACAAGCGCCGCGGCAGTGACGAAATCGACACCGTGGCCCATGCGCTGGACGACATGCGCCGGGCGATCCTGCGGGACATCGAGCGCCGGGAAACCGATCGGCTGGCCTTGCAGGACAACCGTGACGAGTTGCTGAAAATGGTCGAGCGCCGCACCGCCAGCCTGATGCGCGCCAAGGACGAAGCGGAAGCGGCCAACCTTGCCAAGTCGCGGTTCCTGGCGACCATGAGCCACGAACTGCGCACACCCCTCAATGGCATTCTCGGCATGGCCGAATTGCTGCGCGGCGCTCGGCTGGATGCCCAGGACGGCAAACGCCTGGATGCCCTGCACAAGGCCGGCGAAGGCTTGCTGACAATCCTCAACGAAGTGCTGTATTTCGCCAAGCTGGAGGAGGGCGTGAGCCATCCCGAACCGGTGGATTTCTCGCTGCGCCAGTTGCTCGACGAGGTACTGACTCTGTTGGAACCGCGAGCGCTGAACAACGACACGATCCTCAGTTGCCGCGTCGACCGGCGGATTGCCGAGCATCACCACGGCGCCGAGCAGTTCCTGCGCCAAGTGCTGAGCAACCTGCTGGCCAACGCGATCAAGTTCACCGAAGGCGGCGAAGTCAGCGTCGAGGTGGCGCTGCTCAGCGAAACCGGAGAACCGTTGGGGCAACGGTTGCGGGTCTGTGTCACGGATGACGGCATCGGCATTGCCCCGCAGATGCAGGAAAAGATTTTCGAGCGCTTCACCCAGGCCAGCGAAGAAGTCGCGCAACGTTTTGGGGGCACGGGGTTGGGGTTGGCGATCTGCAAACACCTGGTGGAGCAGATGGGGGGCTGCATCGGCGTGGACAGTGAAGAGGGGCGCGGCAGTTGCTTCTGGTTCGAGTTGTCCTTGCAGCCGGCCAGCGGCGTGGCTGAGGCCCCGCCGGTTCGGGCGGCGGGGCCGGCACTGAACATCCTGGTGGTCGAAGACGTGGCGCTCAACCGCGAAGTGGTCCAGGGCTTGCTGCAACGGGACGGCCACCGGGTGTGGCTCGCCGAAGAAGCGGATCAGGCGCTGCAACACTGCGCGGCGCAGGTGTTCGACCTGATGCTGCTGGATGTGCATCTGCCGGGCATTAGTGGTGTCGAGTTATGCCGCCAGATCCGCCACAGCGACGGGCCGAACCGCCATACCCGCATTTTCGCCCTGACCGCCAGCGTGCAACCGGCACTGGTGCGCGGTTATCTGGAGGCCGGCATGGACGGTGTCCTGGCCAAGCCCCTGAAACTGGAAAACCTGCGCCAGGTGCTGGAAGGGCATGTGCCTGTGGCCGAATCGCTGCTCAGCGATGAGGCAATGGACTGGCCGCTGTTACAGACCCATCGCAGCCTGCTCGGTGCGCAAAAGGTTCAGGGTCTGCTGGCGGTTCTGCGTGACTCGATCCTGCAGCACCGCGACGCGCTGAATGAAGCCATGGCCGCCGATGACTGCACAGAGGTCGCGCAACTGGCTCACCGCCTGGCCGGTAGCTGCGATTCCCTGGGTTTTCGGGGCTTGGCCAGCACGTTAAGGGCGCTGGAGACCTTGGCGCTGGCAAACGATGAATCGGCGATCCGCCGCATGAGCCTCACGCTCGATGAGCAATTGCAGCACTCGCTCGATACCCTCGAAGGCCTGTTGCAGAGCTGACGTACAAGTTTGTTACGACTTTGTACAACTTCGATCTTTACGGTCAACGCGAACTTACATGGCTTTCCAATAATCGACGCAACCGCCGCAGCGCGGTCTTCGAAGCTTATTGGAGATAATAATAATGAATTGCCGTAAAGCTGATCCCTCCCTGCGCCGTGACGTCCTGTCGCGCGCTGCGCACCTCTCTGACTGCTGAGGTGCCGACATGAACGAAAACACTGATCGCAGCACTGATCACAAAGGCATCCAGCTGACCCGGGCCCTCAAGAGCCGGCACATTTTCATGCTGTCCCTGGGCGGCGTCATCGGCACCGGGTTGTTCATGGGCTCTGGCGTGACCATCAACCAGGGCGGCCCGGTGGGGGCGATCCTGGCTTACCTGGTCGCGGGCTTCCTGATGTACCTGGTGATGGTCTGCCTGGGTGAACTGTCGGTGCAGATGCCGGTGTCCGGTTCGTTCCAGACCCACGCCACAAAATACATCGGCCCGGCCACCGGGTTCATGATCGGTTGGGTGTACTGGATGAGCTGGGCCACCACCGTGGGTCTGGAGTTCACCGCCGCCGGCATGCTGATGACCCGTTGGTTCCCGGAGGTGCCAATCTGGTACTGGTCGGCGCTGTTCGTGGTGGTGCTGTTCGGTATCAATGCCATGGCGACCCGCGCCTTTGGTGAAGCCGAATACTGGTTTTCGGGGATCAAGGTCGCGGCGATTCTCGGTTTCATCGTGGTCGGTGTGCTGGTGATCTTCGGCGTGATGCCCCTGAGCAGCGGCGCACCGGCGCCGATGGCGACCAACCTGATCGGCGATTCGTTGTTCCCCAACGGCCTGTCAGCCGTGTTCGCGGTGATGATGACCGTGGTCTACGCGTTCCAGGGTTGCGAGATCATGGGCGTGGCTGCCGGTGAAACCGATCAGCCGGAAAAAAGCATTCCCCGCGCCGTGCGCAACGTGGTGTTCCGCGTGCTGATCTTCTATGTGCTGGCGATCATCGTGCTGTCGGCCATCGTGCCGTGGCAGCAGGCGGGCCTGATGGAAAGCCCGTTCGTGCAGGTGTTCGACATGGTCGGCATTCCCTATGCGGCCGACCTGATGAACTTCGTGATCCTTACCGCGATCCTGTCGGTGGGCAACTCCGGCCTGTATGCCTCGACGCGCATCCTGTGGGCGATGTCGAAAACCGGCATGGCGCCCAAAAGCCTGTCGCCCTTGAGCAAGCGTGGCGTGCCGCTGCGCGCCTTGAGCATCACCCTGTGCTTCGCACTGGTGTCGCTGATGACCAGCTTCGTCGCCGCCGACACCTTGTTCATGGTGCTGATGGCGGTGAGCGGCATGTCCGGCACCGTGACCTGGATTGTCATCGCGCTGGCGCAGTACAAGTTCCGCAAGGCGTATTTGCGTGACGGCGGCAAACTCAGCGACCTGAAATACCGCGCGCCGTGGTTCCCGGTGCTGCCGCTGATGTGCATCACATTGTGCTGCTCTCTGTTCGTGTTCCTGGCCCTGGATGAAACCCAGCGTCCGTCGCTGTATTGGGGCTTTGGATTCATTGCGCTGTGCTATGGCGCGTACTTCCTGATCCATCGCAAGCGTCAGGGGGTATTGGCGCCGAGCTTGCCGACTGCCTGATTCCTTGAAACAAGCACATCCCTCTGTGGGAGCGGGCTTGCTCGCGAAAGCGGTAGATCAGTCGACAGAGATGTTGAATGTGATGCCGCCTTCGCGAGCAAGCCCGCTCCCACATTGGTTTTGTGGTGGGCAGTCGATCTGCGACTTAGTCCTCTGTGATCAGTTGTTCGAAGTTGTAACAGCACCATCGGCACATCCCTCGCAATCCGAATAATACCTAATAAAACCAATGACTTGGCGACAGTGGCGGCCTGTTACAGCCCATTTCCAAGCCGATTGCCGCCTTACTGAACACTCGTTTAGTATGGCCTCAAGTCGCATCACCTCAGACCAAACACAATAATTCGAGGATTCCCATGACCACTCAATCGTCGCTGCTCAGCCAGGTCGAAGCAGGCGTTGCCTGGATCACCCTCAATCGCACTGCCCAGCGCAATGCGCTGGACATTCCGACGCTGAAAAACCTGCACGGCTTGCTCGACGGTTTCAACGCCGATCCAGCGGTGCGCGTGGTGGTGCTCACCGGTAGCGGCCGTAGTTTCTGCGCCGGCGCGGACCTTGATGAATGGGCCGATGCCGAAGCCCGGGGTGCGTTGGAAACCTACGGCTGGACCGAAACCGCCCACGCCCTGATGACTCGCCTGCACAGCCTGGAAAAACCGACCATCGCCGCCATCAACGGCACCGCCGTCGGCGCCGGGATGGACTTGACCCTGTGCTGCGACCTGCGCATCGCCGGGCAATCGGCACGCTTCAAGGCCGGCTACACCAGCATGGCGTACTCGCCGGACGCCGGCGCCAGTTGGCACTTGCCGCGCCTGATCGGCAGCGAACAGGCCAAGCGTCTGCTGTTCCTGGACGAATTGTGGGGCGCCGACCGTGCCCTCGACGCCGGTCTGGTCGGCGATGTCTGTGCCGACGATCAACTGCTGACGGTCACCAGCGAACTGGCCGCACGCCTGGCCGCTGGCCCGACCTTTGCCTTCGCCCAGACGAAGAAACTCATGCGTGAAGGCGCCGAACGCAGCCTGGCCGAACAACTGCAGGCCGAACTGGCCGCCGGCCTGTTGTGCGGTCGCAGCGAAGACGGCAACGAAGCCCTGCGTGCCGCCATGGAAAAACGCCCGGCACGCTTCATCGGTCGTTGATTCCTCTCCATCTCCCAGAACACGAACAACAGGTAGCACCATGAATTTCCAACTGACCCAAGAACAAGAAATGTTGGTGGACTCGGTACGCAGCTTCGTCGAGAAGGAACTGCTGCCCTATGAAGAACAAGTCGACCGCGCCGACGAGGTTTCCCCGGAACTGGCAGCGCAGATTCGCGGCAAGGCGATTGCCGCCGGTTTCTATGCGTTCAACATGCCCGAAGAGGTGGGTGGTGGCGGTCTGGACTACCTGTCCCAGGCGCTGATCGAGCGCGAGCTGTCCAAGGTGTCCTGGGCGCTGCACGTGTTTGTCGCACGGCCGTCGAAAATCCTCATGGCTTGCAAGGGCGAGCAGATCAACGACTACCTGTTGCCGTGCATCCAGGGCGAAAAAATCGACTGCTTCGCCTTGACCGAGCCGGGTGCCGGCTCCGATGCCAATGCGATCAAGACCCGCGCCGTGCGTGAAGGCGACGACTTCATTCTCAACGGCAGCAAGCACTTCATCAGCCACGCCGGCCACGCCGACTTCGCCATCGTCTTCGCCGTCACCGACACCTACGAGCACAACGGCAAGAAGCGCAACGCCGTGACCTCGTTCCTGGTCGACCGCAACACCCCGGGCATGACCATCCGCCGTGGGCCGAAGTGCGTGAGCAACCGTGGTTATCACACCTTCGAAATGTTCTTCGACGACTGCCGTGTGCCGGCCAGCAAAGTGCTGGGCGAAGTCGGCAAGGGTTGGGACGTGGCCAACGCCTGGCTGACCGCCGGGCGCGTGATGGTCGCGGCCAACTGTGTCGGTCAGGCCCAGCGCGCACTGGACGTGTCCTTGCAATGGGCGGCGGACCGCAAGCAATTCGGCCAGCCGATCGGCACCTATCAAGGCGTGTCTTTCAAGCTGGCGGACATGGCCACGCAAATCCGCGCCGCGGAACTGCTGACCCTGCACACCGCCTGGAAAATGGACCAGGGCACCATGACCGATGGCGAGGCCGGCATGGCCAAGCTGTTCGCCAGTGAAGTGCTCGGCCGTACCGCCGATGAAGCGGTGCAGATCTTCGGCGGCATGGGCCTGATGGACGAAGGTCCGGTGGAGCGCATCTGGCGTAACGCGCGGATCGAACGGATCTGGGAAGGCACTTCGGAAATCCAGCGCCACATCATTTCCCGCGAGCTGCTGCGGCCGCTCCTGCGCTGATCGGCCCGGAGAACTCCCATGTCCCAAACCATTCGTGACAACCTCAAACGCATGCTCGCGCCGCAACACGTGGCGTTCGTCGGCGGCCGCAGCATGGCGCGCGCCCTCAAGCGCTGTGCCGAAGGCGGCTACCAAGGGCAAATGTGGCTGGTCAACCCGCAACACGACAGCCTCGAAGGCGTTCCTTGCGTGCGCAGCGTTGCCGAGCTGCCTTGCGGCCCGGACGCGGTATTCATCGCCACCAACCGTGAGTTGACCCTGACTTGCGTGGCCGAACTGGCCGCCATCGGCGCAGGCGGCGCGATCTGCTACGCCTCCGGCTTCGCCGAGACCGGTGCCGAAGGCCAGGCCCTGCAACAGCAACTGCTCAAGGCCGCTGGCGACATGGCCTTGCTCGGCCCCAACTGCTACGGCCTGCTCGACTACCTGCACAGCTCCGCTCTGTGGCCGGTGGCCCACGGCGGCAAGGTAGTCGAGAAGGGCGTGGCGGTGCTGACCCAGAGCGGCAACTTTGCCTACAACCTGTCCATGAGCGACCGCTCGCTGCCGGTGGCCTACATGGCCTCGGTGGGCAATCAGGCGCAACTGGGCGTGGCTGAACTGATGGACGTGTTGCTCGACGAACCTCGGGTCACCGCCATCGGCCTGCATCTGGAAGGCCTGAAGAATGTGCCGGGTTTTGCCCGCGCTGCGCACAAGGCACTGGAGAAGGGCATTCCGATCATCGCCCTGAAAACCGGCGTGTCGCAGATCGGTGCCGAACTGGCCTTGAGTCACACCAGTTCACTGTCCGGCTCCGATGCGCTGTATGACGCGCTGTTCGACCGTCTCGGGGTGATTCGCGTCAGCGGCCCGGTGAGTTTTGTCGAAACCCTCAAAGCCGCGGCCTGCGGCAATCTGCCGGCGGGCAACAGCCTGATAGCGCTGGCCTGTTCCGGTGGCGACGCCGGGTTGATTGCCGACTACGCCGAACGCAACGACCTGAGCCTGCCGAAACTCGATCAAGGGCAGGTCGGTGAACTCGCGCAAGTGCTGCCGACCTATGCCAACCTGGTCAACCCGCTGGATTTCACCACCGCGATCTGGGGCGACGGCGAAGCCTTGAACCGCATGCTCGACAGCGCGCTGCGCACCGAAGCCGACGCGGCGATGCTGGTGCTCGACTATCCGTCGGAGTTCACCGGCGAGCGCAAGGAATGCGACCTGCTGCTGGAGTTGTACTGCGCGGCACTGCAACGTCACGGCAAGACCGGCTTTGTCACCTCGGCCTTCCCCGAGTTGCTGCCGGCCCATGCCCGTGAACGTCTGCACGCCCAAGGCGTCGCAGCCTTGCAGGGCGTTGAAGACGGGTTGGCCGCGTGGGGCCGCATCGCCGGTTATCAGCGCAATCGCCATGCCTTGCTGGCGCTGGGGGAATCGGCGCTGGTGCCGTTGTGCCCGCAAGCGCTGGAAGGCGAGGGACGCTTGCTCAATGAATGGGATTCCAAACAGGCGTTAAAAGCCTTTGGCCTGCCGACGCCCAACGGCGTATTGAGCACGCCGGACAAGGCCCTGAAGGACGCAGAAACCCTGGGCTATCCGCTGGTACTCAAAGCGGTCAGCGCTCAACTGCCACACAAGACCGAGGCCGGTGCCGTGGCGCTGAACCTCAAGGACGGCGCGGTATTGAGCGCTGCACTGGAGAAGATGCGCGCCAGCATTGCTGCTTACGCCCCGGGCGTCGTGTTCGATCAGCTGTTGCTCGAACCCATGGCCAAGCCGCCACTGGCTGAGCTGATTGTCGGCATCAAGCGCGAAAACGATTTCGGCCTCGCCCTGGTGATCGGTGCCGGCGGCATTCTGGTGGAGTTGCTCAAGGACAGTCGCAGTCTGTTGCTGCCGACCACCGACGGCGCGATCCGCAATGCCTTGCTCAGTCTGCGCAGCGCACCGCTACTGCAAGGTTTCCGTGGTCGTGAGTCTGCTGACCTGGACGCCTTGGTGGCCGCGATTCGCGCCGTGGCCGATTACGCCTGCGAAAACGCCGCGCAGTTGCTGGAACTCGATGTGAACCCATTGTTGGTCAGTGCCCAAGGCACGACTGCGGTCGATGCGTTGATTCGCCTCGGCCACGAGTGAGGACATGAATATGCAAAGCAAAACATTGACCGGTGGCCAGGCCCTGGTGCGCCTGTTGGCCAACTACGGCGTCGATACCGTGTTCGGCATTCCCGGCGTACACACCCTGGAGCTGTATCGCGGCTTGCCCGGCAGCGGCATCCGCCATGTGCTGACTCGTCATGAGCAGGGCGCCAGTTTCATGGCCGACGGCTACGCCCGGGTCAGCGGCAAACCCGGTGTGTGCTTTGTCATCACCGGCCCCGGCGTGACCAACGCCGCCACCGGCATCGGCCAGGCCTACGCCGACTCGATTCCGATGCTGGTGATTTCCAGCGTCAACCACAGCGCCAGCCTGGGCAAGGGTTGGGGCAGTCTGCACGAGTGCCAGGACCAGCGCGCAATGACCGCGCCGATCACTGCGTTCTCGGCCGTGGCACTGACTGCCGAAGACCTGCCGGAACTGATCGCCCGTGCCTACGCAGTGTTCGACAGCGAGCGCCCGCGCCCGGTGCACATCTCGGTGCCGCTGGACGTTTTGTCGGCGCCGATTGCCCGTGACTGGAGCAATGAGGTGGTGCGTCGTCCGGGTCGTGGCCCGGCATCGACCACCGTAATTGATCAAGCCGTGGCCAAACTCAACGCTGCCAAGCGACCAATGATCATTGCCGGTGGTGGCGCCTTGAATGCCACCTCTGAGCTGCAAGAAATCAGCACCCGGCTGGCCGCGCCACTGTTCACCAGCGTCGCCGGTAAAGGCCTGCTGCCGCCGGACGCGCCGCTCAACGCCGGCTCATCCCTGTGTGTGGAGCCGGGCTGGAACCTGATCGCCGAGGCCGACGTGGTGCTGGCGGTCGGCACCGAAATGGCCGACACCGACTTCTGGCGCGAACGCCTGCCACTCAATGGCGAACTGCTGCGCGTCGACATCGACCCACGTAAATTCAACGACTTCTACCCCTGCGCGGTGGCGTTGCATGGCGATGCGCAACAAACCCTCAGTGGCTTGCTTGAGCGCCTGCCAACCGACGTGCGCGAGGCCAGTGCTGCGATTGCCTCGGTCGCCGCACTGCGTGAAGCGGTCAAGGCCAGCCATGGCCCGTTGCAATCGATTCATCAGTCGATTCTGGATCGCATTGCGGCGGAGCTGCCGGACAACGCCTTCATCAGCACCGACATGACCCAACTGGCCTACACCGGCAACTATGCCTTCGACAGCCTCGCCATTCGCAGTTGGTTGCACCCGACCGGCTACGGCACCTTGGGATATGGCCTGCCGGCCGGGATCGGCGCCAAATTCGGTGCGCCGCAGCGGCCTGGGCTGGTGCTGGTGGGCGACGGTGGTTTCCTCTACACCGCCCAGGAACTGGCCACCGCCGTGGAAGAACTGGACAGCCCGCTGGTGGTGCTGCTGTGGAACAACGATGCGCTGGGGCAGATCCGCGACGACATGCTCGGCCTGGACATCGAGCCCATCGGCGTCTTGCCGCGAAACCCGGATTTCGCCGCCCTTGCGCGTGCCTTCGGCTGCACCGTGACCCAGCCGCAAAGCCTCGCCGAGTTGCAGACCGACTTGCGCCATGGCTTCAAGCGCAACGGCGTGACCCTGATCGAACTCAAGCATGCCTGTGCGCATTGATCTGCATTTTAAGGGGATGAAGCCATGCGCTTTTCCGATCTGACTCAACGTATCGCCGGTGACGGCGCCGCCGCGTGGGACATTCACTACCGCGCCCTGGCACTGCGCGAGCAAGGCGAAGACATTCTGCTGTTGTCCGTGGGCGACCCGGATTTCGACACGCCACAGCCCATCGTGCAGGGTGCGATCGACAGCCTGCTAAACGGCAACACGCACTATGCCGAGGTGCGCGGCAAGCGTGCCCTGCGCGAGGCCATTGCCAGGCGTCATCAACAACGCAGCGGCCAAAGCGTTTCGGCCGATCAGGTCACCGTACTGGCCGGGGCGCAATGTGCGCTGTTCAGCGTGGCCCAATGCGTACTCAATCCGGGTGACGAAGTGATCGTCGCCGAGCCCATGTACGTCACCTACGAAGCGGTATTCGGTGCTTGCGGTGCCGTGGTGGTGCCGGTGCCCGTACGTTCGGAAAACGGCTTTCGCGTGTTGCCCGAAGATGTCGCCGCGCGCATCACGCCACGCACCCGGGCACTGGCACTGAACAGCCCGCACAACCCGTCGGGCGCCAGTTTGCCGCGCAGTACATGGACGGCTTTGGCTGAATTGTGCATCGCCCACGACCTGTGGCTGATTTCCGATGAGGTCTACAGCGAACTGCTGTTCGAAGGCGAACACGTCAGCCCGGCGAGTCTGCCGGGCATGGCCGAGCGCACCGCGACCCTCAACAGCCTGTCGAAATCCCACGCCATGACCGGTTGGCGCGTCGGCTGGGTGGTGGCGCCGCCATCTTTGGCCGCGCACCTGGAAAACCTCGCGTTGTGCATGCTCTACGGCTCGCCGGATTTCATTCAGGACGCCGCCGTGGTGGCCCTGGAAAGCAACCTGCCGGAACTCGAAGCCATGCGCGAAGCCTATCGCCAGCGTCGCGATCTGGTGTGCGACAGCCTGGCCGATTGCCCCGGCGTGCGGGCGTTGAAACCCGATGGCGGAATGTTCGTGATGCTCGATATCCGTCAGACCGGGCTCAGCGCCCAGGCGTTTGCCGACCGTCTGCTGGATCGCCACGGCGTGTCGGTCCTGGCGGGCGAGGCCTTTGGTCCGAGCGCGGCGGGGCACATTCGCCTCGGTCTGGTGGTCGGTGCCGAACCGCTGCGCGATGCCTGCCAGCGCATTGCCCGTTGTGCCCAGGAATTGATGGAGGCCCAGGTTCATGCTTAATCACAAGACACTGTTCATTGATGGCCGCTGGCAAACCCCGTCGGGGCGGGGCATCGCCGAGGTGATCAACCCGGCCACCGAGGAAGTCTGCGGCAGCGTTCCGCTGGGTGATGAACTCGATGTTGAAAACGCCGTGGCGTCGGCTCGCCGGGCCTTCGCTTCATGGTCGCGTACGCCGTCCAGCGTGCGTGCCGGTTATATCCGTGCACTGGCCGATCAACTGCGCAATCGTGCCGATGAGATGGCCGCGGTCATCACTACGGAACTGGGCATGCCGGTGCAATGGTGCCGCTCGGTGCAGGTCGACGGGCCGATCACTGGCCTTGAGCAGTACGTCGAACTGGCGCATCTCATGGACGAGGTGCGCGAAGTCGGCAACTCGCTGGTGATCCGCGAGGCCGTGGGTGTCTGCGCGTTCATCAATCCGTGGAATTACCCGCTGCACCAGTTGATCGGCAAACTCGCCCCGGCACTGGCCGCCGGTTGCACGGTGGTGGTCAAGCCGAGTCAGGAAACCCCGCTGCATGCCTTCCTGCTGGCGCAGATGATCGAGGACATCGGCCTGCCTGCCGGGGTGTTCAACCTGGTCAGCGGTCCGGGCTCGAAAGTCGGCGAAGCGCTGGCCAAACACCCGGACGTGGACATGGTGTCGTTTACCGGCTCCACCGGCGCCGGGGTGCGGGTCGCGCAAGCAGCGGCACCTTCAGTCAAACGCGTGTGCCTGGAACTGGGCGGCAAGTCGCCGTTGCTGATCGCCGAGGATGCCGACCTGGCAGCGGCGGTGCGCTACGGCGTGCAGGACGTGATGATCAACTCCGGCCAGACCTGCACCGCGCTGACCCGCATGCTGCTGCCGGCCAGCCGCTACGCGGAGGCCGTGGAACTGGCGCTGGCGGAAACGTTGAGCCTGCGCATGGGCGATCCCCTCGACCCGCAAAGCTTCCTCGGCCCGATGTGCTCGGCCGGGCAAAAACGCACCGTGCTCGATTACATCAAGGTCGGCCAACAGGAAGGCGCACGGTTGCTGTGCGGTGGTGACACGCCATCGACGTTCGAGCGCGGGTTCTATGTCAGCCCGACACTGTTCGCCGATGTCGACAACCGCATGCGCATTGCCCAGGAAGAAATCTTCGGCCCGGTGCTGTGCCTGACTCCCTACGCCGATGAGGCGCAAGCGATCCAGATCGCCAACGACTCGCCGTTCGGCCTGTCCAGCGGCGTCTGGGCCGGCAGTGCCGAGCGCGCCTTGCAACTGGGGCGTCAGCTGCGCGCCGGTCAGTGCTTCCTCAACGGTGCGGCATTCAATTATCAGGCGCCGTTCGGTGGCTACAAACAGTCGGGTAACGGTCGCGAATGGGGTGAAGAAGGGCTGAACGAGTTCGTCGAAGTGAAGGCGATCCAGGTGTGACGGTTGGCGATTCAAACGTTGTATGCACCGGGCCATGGCCCGGTGTCTTGCGTGGTTTTGAACCGGTAATTCATTAGCTTTTTGATCAGGGGCAATGCAATGAGCGATAACAAAAACAAGATTACTCAAGCGAACCATGAATTCAGTTTTCCGCGTAGAGACTTCCTCAAGTACAGCGCCGCTGCCGCAGCGGTGGCCGGGGCGTTCTCCATGGGGCTGCCGTTTGGCGCCCTTGCCGGGGAGGCCACGCCAAAACCCGGCGGTGTACTGCGTCTGGGCCTGGCCGGAGGCAGCACCACGGACTCCAAGGATCCGGGCTCCTGGGCGGACACCTTCACCTTCGTCGGCTTCTCGGCGGTCTATAACACCCTGACCGAAATTGCCGTCGACGGCACGGCCATCCCCGAGCTGGCAGAAAGCTGGACCTCGACCCCGGACGCGCGCATCTGGACCTTCAAAATCCGTCAGGGCGTGACCTTCCACAACGGCAAGACCCTGACCGCCGACGACGTGGTCGCTTCGATCCAGCACCACCTCGGCGAGAAATCCACCTCGGCGGCCAAGACCGTGCTGGGTGACGTGGCCAAGGTCAGCGCCAACGGCAGCGACAGCGTGGTGTTCGAACTGCACTCGGGCAACGCCGACTTCTCGTATGTGGTCGCCGATTACCACCTGGCGATCATGCCGAGCAAGGATGGCGCGGCGGACTGGCAGGCCGGCGCCGGCACCGGTGGCTATCGCCTCAAGGACTTCGAGCCGGGCGTGCGCATGACCCTGGAACGCAGCCCCGATTACTGGAAACCGGGCCGGGCACACTTCGCCAGTGCCGAGTTGATTGCCATCGCCGACGGCGCGGCGCGGGTCAACGCGCTGGTCACCGGGCAAGTGGATGTGATCAACAAGGTCGACCTGAAAACCGTCGCGCTGCTCAAGCGCAACCCGAATCTGGTCATCGAAGAAACCAAAGGCGCCCAGCACTACACCTTCCCGATGCTCACCGACAGTCAGGTGTTTCAGAACAACGACGTGCGCCTGGCGATGAAGCACGCGATCAACCGCGAAACCCTGCTGGCTTCGGTGCTGCATGGCTATGGCCTGGTGGGCAACGACCATCCGATCCAGCCTGGTAGCCGCTTCATCAACACTGCGCTGGAGCAGCGCACCTACGACCCGGACAAGTCGCGCTTCTACCTGAAAAAGGCCGGTCTGGATTCGCTCAAGGTTCGCCTGCAAGCCTCTGACGCTGCCTATACCGGCGCCGTGGATGCTTCGGTGCTGTTCAAGGAACAGGCTCGAGCCGCCGGGATCGACATCGACGTGGTGCGTGAACCGGCGGATGGATTCTTCTCCAACGTGTGGATGAAGCAACCGTTCACCACTTCGTTCTGGTACAGCAGCCTGACCGCCGACCGCATGTTCAGCATCGGTTACGCCAAGGGCGCGGCGTGGAACGAAACCCACTGGGACAACCCGCGCTTCAATCAACTGCTCAACGCCGCTCGCGGCGAAATGAACGACCCGCTGCGCCGCGAGATGTACAACGAAATGCAGGCGCTGTGCCGGGACGAGGGCGGGGCGATCGTGCCGTTGTTCGCCAGTTCCGTGGCGGCGCGTTCCAACCGTGTGGTTCACGGCGGCCAGACCGCGCCCTATGGCGAGCTGGATGGCCTGCGGGTGATCGAGCGGTGGTGGCAGGCGTAGGCACTGTAGGAGCGAGCTTGCTCGCGATGGAGGCCAACGGTAATGCGGGAAACCTGATTCACCTCGGTGTCTTCGGGTTTTTCGCGAGCAAGCTCGCTCCTACAGGGGCTGCTATCTGTATTGAGGAACTGCACGATGAGAAGTATTTTCAAGCTGTTGGGGCAGCGTCTGGCGCTAGGCCTGCTCTCGCTGTTCGCCGTCTCAGTGATCATTTTCCTGGCCGTCGGCATGCTCCCTGGCGATATCGCCCAGGCCATGCTGGGCCAGTCGGCCACCCCGGAAACCGTGGCCGCCTACCGCGCGCAACTGGGGCTGGACCTGCCGCCATTGTCCCGCTTTGGCCACTGGATCTGGCAGTTGCTGCACGGTGATCTCGGTGTGTCGCTGGCCAACCAGCGGCCGATCGCCGAACTGGTGGGTACGCGTTTGGGCAACACCTTCAGCCTCGCATTGCTGGCAGCGCTGGTGTCGGTGCCGCTGGCTTTGCTGCTGGGGATGCTCGCGGCGTTGTACCGCAACAGCTGGTTCGACCGTTTGCTCAACACCTCGGCGCTGAGCGCGGTGTCGTTCCCCGAGTTTTTCGTCGCCTACATCCTGATCCTGGTGTTCGCGGTGAAGCTCAACTGGTTCCCGAGCATTTCCAACCTCGCGCCGGACGCCTCATTGGGCACGGTACTGGAGCGTTCGGTGTTGCCGGTGGCGACCCTGAGCCTGGTGGTCATCGCGCAGATGATGCGCATGACCCGCGCATCCTTGATCAACCTGTTGGCCAGCCCCTACATCGAAATGGCCCGACTCAAGGGCATCAGCCAGTCGCGGATCATCTTCCGTCACGCCTTGCCCAATGCCCTGGCCCCCATCGTCAACGTGGTGGCGCTGAACCTCGCGTACCTGGTGGTTGGCGTGGTGGTGGTCGAAGTGGTGTTTGTCTATCCGGGGCTCGGCCAGTTGCTGGTGGACTCGGTGGCCAAGCGTGACATCCCGGTGGTGCAGGCCTGCAGCCTGATCTTCGCCGCGACCTACATCCTGCTCAACACCAGTGCCGATGTGCTGTCGATTGCCAGCAACCCACGCTTGATGCATCCGAAGGGGTAGACCATGAGCCTGTTAAAACAAGTGTGGCAGGCGCCCCTGAGCGCCAAGTTCGGTTTGTTGATGATCCTGCTGTACGTGCTGGTGGCGGTGTTCGCGCCGGTATTGGCACCGTTCGGCGAAACCCAGGTGGTGGGCGAGGGCTTTGCCCCCTGGGGCGGGCAGTTCCTGTTGGGCACCGATAACCTGGGGCGCGACATGTTCAGCCGCCTGGTCTATGGCGCGCGCAACACTCTGGGCATTGCCTTCCTCACCACCGTCCTGGCGTTTCTGCTCGGTGGCTTGAGCGGCCTGATCGCAGCGATCAAGGGTGGTTGGGTCGACCAGGGATTGTCCCGGGTGGTGGACATCCTGATGGCCATTCCGCAACTGATCTTTGCCTTGCTGATTCTCAGCGTGGTCGGCACCACGGCGACGTCGCTGGTGCTGGTGATTGCGCTGCTGGATGCGACCCGGGTGTTTCGGCTGTCTCGTGCTGTGGCGATGAACGTGGTGGTGCAGGATTTCGTCGAAGCCGCACGCCTGCGCGGTGAAGGCCTGTGGTGGCTGGTGACCCGCGAGGTGTTGCCGAATGCGGCGGCACCGCTGATTGCCGAGTTCGGCCTGCGTTTCTGCTTCGTGTTCCTGTTCATCAGTGCGCTGTCGTTCCTCGGCCTGGGCATCCAGCCGCCCACCGCCGACTGGGGCAGCATGGTGCGCGACAACGCGGTGCTGATCACCTTTGGCGACATCAGCCCGTTGCTGCCCGCCCTGGCCGTGGCCTTGATCACAGTCAGCGTCAATTTCGTCGTCGACTGGATGCTGCACAAATCCAGCGGCCTCAAGGAATGCTGAACATGACGACCTCAAAACCTTTGCTGGAAATCCGCAACCTGCACATCGAAGGCCACTACGAAGATGCCTGGCATCCGCTGATCAAGGGCATCGACCTGACCCTGCAACGGGGCGAGGTGCTGGGGCTGATCGGCGAGTCCGGCGCGGGCAAGTCGACCCTCGGCCTGTCGGCCATGGGCTACACCCGCGACGGCTGCCGGATCACCGGCGGCTCGGTGCACTTCGACGGCATCGACTTGCTCAACGCCAAGCCTGAGGCCCTGCGTAAACTGCGGGGGCTGCGTATTGCCTATGTGGCACAGAGCGCGGCAGCCTCGTTCAACCCGGCCCATCGCCTGATCGACCAGCACGTCGAAACCGCTGTGAAAAACGGCGGCATGAGCCGTGAGCAGGCCATGCGCGAGGCGGTGGAGTTGTACCGGGTACTGCGCTTGCCCAATCCCGAAACCATCGGCCAGCGCTATCCGCATCAAGTCTCCGGTGGCCAGTTGCAGCGGGTCATGACCGCCATGGCGATGGCCTGCCATCCGGACCTGATCATCTTCGACGAACCGACCACCGCGCTGGACGTCACCACCCAGATCGAGGTGCTGGCAGCCATTCGTGACGCAGTCGCGACCTATGGCAGCGCGGCGATCTACATCAGCCACGACCTGGCGGTGGTGGCGCAAATGGCCGACCGCATCATGGTGCTGCGTCACGGCAAGCTGGTGGAAGAGGCCGAAACCCGGCAGATGCTCGGTGACCCGCAGGAGGACTACACCAAGTCGCTGTGGGCGGTGCGCAGTTTCCGCACCGAACCCAAGGCCGGTCCGCAGCAGGAACAACCGCTGTTGGAACTACGCAACAGTTGCGCCAGCTATGGCCAGCAACCGGTGCTGCATGACGTTTCCCTCAAGCTCTACCGTGGTCAGACCCTGGCGGTGATCGGTGAGTCAGGCAGCGGCAAAAGCTCCACGGCGCGGCTGATCACCGGATTGCTGCCACCGACCTACGGCCAGGTGCTGTACGACGGCGAACCCTTGCCGGCGGACTTTCGCCAGCGCAGCAAGGAGCAACTGCGGCGCATCCAGATGATCTACCAGATCCCCGACACCGCGCTGAATCCGCGCCAGCGCATCGTCGACATTATCGGCCGGCCGCTGACGTTTTATCTGGGTCTCAAGGGTAAAGCCATGCGCGCCCGGGTTGCCGAACTGCTGGAGATGATCGAACTCGACCCCGCGACCTTCATGGATCGTCAGCCCCGGGAGCTGTCCGGCGGGCAGAAGCAACGCATCTGCATCGCCAGGGCCCTGGCGGCCGAGCCGCAACTGATCATCTGCGATGAAGTGACCTCGGCCCTCGACCAACTGGTGGCTGAAGGCGTACTGAAATTGCTCAACCGCATCCAGCAGCAACTGGGTGTCGGCTATCTGTTCATCACCCATGATGTTGCTACTGTGCGGGCGATCGCCGATGAGGTATTGGTGATGCAACGGGGCAGGGTGGTGGACCACGGCTCGCGCAGCCAGATCTTCACCCCGCCGCATCAGGACTACACCGGGCTGCTGTTTTCTTCCGAACCGCAAATGGACCCCGACTGGCTCGACCGGTTGCTGGCCACGCGCGCTTCCACACCTTCAACCGATACGCTGGAACAAGTCTAAGGAACCACCATGAAAGTACTGATCGTCCACGCTCACCCGGAGCCGCAATCCTTCACCGCCGCCCTGCGGGACCAGGCTGTCGCCACGCTTGAAGCCCAGGGCCACGAAGTGCAGGTCAGTGACCTGTACAAAATGAACTGGAACCCGGTGGCCAGCGACGCGGACTTCTCGAATCGGGAAAACCCCGAATACCTGGTCTACGCCCTGGAACAACGCCTGGGCGTGAAGAGCCAGTCGCTGGCGGCGGATATCCAGGCTGAGCTGGACAAACTGCTGTGGGCCGACCTGCTGATCCTCAACTTCCCGATCTTCTGGTTCTCCACCCCGGCCATGCTCAAGGGCTGGATCGACCGGGTGCTGGTGTCGGGCATCTGCTATGGCGGCAAGCGTTTCTACGATCAGGGCGGCCTGGCCGGCAAGAAAGCGCTGGTGACCGTGACCCTGGGCGGGCGTGAACACATGTTCGGCGAAGGTGCGATTCACGGCCCGCTGGAGGACATGCTGCGGCCGATCCTGCGTGGCACCCTGGCTTATGTTGGTTTTGATGTGCTGGAGCCGTTCGTGGCCTGGCATGTGCCGTACATCAGTGACGAGGCGCGCCAGCAGTTTCTGGTGGATTACGGGCAGCGACTGCAGCATCTGAGCGATGATCAGCCGCTGGTGTTTCCGAAGTTGGCGGAGTTTGATGACAAGCTCTATCCGCTGACAACCAATGCCTGACCAACACCACATACCCCCTGTGGGAGCGAGCTTGCTCGCGATGAGGACATCAGCTTCAACATCTATGTTGACTGAGCCACCGCCATCGCGAGCAAGCTCGCTCCCACAGGTTTTTGGTGTGTGCCAGGTATTCTGCAGCCTGCGTAGGGCGTCTTCGGATGCGCCGGGTTCCTGGGCCGGTCTACCAACCTGCGTATGGCCACCACCCCTCGTTTGGTATTGGCAGTGAATCGGGCGCTGGATCGGCTCGATCCGGCTGAGTAACCGCACATCCGCAGTTCACCAATAGACCTGCAGGAGCGAACCTGCCGCGATATCGGCCGCACATTCGACATTAATGTGCCTGATACACCGCCATCGCGAGCAGGCTCGCTCCTGCACAACGTCCACCGCTTGTTCGGAAGTCCTTCTGCGCGGGGCCGTTGAACTACACTTTTCAGTTGCTCCACCCGATCGGCAGGGCGACGCATTGCGTCGCTTGCCGCCCGCCAGTCGACCCAAAGGCTTGCCCGTTGTGGCAAGCCTGTCGGAGGTCATCATGAAACGATTTTCATCGGTCAGCCTATGTATCGCATTGTCGATTTTGAGTGCCCCGGGATGGGCGCAATCGGTGGTGCCGATGAAAGGGCAAAGTTCGCAACAAACCCAGGCCGACATCAACGAATGCAACAGCATCGCCGCTAGCCAGAGCGCCTCGACGGCTTCCACGCCTTCCGGCGGGAGGATCAAGGGTGCTGCTGCCGGGGCCGCCGCCGGCGCGGTCGGGGCCCAGGTGCGCGGCAATCAGCATGACGAAGCTTATGATCGTGTCGACGATGACAGGAAACAGGACTATCGCCAGAACCGCGCCAAGGAGACGGCGGCGGCCGGCGCCGTGGTCGGTGCTTCACGTCAGCGCCAGGAACGCCGGGAGCAATCGAAAACCACGCAGGCGAACACCACGACGGCTTACACCAGCTGTTTGCAAGGCAAGGGTTATCAGGTCAATCCTTGAATCAGGTATGGAACACACTGTGGGAGCGAGCTTGCTCGCGATGGCGGCGGCACATTCAACATCCCGGTGTCTGACCCACCGCTATCGCGAGCAGGCTCGCTCCCACAGGGATCTTCAGTGTTTCAAGAATTCGGTCAAGAGCACAATTTCCAGGGCTTGAGCTCGCTGTTTCAAGAAAACAGACGGATAAGGAAACGGCCTGTAGCTCCAATCTGACAACCGTTCATCGGTGAACTACGCTGCGATACGTACTCTGGATTTGAATTTCGTGACGTAAGGATCTGACACATGCGGAGCAGGCTGCTCGCTGTAATGTTTACTGTTTTCGGGATGTTTTGGTCGGTGCAACTGTGGGCCGAAGACTCACCGAAAGTGGTCGATGCTCCCGTTGAATTGAAAGTGGCCAACCGCAGCATCATGGTGTTTCGCGCGACCATCCTCGGTGAAGCCCCGGCTTCGCGGGTCAAACGGGCGAAAGCGGTGATCGGTGAGGCGCTGGATGACGCCGACGACCTCAATGTCACCCTCGACCCGATCATGAAAAGCTACATGGTGCTGCTGGGGTCTCGCCGTGCTTTTATCGTTTCGCCCACGGATGTCGACGAGACCGAATTCGACTCGGTGCAACTGGCCGCCGAAGCCGCGGCCGACAGGCTGCGCCAGGTCGTGGCCGAAACCCGGGAAGCCCGTAGCCTGCAGTTGATCCTGCGTTCCGTCGTCGCTGCGTTGCTGGCCACCGGCATTTACATCGCGCTGCTGTTCGGCATGTCGTACCTGCGGCGCAGAGTGCTGCAGAAACTGCCTGAACTGATGCATCGGCACACCCAGGCGCTGAAAGTCGGAAAGGTTCCGCTGATCGACGCCAACTTCCTTTATCCCTTGGTCAGCCGCGTGCTGGAGTTGCTGCGCTGGGTCATCGTGCTGCTGCTCTCTTACGAGTGGTTGGGGTTTGTCCTGTCGCGGTTTCCCTATACCCGGCCTTGGGGTGAAAGCCTTAACAACTATCTGCTGGAAGTCGCCGACTATTTGCTGCAAGGGATTCTAGGGGCCATCCCCGGGCTCGGCGTGGCGCTGGCGATCTTTTTCATTGCCCGTGGCGCGACAGCGTTCTCTCGCCGGATACTGCGGCGCATGGCCACGCCCGGCACCTTCAACTGGCTGAACCACGAAACCCTGAAACCGACTCAGCGCCTGACTTCGCTGGCGATCTGGTTGTTTGCCCTGGCCATGGCTTATCCCTACTTGCCGGGTGCCGGTACCGATGCGTTCAAAGGCTTGTCGGTGCTGGTCGGCCTGATGATCTCCCTGGGTGCTTCCAGCGTCGTCGGGCAGGCGGCGGCCGGATTGATCCTGACGTACACCCGAACCCTGCGTCCCGGTGAGTTCGTGCGCATTGGCGAGCACGAAGGGACGGTCACTGAACTGGGCATGTTCACCACGAGCATTCGTACCGGCCTGGGCGAAGTGCTGACCCTGCCCAACTCGATGATCACCGGCACGGTCACCAAGAACTACTCACGGGTCGTACAAGGCCCCGGTTATGTGGTCGATACCGTAGTCACCATCGGTTATGACACCCCCTGGCGGCAGGTCGAAGGGATGTTGCTGGAAGCCGCCAGACGCACGCCCGGCGTCCTCGAAACCCCACCGCCGCAGGTGTTCCAGACGGCATTGTCGGACTTCTACCCGGAATACCGGCTGGTGGCCCAGGCCATACCCAGCCAGCCTCGACCGCGCGCCGTGCTGCTGAGCATGCTGCACGCCAACATCCAGGACGTGTTCAACGAGTACGGTGTGCAGATCATGTCGCCGCACTATCTGGGCGATCCGCAACAAGAGAAATGGGTGCCCAGGGACAAGTGGTACATGGCGCCTGCGCAGGAATCGAAGGAAACGTTGAAGTAATGGCAGGGTGGGATAGGTAGAGCGAGGACGAGCATTGTGCAGAGTGCGATGAGCGACCCGGGGGAGGCCGCTCAGTTGTAGCGGTGTCAGAAAAGCATATAGGCGGATGCAGTCGTCTGATTCAGGTCGATCTCTCCGACCTCCAGAACTTCGTATTCAGCGCGCAGGCCGATGTTGCGAAAGACATCGAACTCGACGCCGACGCCGTAGGTCAGGTCAACCCCGGTATCGTCGTCGGTGGCATTGCCGTCGGCGTCCCAGGCGTGAGCACCGACACTGCCGAATACCCGCAACCGATCGCCCAGCGGAAAGCCGACATGGGCCGCAGCCTGAGCCGATTTACCATCGAAATCGACATTCTTGTCCTTGAATTGACCCAGGTCGACGTAGGCCCCCTCGAAGGCCAGGTAGCTATTGACGCGATACCCGGCATAAACCTTGTAGCTGGTGTCGTCGTCGTCCAATCTGGATTCGTCGGTCTGTATGCTGCTTACGCCAGCTCCAAGATATAAACCTTTGTCATCAGCGAGCGCCTGAAAAGACAGCAGCGATAGCAGTGAAGCGAAGCCAAGGTTTCGAAGTAGCATGGGTGGTGGAGTCCTTGTTCAGGTTTGTCTGGTGTTAGGGTTCGGCGAGCATTTGAGGGGCCATGAAGGGTTAATAAAAATCATTGATTGATATTTTTGAGTCGTAAGGCGGGATGTTTTCCGGACATTGAAAGTAGCGTCTTGCCAATGCTTGAATTGGCAGCGCTTTGGAGAACAACCAGCCTTGTGCCAATAGAACCCCCTCCGAGACCAGATGCGGCAGTTGCTCCTGAGTCTCGACACCTTCGGCCACGACCTTGAGTCTCAGCGACCTGGCCAACTGGGCAATGTGGCGCCACAAGGCATCCTTGGCCGCGATCTTGTCGTCGGCGATGAATGAGCGATCTAATTTCAGAATGTCGAAAGGCACTGAATCGAGGAGCGAGAGGTTGGAATAACCGATACCGAAGTCGTCCACGGCAATGCGATGTCCGCACGCACGAAGCCGTCGCAATTGCAGGGCGGCAGGCTTCTGATCGATCAGGGTCCTTTCGGTGATTTCAAAAGCCATGGCGGACACTGGCATGTTGTAGGTTGCCAGCACGCTGGCCACATAGTCTGGAAAACTTGGGTCCTGAATATCCTGGGCGCAAAGATTGACCGTAATGTAGAAGTCCTTGCACGCCCAAAGGTAGGTGCTGTAATCCTCCGCCACCTGTCGAATTACCGAACGTGTTAGTACGCGGATCAAGTCGGATTTTTCCGCCACCGCAATGAAAACATCCGCAGGCACTTGGGTGCCGTTGTCGTTCCAGCGAGAAAGTGATTCAGCGCCCACCAGATAGCCCGTCGTCAGGTTGACGATAGGCTGGTAGTGAACATCCAGCCTGTTGGCTTTCAGGGCATTGCGAAGCCGTACGGCGGTAGAGGTGTAATGCCGTTTGACACACCATGCGAGCAAAAACAGCGCTGCGAACACGCACACAAGGCCAATGAATAATTTGAATTTGAGACTCGTCAGGTAGCTCAACGGAAGAGAAATGACCGAGATCAGTTCATTTCGGTTGCCCGCAAAGGCGATGAGGACCTTGTCTGCCGAGGTAACCAGTTCTTCCAGGTGGAACGGTTTCTGCATCGCCAGCGGTTTGTGGCCCGTAGAGGCAATGGGCACTGCGCCGCCGGGGCCGATGAGGTCCAGTTGCAGGTCCCTGGGAAACTTCAAGTTGTCGAGCAGGAGCTTCTTGTTTGCCCAGACGTAGGTTGACTGTTCCGACACAATGATAAAATCGGAGTCCGCAGAAACCGTGAGGCCAGCATCCACCCAGTAGGTTCGCTTTCCAACGGAAAACTTGCGCTTGTCGCTATCGGCCAGTATCGAGGGAGGTGCTTGTCCGTTGGAGGAACAGATCTTGCCATTGGGCAACTGGATTGCCGCTTGATCAACAAATCGCAGGTTCTTGACCAGGTCAGCCAGTTGTGAGTATTGCTCTACGGAGCATTCCTGACCCGAGCGATCGAGATCGCCGAGGGTTTCCAGTACTTTGTCGATCTGCGCATTGGGCTCCACTTGAGCAGCACGCAGATCGGCATAAACATTATTCAACTTCCGTGCAACGAATTGATCCGCCAGCCCTCCAGCACAGAACCATGCGGCCCAACCTGTTGCAGCAATCAGACATACAGTGACTGCGTGCCTTCCAAGTAATGCTTTATATGCGGCAACCATCGAAAAACTCCGAGGTATCATTATTTCACTGTGTTTTCTGTAGTCGCGGATTAAGCGACTTCAGTACCAGTCAATTACCCAAGCCAACAAGATGCCGCTGGCATAGACGGTAAGACACAGTGCGATTTTCTGCTTGAGTGGCAGTGTGTTTATTCGATGTTGCATGCTTATCTCCTTGAGTAGGCAAATAAGCAATTGTGGAAACTTGTGGTTAATCAAGGGAAATCATTAATCATCATTTTCGGGGCTTTGATAAACGCCTGTTAACGATAATTTCTATCCCCGACGACCTGGTTGTAAACAGATGAGGTCGTGTTCCTTGGCCTGGCCGAGTTGCGCTTGGCCGTTTCCGACGGCGTCTCTCCGTAAGCCAGTTGATAGGCCTTGGAAAACCGGCCCAGATGGTGAAAATTCCAAAACATCGCGGTTTCTGTGACGGTAGGCCACGTTTTATTGATCAGGTCGCGACGGGCGCTTGCGAGCCTCAAGTTTCTGATATAAGCGATTGGCGATATCCCGAACGTTTCAATAAAGCCAAAATGCAAAGTGCGAGTGGTGGTTTCCAGTTGCCTTACCAGCGATTTTATAGTGAGCGTTTTTTTTGTGTTTTCATGGATGTACTGTATGGCTTGTATCGCCACCTTTCTTCTTGTCGGGACTTTGCGGATGAAGCGGCCAGCGGGCGTCAACGATTGCAACAGAGAAGCGAGTACCGCACTTTCAATCGTCGAACCCTCTGTTTCGCTGCGCTGTGCTGAAGCAGCGTCGTTGATGTCGACACAGCACGCGCTGATGGCTTGAATGGCCGATTGTATGAATTGAAAGTTTTCAGCCTGGAAGCGGTGTTGTGTTCTGTTTGCAAGGATATCTATGACAGAGTGATGTTGGCGGCACCGCTCATAGTTTTCCAGTGTCGTGGTGATGGTGAAAAGTGTTTCATTCGGTTCGCAGGTGTAATGCACCGGTTCATCACTGTGCAGTACGATGACTTCGTCAGGCCGTAGTTTTTGATTGTTTACGACGGGGCGGCCAATCGGTGCCTGGGAGATGGCGAATGTCACGAATCCGGCAGGGACAGAACTGACCAGCGTCACGGATGAGTCGAACTCAAGGCGACTGCACTGCAGTTGCGGACTGTGAAAGAGTTTGTGTTGCCGAATGCGCGCTTCATGCTCGGTCGGAATAAGGCTCATTTCCCATTTGCCTATTGTTCTATTCAGTTGGCTCGGCAAGGCAGAGGACAAATGAAAGATCTCGTCGGGCGGTGCGATACTCATGAAATTGAAGGCTCATCTGTTAAATGATAAGGGTCAAGCCTGACGGGCAGTCATGGAGAAGATGCGCGATTGGGCGTTCTCGCTGTCGGTGAAATCGACCCCATTGTCATTGGCTTTGAACGGGTTTTCAGAGTCCCCGGATCAGTTCCAGTTCCGCCGAAAATGCGTACTTGCTGTCCAACGGTGAGTCGTCCATGTGTTGAACGTTGCGCGGATCGATTTTCGAACTGAAGATCTGCGATTGGGGTTTCATCGGGTCAATGGCTGCTGCTGTAAAGGCGTAAAAGTCGTCAATACGATAACCGTTTTTTACCTGATAGCCAGTTTTCACAGTAGTTGGGGCCTTTTTGTTGGTTTCGACACTCGTCAATTTGGCACTGTAGACACCCTTGTCGTCGGCCATGGCCTTGAGAGAAAGCAATAAACCAAACGACACGGTGACGAAGTTTTTCAGTAGCATCGAGGCGATTCCTTATTAACAGTTTATTCAGGCAGCGCAGAATGTCAGCTGCATCTCTGCCACGACTTGGGCTGCAAATAATCTCACTTCGATGGTGCCTGCCAAAGTCAATAACTCATATTTGTCAGGTCGTCAGAAGAGGCCAGTCAGCGTTTGCCCGCCCCTCATAGAAGTATGAGCGAACTGGCGTAGCTCATGCCTGTGTCACTTTGTGGTGGGGCGGGGAGAGTAGAATCACTGCTCTGCTCGTCTGTATGATACTCATTCTCACTGTGAATCTTCAGATGCGATAGTTTCTGGCTGTCATCCGGGCTTGTTTCAACTTCATAATATTCAATGGTCGTGCTTTCGACGGAGTGCTCGTCGTGCGCCAACGAATAAAGTGGAATGGCAGACAGAAACAAGACCCCCAGGAATCTGAAAGTCGTCGATTTATGGGCTCGCAGGAAATGCATGGTGTTCACTTGATTCCCTCTGTAGGGCATTGTCCCGGACGAGAATCAAGCGGGCTCGATTCCAAGGATTATCGAGGAGGGATTTTTGGCGGGGGAGACGTTTGATTCAAATCAATAAGTATTATTTTTGTTTGAAAATTCTTTGATGTGAACCTTTGCCAGGCGGGTGTCGAGCCCGTTCGGGAGGCCGATTAATGGTTCATGCAGCGCAAACGGCCAAGTTCATGGATGTAAAAACACACCGCGTTTTTATCCTGGGTCGGGATCAACTCGTAGTTCAGAATGGCGCCTTCTTGCAAGACGTATTGACGTCTAAAGAACAAGTCAGGGGTCTTTTCAATGGCAAAAAGTTCATTGTCCTGGCTGAGCTTGATGTTGCTGACTTTGATCTCGACGTGTTTATTGCTTTCTCCGATTATGTTCGCTGAGATGGTCGCGTTGCGGATTTTCCCATTCAGGCTTTCCAGCGTGGTCCCCGTGAGCCTGCCATGCCCGATAGTGAGGTACTCTTCGGTGTTGAGTTGGTTGAGATCTTCCAGCCATTGTCGGGATTTTGTCTGGTAACTGATATTTTCCATGTAGTGCGAAGGTGAGTAAACGAAAGAGAAAATGCACAGTGCATTGATCAAGCCTATAAGAGGCCAGTGAACCGCTTGCGAAATTTCAAATTTCATAAAGTGACTTCCAGACATTGACGAATCATCAAGGCGAGGTCCCTTTCGCTGCTGTTCAATTGTAGATTTGCAGTGCTTAGATCCTGGCGGATGCACGAAACGGAATAATTGGCTTTATACAGGTTGATCCAGACCTGGCCCTTCAGGTTTGGTGGCAGCTGTTCGGTTTGTTTGGCGGACAACTCCATCAGCGCTTGCGCCTCGGCAAGATCGCTGCCCACGGCGTGTATGACCAGCCCATTCTTGTCGGTACTGGAAATTTCAATTTTTGGCGCGTCGAAGTCGAATTGAAAAACAGTAAAGGCAACGACTGCCAGCGTAACGATATAAGCGATCAGCTGGGCTTTTGTAATGCGCGCGGATTCATTGGTTTTACCTGAGGGTGCAAGCAGCCCATCACTCCCAGCCGGCGGTAGTTGCTCAGCGATGGGGGCGGGGGGCTGCGTTGTTTCCTCCCGGGGTGCCGGTACATCTGCTTGTGCATCGACGACACATTGCCGGTTGAAGCAATATCCTCGTCGAGGAACAGTCATCAAGATCTCGTGATCCCGGCTGTCATTGAGAATATTGCGTAGTGAGAAAACCGTTTGATTCAAACTGCCGGAGGCAACCACGCGGTCATTCCAGGTGTAGTCGATGATTTCATCGCGGCTTTTAGTGACACCTGGCTCCATGAGCAGCAGGTCCAACAGGCGCGACTCAGCTCTACCTAACGTGGAATTCTGTACATCTCCATGGGGTGTTGTAATGGAAAGCATGGCGCTGTCCGGGTCGAACACCGCGACGGCGCCATTTTTCAACTTGAAGGTGTAACTCATAGAAATCTTCCGTTCAGGCGGTGCTGGCCTGAGTATAGGGGCCGGATTTGGCTCGGTACATTCTGGTCTGGGAAGTGAACGAAGATGAGGGCCCAGCGGAAGGTGCACTGTGTGTTGCATTTACGATGCTGGATTGGCTCGTTTCAGAGGCGTGCAGTTCGGCAAACAGCCCTGTCTGTCAGAGGTATCCGTTCAATCATACAAAGGAAAAGCATTGCTGGATGACCCATGGTTTTCGATTTGGACACCATGAATAATGCTTGGAATGGATTAACTGCGCTATCCGAAAACTGCAAGCTCGGGCAGGAGGGGGGGGGGGCGCGCGGCCACCCCTCAATGAACTAACCTCGCTGTTGCGCCAGGTTTCTGTATCAGCCTGAACTATCAGGATACAAATCAATGATGGTGTTCTTGTGCACTTGGCGTGTGAAAGATTATTTTTGATTCTTATTAGCTTTTAACCAGGGACGTTACCGATTTAAATGGATCTCGAGGAACGTTGCGTGTTCACGGTTTGTTTCTCGCGGCGTCAACGATCCTCACCTCTCGTTCTACGACTTTGCCCCGAGTCCTTTCATGAAGGGCCCGGGGCTTTTTTTTGGTTCTTCACGCCGTTGTCGTCATCGATCAAGGCAAAACATCGTAGCCACGTTGTTGCAGGCAGCTGCTGTAGACGGAGTTGTTGGCGGTGATGCTTTGTTCGCTCTCACTCAGATTCTCCCGGCGCGCCTGACGTTGCCTGGCGCCCCCCACGACGACGCCGGCAGCCGCGGCACTGCGTGCGTGGTTCTGGCGATAGTCTTGGCGGGTATCGTCGTCGATCTGGTCATAGACGTTTTCATGTTGGCGGCCCCGAACTTCCGCCGCCGTCGCACCGGCTACCGCAGCGGTTGCGGCGCCCTTGACCCGACCACCGGAGGGCACGGTGCTTTGCACCGGATGCTGCGCGTTGGCCTGGGATTGGCAGGCACTGGTGTCCTGCTGGATGGTCTGGGAGGTCTGACCTTTGAGGGGAATCACGGTTGCCGCCAGGGCGCTGGTGCTCAGCAACAGCATCAGGATCGCCAGGGTATGGGCCAGAATTTTCATCATCGAGTCTCGCGTCAGGCGTCGGCACGGCTAACGGTTTGTCAGAGGGAAAACGCGGCGTGGCGCCACGTCGAAACCCCATGCCGGTTTGCTTGCAATGCCATCCAATGCCGGTGGACGGCAGGCACTTTCACGCTTGCGATGGGGTTTGCTTGAACGTCAGTGCTTGAGGAGCAGGGCCTGCATATCGTCTGACATGCCTTTGAGTGCAACCTTGAAGTCATTGGCAACAATCGGCTGCTTGGCATTCTTGATGGTCTCGCCGAACACCTTGCGCACGATCTTCGCTACCGGCAAACCGGTTTTGGCGTCGATCAGGTTGGCTTCGATGTACATCTCGGCGGTCTGGTCCCGGTGCCCGGTGGCTGCTTGTGTCGCCCCGACAATGGCCCCGATTGGTACGACTTCATACCAGTGCATGCCTTCGTTGTTGGCGCTGACGTGAGTGATCGCCGCCTGCAGGATCAGCGACCGTGAATTGGTCGGCGCCAACTGTGGATAAGGGACGATCGCATAGCGGCGGGCAAAGGCGGTCTTGACGCTGTTGCTGGCCATCAATTGCAGGTCTTGCAGGGTTTTCAGGCTGACGCGCGCGGTCGGCTGCGGCGATGGATACAGTTCCATCTGCCTGAACACCACTGTGGAATACGCGCGTGGATCGAACCCTGGCGATACCCAGCGCAATACTTTCTGCTCACTTGGCGTAGTTTGCTCCTCCAGGCCCTGGTAATTGCCCAGGAAGCCCGAGTATTGCTCTTGCTGCGCGACTTGCGAGACACAGCCGACCTGAAATACACAGCTCAAAGCAATACCCG
Source organism: Pseudomonas sp. GW823-FHT06E10 (assembly GCF_058794995.1). Lineage (NCBI taxonomy): Bacteria > Pseudomonadati > Pseudomonadota > Gammaproteobacteria > Pseudomonadales > Pseudomonadaceae > Pseudomonas > Pseudomonas sp. GW823-FHT06E10. The sequence continues at coordinate 270,519 of NZ_JBXAHJ010000004.1, read as the reverse complement.
CAATCCATTTATTCGACATGCCCATATGTTTGGTTCTCAAGTGATGAAAGTTGTCATTCGGGTTCCGACCTGGCCCCGGGCATTGGTCCGGGCGCCTTGTTTTCAGGCATTGGTATTTGCCAGTCGGTTACGCAAAGCAGGTGCTTGCACGCCGGTCAATGCGGGCCGAATGCTGCCCGTAGCGGCGGGATAATCCGAATCAATAACTCTCAAAAACTGTTAAACACACGGTCGGGACAAATTGCACATCGATCACAGTTGCCTACGCTAACCCTTTGCAACGCCGGTTTTGGCATCGCCGTGACGTTCCTGTTCCCACGCTGATACGCCGTTTCGGACGGCCTGAAGGAGGCACCGAATGGACCGATTCACCGGCGGTTGTTTGTGCGGCAAAGTGCGTCTTGTCGCGTCGGGGCGCCCGTTCCGGGTTGGCGTTTGTCACTGTCTCGACTGCCGCAAGCACCATGGGGCGCTGTTCCACGCGTCCGCGATATTTCATCAGGATGCCGTGACAATCGAGGGCGAAACGCGTGACTACGCCGGGCGGCACTTCTGTCCGCAGTGCGGTTCGTCGGTGTTCTCACGCAGCGCAGACGAAGTCGAGGTGAACCTTGGATCTCTGGATGCCCCTGACCAGTTGACGCCAACCTACGAGAGCTGGACTGTGCGGCGCGAGGCCTGGTTGCCGGCGTTTGCACTCACCCGACACTACGAGCGCGATCGAGACGGCACGGGGCGATTTGAGGATTAGCGGGCACCTGTTCATATGCCATAACAAGCGGCTATGACAATGAGCGCTAGAAAACACACCAACTGAACGCTAAAGAAGGCAAACCGAACCGCCACGAACGCATTGGTTTGCTCATGGGAGACGTGAACCAATGACTGGCACACGCGAGCGATCAGGACGAGTGTGGACAAGTAGTTCACTGCGGCGCCGTTGACATCAAGGGCTGTAATCACGAACACGATGACGCCAAACACAGGCAGGTTTTCCACACAGTTGGCGTGGGCCCTTGTCCCGCGGCGATACCAATCTTCGCCTTCGAGCCGATCGCTTCGGAAAGAGGCGATCGGAACACTCGAGAACAGGATTGCGACCCAGCGATAAACCCCGACGGTTGCCATCAATAGCAGCAAGGTCCAGGTCGCAAACCCAAGCAGCATCCACATCGGTATCGTCATGGCCGCCATCCTCGATGGTTCATTGTCAGCACGTCGTCCCGCAGCGCGACCGACGAGCAGTCTGTCGCGCGCTGTCGGTCAATTGCTCATGATGGGGGCCAGAGCGGTCTGGATCCTGGACATCTGTGCTGGCGTTGTCATCTGCGTCAGCAGTCGACCGAAGTGTGGATGCCGTACGCCCGAGATAATGTATTGCCAGCGGTAGGCGCTCAGTACGCAGGCCTTGATTTGCGCGGTCTCATCGACACTGAACGATCGTGAAGCATGACTGATGAAGTAGTCGGCATCGGCTGCCGATTGTGCCTGCAGGATCGCGTCGACGGCCGCTACCAGCGCAATCAGGTCATTCACTGCCTGGTCGTGCTCGGCCGACGAGAGTTTCGCGTGCTCGTCCTGCCATTCCAGTTCATCGAGTACGACGTGCCGGCTTTCATCCTTCCAGTGGAATTTGAAGACATCCTTGAACAACGGGCACAGTTCCTCGCGCGGGGCGATGCTTTGCACGTAGTGCGCCTGAACAAACAGCTCGATGTGACAGGTCAGCGCCAGCACCGACCAGGTACTGGCCGCCAGTACCGAGCGCGCCACCTCGTTTGGATCGGCAACCTGACGATATCCCGCAGGCAACTTCGAACTCATCATCGTCTCCATGCGCCGAAACAACTCCTGGTGCTTGATCTCGTCGTTGGAAAAACGCACCAGCGCTTCAAGGGCCAGTTGATTGTCAAATACATGGGCCCGACCCTGATCGAGCATCTTGGCACTGATAAAGCGCTCGACCAGGCCAAAGATGTATGCATAGGTCCGGCCCTGGATCTGACTGAGCAGGCGCGCCTGGGCCGCATCGAGAAAGGTCAGGCGGTCGACCTGCGACAGTCCGTCGGGGAGGAATTTGCGCGAGAAGTCGAAACTGCGGTCCTGGAGCAGATCGCGATCGATCTGCCATTCGGACTTTTTCGATGACCTGACCATTTGCGCATAACGGGCGGTGTTGCCTGACGCTGAACCGGGTAGGGTAACGACGCTGTTCATATGGATCTCCTGCTGCCCTGGTGGCGTTGGAATGGGGCAATTTCGGTTGACGTCGGAGCCAATGACCCTGGGTGAAGCCTCTGGGGCAGTTTCGATCGCTGATTCCGCGTTGGTGCTAATCTAGGCGTCGCAGTTCAGGCGGTGAATGACCGGTGCGCCTGAAAACCTGCTCCGGACTCCGGAAAGGAGGGCGGTCAAGTGTTGGATGCGCTTTCTGATGTGTTGCGTGTGATTCGGCTGTCTGGAGGGGTCTTCCTCGAGGCGGAGCTCACTGCGCCCTGGTGCATCAACGGCAGAATCTCGGCGGATGATTGCAAGCCGTTCCTGGTGGCACCTCGACACATCATTGCGTCGCACTTTGTCGCCGCTGGGCGCATGCAAATTCAAATCGACGGTGGTGCCGCCATCGAGGTAGGGGCAGGCGAGCTCGTTTTGCTTCCTCGCAACGACGCACATTCTTTTGGCAGCGACCTGAGCATTGCGCCCATGCCGGCCAGAGAAGTCATCCAGCCGCCAGAAGTCGGCGGCATATCACGGATCAAGTACGGCGGGGGCGGCGAGGCTACGCAGTTGCTGTGCGGGTTCCTCGGTTCAGAAACACCCTTCAGTCCGTTGCTTTCGTCGTTGCCTTCCTTATTGAAGCTGGATTTGCGCGCGACGGCTTCGGGCACCTGGATCGAAAGCTCCTTTCGTTTTGCTGTCAGTGAAATCGCGGCGGGCCGCGTCGGTTCGACAACGGTCATCGCCAAGCTATCGGAGCTGCTATTCGTCGAAGCCGTCGGCCAGTATGTCGCCAGCCTTCCCGCTGAGCGGCGTGGGTGGCTGGCGGGGTTGCGGGATCCGCATATCGGGCGCGCACTGGCGCTATTGCATGCGCGTCCAACCGAAGGCTGGACGGCAGAAGCTCTGGCGCTTGAGGTGGGCATGTCGCGCTCGGTGTTCGCCGAGCGCTTCACGGCATTGGTCGGACAGCCACCGATGCAATACCTGACGCTGTGGCGCATGCACGTGGCGGCTCAACAGTTGCGCGAAGGTCGCGGCAATGTGGCGCAAATCGGCTTTGCCGTTGGCTACGACTCCGAAGCCGCGTTCAGTCGCGCATTCAAACGCCAATTCGGCACATCCCCCGGCACCTGGCGCAGACAATCCGCATGAGAAGGGGCGGTGCCACCTTTCCATGTTGACCTGACCAGGCTTGACCTTTTGAACTCAAGGAAGCCGAGGCGATTCTGCCCGAGCCTGGCTGGCTCGTAGCGTTCTGGCTACCTGGGCTTGAATCTCGTAGGCAGGCGCCTCGACGGCTTCGTAATCACGGGTATAACGAGTGGCGAACTCGCGATCGCCCCATTGCTGGTACTGCTGCACGTGCTTCAACTCATGCGCCCACAGCGCGACATCGTTAAGTGCATCTTCGGGATTTCGAAAGACGATGATGTCGATAAGGGTGACCGCACGTACATCAGGATTCTGCAGCATGGTGTGTGCGGCGTTCAGCTCCACATCATCGCCTACCTTGTAGCGAACCGAATCGAGCACTTGAATGTCATAGTAGGGTTCGAGCTGGGCCCGGATATTCAGCGGGATTGGCTGGATATCGCCGGTTGCCGCGGTGTTGCGCGATTGCACAATCCAGTTCTGCAATCCAGAGGCCGCCATCTGGTTCATGTCGTCGAAGATCGTTCCAGCTTCCTCTTCGGAACCTGGAGCACAAAAACAAGCGACCATGCAGACCTGATACTGCCCGGCCGGGCAGGCGAAAACCGAGGACGAGGTGCCAGCGCAAAAGAGCACGATCGCTAACCGGAAAACTTGACGCAAAAAAATAGCTGGCAATGGGTTCTCCCATGGGCAATGGCGGTCGGCAGGCAATACGTTGGGCGTCTCGCGCCCATTGTGCTGCCGCGTGTTGGACCGCTGCGACACCGTTCGATTCCCTGGGTTCCTCAGTTTCTTTTGGCCACGCCGAGCAGGTCAGCTTTGGCGTGGGATTCGCTGTCAATCTGCTCTAACCCCAAAGACTGACGCAGCTGCGCCGGACTCACTCCAAGGCGTTGCTTGAAGGTGGTCGCCATGTGCGCCTGGGAATTGAAACCGCAGGCGTAGGCGATTTCCGTCAGGGTGGCGGTCGAATCGCGCATCAGGGCACGGGCCTTGGCGAGGCGTCGGTCGATCAGGTAGCTGTGCGGGCTTTTGCCGGTGGCGTTTTTGAAGGCCCGCATGAAATACCCTTCGGACAATCCAAGCAGGCCCGCCATTGCCGGTACGCTCAACGGGTCTTCGAGGCCTGCATCAATGAACTCATCGAGCAAGCGCATCCGGCTGCCGGTTATCGAGCCATGGGGTGTTGTCGACACCGCTTCGCTACCGGTCGCCCGTTCGGACAATGCCAGTGCCCAGGCCTCCCAATCGTCCTCCACAGAGGACAGCAACAGCGCCGCACGCATACGCCACGCGAGAGCGGTGGCCTGCCGGTCGATGCGATTGTTGAAGGCACGATCCCCCATCAACGCCATGCCATCGGTGCGAATCACCCGCAAGTATTCGCCGCCCTGGGGGGATTCGGACAACACGTCACACCCGGCGGGGACGAACGCCAGGCCGTTGGGCACGGCATCGAAGGGGCGTATTCGGTCGCTGCCGATGGCGTGCAGGCCTCGCTGGCTGTCGAAGGCGAAGCCGATTCCCGCCTGGGTCGCGACATAGCGGGTCGCGTAGGCGCTGCCGGGGAGCAATTCGATCGCCCAAGGGCCGGCCTCGATACGACGGACCGGTTCGGACAAGCGTGGTGGCGGCGGGCGATTTCGATGACTCATGGACACCATAGTAGTGAAGAGGGGGGACAAAAGTCAGGTCAGTTTTTTGAAAGCCGGAGTACTGCGCCGTTGTTCAGACTGGGCAAAACCTCAGGGGGACCTCTCATGCACACACTGACTCGCGACGATATCGAACAAGCCGCTCGCCACGTTTACCAGGTCATGCCCGCCACAGCCCAGTACCCTTGGCCCTTGCTGGCTCAGCGGTTGGGTTGCACGGTGTGGGTCAAGCACGAAAATCACACGCCTACCGGTGCCTTCAAAGTGCGCGGCGGTATCACGTTCATGCACTGGCTCAAGCGCGAGTACCCGGGCGCGAAGGGCATTGTCAGCGCGACCCGCGGCAACCATGGCCAGAGCCTGGCACTGGCGGCTCGCACACTGGGTTTGCAGGCGTTGATCGTCGTGCCGGAAGGTAACTCGGTAGAAAAGAACAACGCCATGCGCGGCTTTGGCGCTGAAGTGGTCGAGTATGGCCGCGATTTCGATGATGCCCGTGAAGAGGCTGCCCGCCTGGCGCACGCGCAGGACCTGTTCCTGGTTCCGCCGTTTCACACCGAGCTGGTCAAAGGCGTCGCCACTTATGCGCTGGAGCTGTTCAACGCAGCGCCGGACCTGGATACCGTTTATGTACCGATTGGCTGTGGATCGGGGATTTGCGGGGTGATCGCCGCCCGCGATGCGCTGGGTCTGGAAACCGAAGTGGTTGGCGTGGTTTCCACGCAGGCGGCGGCTGCACAGTTATCGTTTGACGCTGGCGCAATCTGCGAAACCGCCTCGGCCAACACCTTTGCCGACGGCCTTGCCGTGCGCAAGCCGATTCCTGAAGCCTTTGCCGTCTACGCGGCAGGTGCTGCCCGGATCGTATCGGTCAGCGATGACCAGATCGCCGAAGCCATGCGCGTGTATTACACCGATACCCATAACCTTGCCGAAGGGGCCGGTGCGTCGGCGTTGGCAGCGCTCATCTCGGAGCGTGAAGCCATGTCGGGAAGAAGGGTGGGGGTGATTCTCTCCGGTGGCAACGTCGACAGATCGGTGTATGCGCAAGTGATTGCGTGAAAAGGGCATGACCCTGGTCACATAAATTTGAAATGCACGGCATTGCTCGACAGAATCACGCCCCGATCCGGCCCAAGTCGCCGGACGTTAGTGGTGAAAAGGGGCCGCAGTTGAACGAACAGACATTGTCCATGCGCCTGGAGCGCGTTGCCGCCTATGTGCCAGCCGGTGCGCGCCTGGCCGATATCGGCTCGGATCACGGCTACCTGCCGGTGGCCTTGATGCGCCGTGGCGCCATCGCGGCGGCAGTGGCCGGCGAGGTGGCGTTGACGCCGTTCCACGCGGCCAACCGCACCGTGCGCGAGAACGGCCTGGACTCGCAAGTCACCGTGCGCCTGGCCAACGGCCTGGCGGCAATCGAGCCGGGAGACGGGATTACAGCGGTCAGCATCTGCGGCATGGGCGGCGAAACCATCCGTGACATCCTCGACAGTGGCAAGGCGTACCTGAGCGGTCAGGAGCGCCTGATCCTGCAGCCCAACGGCGGCGAGCAGCCACTGCGCCAATGGCTGATGGACAATGGCTATCGCATCCTCTGCGAGGAAGTGCTGCGGGAAAATCGTTTCGACTACGAAATCATCGTCGCCGAACGCGCAGGGCCGGTGATCTACACCGCCCAGGAGCTGTACTTCGGCCCGTTGCAGATGCAGACCCGCAGCCCGGCGTTCCTGGTCAAGTGGCAGCGCAAGTTGCGCCAGAAACAGAAGACCCTGAGCCACTTTGCCCTGGCGCAGCAGGCCGTGCCCGAGGAGACGGTGCAGGACATCGCTCGGCAGGCCCGGTGGATCACCCAATTGCTGGCTTGAGCAAGCCTGGGGCACCGCCCAAAAAGAACCTCGATTCAGCGTGGGTGTGGCTGAGTCGAGCGAGACGCGTCGACGGCCCCTTCAGGCGACTCGAATTTGCCGGTGACCAGTAGGCAATTTTCGCCATTGGTCGGGGCTGGCGACGAAAGTTCAGCGCAATAGCGGGTTTTTTTTCGGTATGCCAAGAGAATCGATTCAGCACCGTAGCTATGCAGGTTTCAGCCAGGAAAACAGGTACCTCCAGGTGTTGAATTTAGTACCGTTTGTCGAGCGTACTGCTCAAAAAGTGAACGATTTTGATATGCTTCGCTCTGATTTACCGGCAGGCGGATCCTTTGATAGTTCGCGCTGCACTCACTAATAAAATGGACGTATACCTCATCTGCATTGAATGGAATGCGCATGGGGATTTTTTTTACCTGAGACCTGGAGTGATAGTATGTCGTCATCACTGACTTGCTGGGCGAGTCGCTCTCTCTTGTAATACCAAATTATTTAGTTGATTCAATCAATGCGAACTTGATCGTGCAGGCGCAATTAATTAATTAATTCGCATGCCTGGGGCATGGTCAATTTGCACTGCCGCAATAAGTGGAGATGTAATCTTGGATATTAGTACAATTATCGGCCTGATCGGCCAGAAAGAATCCATGGAGTTTTTGCGTTTAGGCGTTGTGTACGTTCACCTGTTGGCTTGCTGCGTAGCTATTGGCCTGGTGTTTGCCAGCGACGCGGCAATGGTAAAGGACTTATTGAAAGGTCGCGTGTCGTCGGGGCACGATAATGAACATATGGCCAGTCTTCAGAAGTCTGTTTCCAATGCGTTGATCTTCTTGTGGGTCACCGGAGCTGCGATTATAGGTATTGATTACCTTGAAAAAGGCATGACCTATTTTGCCAATCCGAAACTTCAAGCAAAAGTTATTATTGTATTGTTGCTGACGTTCAACGGCATGCTGTTGCACCGCTATGTATTGCCGGCAATGCTGAAGGCCGGTTCGCTGCTTGATCTACAGATCAATGTGCGAATGTTTGCCCTGTTCTCTGGCGCACTGTCGGGCGTGTCCTGGTTGTATGCCGCCATGCTCGGTGTCGGTCGACCGCTGGCCTGGAAGTATTCGCTCACCGAGTTGCTGATGGCCTATCCGGTGTTGATCGTGCTCGGCTTTGCGATGATGGTGGCGCTGACCCAGTGGGCGCGTAAGCGCAACGAAGCAACTCCGGTTCACGAAACTTCGTGGTTGTTTGCGGGTATTCCTGCGCTGCGCTGAACTGACGAGGCTCCAGGAAAAGACGGGTGAACCTGTCTGAACCTTTCAAACATCAGACCCCCTCCTTGTGAGGGGGTTTTTTGTGTGTGGGGCTCAGGAAATCAAAGAACCGGCTCGAATGGCCGGTTTTTTTTCGAGTGAAAAACGTCCATTTCACTTCAGCGCCAAAGCGTTGATCGTCATGGGTGAAAGCGATCCGATGCGCGTAACCGGGGGCTCCGGAGGGCCGGACGGTGAGAAGCCCATCATCCTTTCCGCAAGGGAGAGGGTAGCGAGGTTGATCTCGCGTCTACCGCTCATCGGCAAGGCACAAAATAAACTTTGACATCATTGGGGCTTTGGTTGAATATTCATCAATCGCATACGATCTAATCGGTAGCGATTAAAAGTAATGACAACCCCTGCCGTTTGGAGACTCAGCCATGAACACCGGAAGCCGCCGCACAATGTTTATCTCAACCGCTCACGCTTCCCATGGCCAAAACGGCAACAACTGGATCATTGCACACGCCAATTGATGAACGTTGTCTTTTTAAATATCACTAATATCGCATGCGATATAATCGCACGAAATATCAAGTCCTGAGGAAGTCCCCATGAGCAAGATCGAAAAAGTACTGGCAACCGGCAAAACCCACACCACCCACAGCGGTGTCGGCGGTCACAACGGCAACCTCGATATCGAACTGTCGTCACCGGGTTCCGCCCATCCGGCCCACGTCTTTACCGCTACACAGCCGCACCCGAAAGCCGAGCAACTGTTTGCCGGTGCTTGGTCTGCCTGCTACACCGCGGCAGTGGGGCTGGTGGCCCAGGAGCGCAATATCGTGTTGCCGACGGATATGGCCGTCGACATCGAAGTGGACCTGGGCCAGACTGGTCTGGCCTATTTCCTTCAGGCCCGACTGACCCTGCGAGTGCCAGGGCTGGCACACGATGTCGCGACCGAACTGGCGCACATTGCCGACTCCATCTGCCCTTACTCCAAAGCCACACGCGGCAATATCGACGTTGCCCTGAACGTTATTACGGCGTGATGCCTGGATGCGTCACTAATATCGCATGCGATAAAAGCGTGCGCGAACATAACTCACTGTAATCCTGAGGGAATCATCATGAGCAAGATCGAAAAAGTACTGGCCAGCGGCAAAACCCACACCACTCATAACAGCGCGGGCAACACCTCGCGCGGTCATAACGGCAACCTCGATATCGTGCTGTCGTCCCCCGGCAGCGATACACCGGCACACGTGCTCACCGCCGTCCAGCCGCACCCGAAAGCCGAGCAACTGTTCGCCGGAGCCTGGTCGGCCTGCTACATCGCAGCGGTGGGGCTGGCCGCCCAACAGATGAAGGTGACACTGCCGACCGACACCGCCGTCGACATTGAAGTGGACCTGGGCCAGACCGGCGCGGCTTACTTCCTCCAGGCCCGACTGACCCTGCGGGTGCCGGGGCTGGACCAGGGGGTGGCGACCGAGTTGGCCCACAACGCCGATGCAATCTGCCCTTACTCCAAGGCCACACGCGGCAATATTGATGTCGACATCAACGTCCTGACGGCATAACCCACTACACGGCCAGCTCACCGGGGATTTCCCCGGTGAGCTGGCCGTCGGCGTTTATACGCACTTCCGATACCATCGCGTACGACGTATAGTTTCGGTCTCGCAAGATTGAGCCAGGAGAACGCCCATGAAAAACACCGACAAGACATCCGCCCTGGATCTCAAACTCACCGACTTCCTGTGTTTTGCGGTCTATTCCACCAACCTGGCCTTCGGCAAGGCCTACAAGCCAATGCTCGAACGGCTCGGCCTGACCTATACGCAATACATCACCCTCGTTGCGCTGTGGGAGGAAGACAACCAGACCGTTGGCAGCCTCGGCGAAAAGCTGTTTCTCGAATCCAATACCCTCACGCCGATCCTGAAGAAGTTGGAAGCGATGGGTTATTTAATGCGCCAGCGCGACCCGGAAGACGAACGCCAGGTGCGGATCAGTCTGACCAAAGAGGGGCGAAAACTGCGCGAAGGTCTCACCGAAGACGGCTTCCCGCAAACCGGTCTTGATCCCGACGACTTCGTGCAGATGCAGAAGGCCATTGTGAAGTTACGGGGCAATCTCATTCGATCGACCAAGGACAGAGAGTAAGTCGTATCGAGTAAAGTGAGTGGCCCCGGATTTGCGAGGTGCACCCCGCAAAGAAACCCTGGTCCTCCCGTCTGACACCCCCCCGATTCGGAGTGAGCCCCCCACTAATGGGGGCTATTGCTCAGCGGTATTCGCATGTTCATTAACCGGTTACTTCAATCGCTGGCCAATGTTTGCGGATCTTTCAGGTCACCGCGCCTATTTTATACAACGCTGGCAGAGTAATTGCTGAGTGAGCTTGTCCCGTTCATGCAAGGTGCAGGGCCGGGATGCTGTGGATCTGTCAGTACTCCATTGAGTGATTGCCTGTAGCCATCGGTTTGCATCACGAAGTAGCCCTGGCTTCTCAATACCGGGCTTACTCAATAGAAGTACTGCAGTCATCCTCTGCAACCGTCCAGGGGAAATGCTTATGAGCCACTCCAGACATACGTGTGCACAGGTAGCGCTGCACCGGTTGTGCTTTCTAACCTGTCTGCTGACGGTAACGCTGGTGGTGGCTGACGAACCTCAGGGCAATGACAATCAAAACAATGAGAAGTGGCTGGAGCCGGCACGCTCCAGGCTCATGCATGTGATTGGCGCGATGCCGTTCTTTCCGCATCGGGCCAATACCACCGGCAACCTGGTCTTGAATGTGAAGGACTTCGACAATGCCCAGGTCTGTGGCGCTTGCCATACGGAGATCTACAGGCAGTGGCGCTCGTCGATGATGTCCCAGGCCTGGGATGAGCCCATCTATCGGGCCTTGCTCAAGCGTGCGAGCGCGGCCACCGAGGGCAAGGTCGATAACTTCTGCACCGGCTGCCATACCCCGATCGGTCTCACCACCGGGCAGATCACATCGCAAGTCAACCGCTCCTCGATTGAAGACAGTGCGAAGAATCATCCGATGCCCGGGGTCGATTGCGACACCTGCCACAACATCAGTGCCCGCACGGGCCTCGATAACGGCGCCTATGTTCTGAGCCCGCGAGCGCACGGGAAACCGACCAAGTTCGGCCCGCGCAAGGATGCCGTTTCGCCTTATCACGACACCGTGTATTCCGCTCTGCACACGCGCTCGGACTTTTGCGGCACCTGCCACAACGTCACGCACCCGTTCAGCAGCGTGGCGGTGGAGCGCACTTATGACGAATGGCAGGAGAGCACGTACAGCCTTAACAATGTGACCTGCCAGAGTTGCCACATGCCGGGCTTTGCGGGCAAGGCCGCGATCATGGGGCCAGACCGCAAGGAGGTCGCCTCGCATTGGTTCAGCGGAGCCAACGCGACGATGCTCAAGCATCTTGGTCAGGAGGAGGGCGCGCAACGCGCACGCGACATGCTCGCGCGCGCGGCGCAAATAACGTTCCAGCAACTGCCGGCCGCCATCATTCCCGGACAATACGCCTCGGTAGCCGTCAAAGTGACCAACGTCGGCGCCGGGCACAAGCTGCCAACCGGCTTTCCCGAGGGGCGGGAGATGTGGATCGATTTTCGGGTGCAGGATGCCAGTGGTCGCGAGCTCTATCGCCTGGGTTCGATCAAGGACGGCAAGACCGAAGTCAACACGCGAAATTTCAAAGTGCACATAGGCGACAAGAACGGCAATCCGTTGGACGTCGAGGTCTGGAATGCCACGCAGATACTCTCGGACAATCGCATTCTGCCCAAGGGCTACAATATCGGGGAGTTCTCCTTCCTGGTGCCGGCCGACGCCGTCGGACCGCTGACCCTGACAGCCGATCTGAACTACTGGCCGTTTTCCCAGAAGCTGGCCGACTATCTGCTCGGCAAGGATAAGCTGCAGGTGGAAATCACCCGGATGGCCAATGTCACGCAGAGCGTACCCCTGTCGACCGGATCCGATACGGCGAAGCGGGCGATACCCGCGAAGTTGAAACTCGACGACGCTAGCGCTTACTACAAAGAATGAACATGTCATTACCATCGTCGAACAGGTAACGCGTCACGGACAGCCACTGCATCCAGTAACTCGCGCTATAGCAAATGGGTCTTGTGGGGCTGGTAACTGCGCAGCAAATCAACATGCAGACTGTGGTGGCCCAGTCCCCGTCGAAGTCTGCCAACCATGTCCGCACCGTCGACTTTCAAGCCGGCCTGGCGCAGGCACACCTCAACCAGGATGTGCCCACGCTCGGTCAACTTCACCGCATTGCTCAGATAGTTGAGCAGAGACTCCGCTAGCCTTTGCCTCCGCTAACACCGCTGCCGCTACTACCGCTACCGCTACCGCTACCGCTACCGCTACCGCTACCACTGCCACTGCTATCTTCCTGGTTATTGTCGACCTCGACCTGTGGTCCCACACCATCTCCCGTACGGAATGTCGGTAACGCAACCGAGGCCACGAATCTCACGCCGTCCCAGCTTGGCAATGGAGTGGGCATCAATTGGAACTGGCCCGGGTGCTCAGAGTCCCAGCGCAGCAGCATCGACGTGTCCTCATGCTGTGTGTTGTGGCAGTGCTCCATGTAGGTACCGGCAAACTCACGGATGCGGATGGCCATTTCGACATTGTCGAGGCTCTCAGGATGACGACCTATATTGTAGATATCTTTGCGCGCCCCTTTTTCCCATTCGGGTGGTGTCTTGCCACCTCGAGTGAGAATGATCCCTTCCTCGAAGTGCACATGCACCGGGTGACTCCAGCCGTTGCCGCCGTTTTCGATCTTCCAGATTTCCAGCGTGCCTTCACCCTTGAACCCTGCCGGTGTCGGGCCAGTGGCCAGTTGTGGTGCGGCTGAAATCCGGCGCGGGTCCATGTTGAAGCCTTCGCCGCCATCGGTCTTGATCGTCCAGGGCTTGAAATCCGTGCCGTTGGAGCGGCCAAAGATAAAGGTGCGGTGCCGCGCCTGGGCAAGCCGGGCGATATCGGCAGGGTCATCACGGTGCAAGGGCAGGGGGATCATGAACTTGCCCTCGGGCTTGCCAGGCTTGGCGGGCTCGAAGTCGACCGGATTCATGCTGACATCCTGGCCGGTGTAAGGCTGGACGTTCAGTTGCATGAACGCGCCCACGCCCGGGTCACCGTTGACCCACTGTGGCCCGTGGCTGGTTTGCCTGACAACGGGCAGGTACTTCCCGGAGAGTACATCCGCCAATGGAATGTCACGTTCGGGACGCTTGCCGTTTTCATGCTCCTCGATGTTGACGAAGAAAATCCTGTCGCCCGGCTTGATGCCGTTTTTCGCGAAGTCGACGACGATGTCATAGCGTTCGGCAATGCCCTGTATCGGCAAAATGGCATTGTGGTCCTGTGTGTCGCCGTCGCCATCGAGGTCCAGGCTGCCATCGAACGGCACTGCGTGCTCCATGATATTGCCGTCGTTGGCAATCATGTGGAACGGCACCCGGTTGTATGAAACCCCGGAGCTTTTCGGGCCAGGAAACTCGCCACCATTACCATTGACCTGACGCACCAACGCCAACTTGAAGTAGCGAGAAACCGATCCGTTGAGAATGCGCAAACGGTAGCGGCGGGCACGCACGTCCAGGAAGGGCTTGTACTCCCAGTTGGTCAGGACCTGATCACCGAGAAAACCGTCGGTATTGAAGGGGTTGAACCACAACTGGCCGGCCTTGTCCCAGGCCTTGTCGGCGATCGTCAGGTTGACGTCATAGTCGCGGTTACCCCACCCCAGCCCCGAACCGCTGGGCAGGCGCAGGTTGACCCCGTCGTCGACCGACTCGTTGCCACGATCCACGGCGCTGTAGTAGTTCATCATCGTGGCATTGCCCTTGTAGACATTCTGCGCGGTGAAATCGAGCATGTGGTCGTGGAACCAGTGGGTGCTCATGGTTTCGCGCCAGTCGCCACGGATCTTGATGGTGCCGCGGTCGCAGGTCTTGAAGCCGGGGTTGGCGTCGTTGACGAAAAGCTCTTCACCGGGGTCGCACGGGAACGCCGCACGCGGATCCTGAGCGCTGGTATTGATGCTGTCATAGCCGGCCAACTGGATCGGCCAGCGATAGTCGTAGTACTGACCCGGGAAGAAGAACGCGTTGGCAAAGCCATCGCTTTCCGCAGGCGAGTGGCCGTTATGCTCGTGGGTGGAGATGGTGTGCAGGCCAAAGCCCCGGTTGGCCGATGGGTCAATGGGCAAGGCATCGTAATGACGCATCAGCATCGCCTGGCCATAGCGTACTTGCAGCAGTTTGGGCGGAAAGGTGCCGTCGAATGTCCACAGCGCATTATGGTCCTGGACAGGGAAGTTGTCGTGAAATTGCACTTGTATGCCCTTGGTTGTGCCCTCGTTGGCCGGGTTGCCGCTGGTGTTGTGATAGAGCCCGCCTGGCGCAAATTCCCCCACGGCGTAGTTATGCCGTTGCATACGATCACGCAAGCCGCTGTTGACGTGCGCGCCTGCTTGCACAGTCTTGAAGGCGTTGCGCGGGAAAAACTCATTGAAACGCTGGTGCGACCAACCTTTTCCCGGTGGCCGGCCTTCTGCGGGCGAATCGACTCGGCGATTGAGGAAATCCTCGATCTGCGCCTTCCACGGGTTGCGGTCCAGTACATTGGAGAACTCTGTCGGGAAGGGCGTCAAAGCTGGCTGCCTGAGAAAGGCATCCAGCGCAGCCGGCGACGGGCCGCTACGCGCCACCTTCAAGGGATCCTGCGCCGGTGCGGGCCCCAGCGTCGGAACCGGAAACGGAACAGGTGATGGAGGGTCGGCCGCATCCAGTTTGTTCGAGCCGAACTCCTCGAAAAGCTCAAGCTTCTGTGTGAACGGTTGAACCCCGAACACCGGGCTGGCATTACCGTTAGTGGGGATATTGAAGCTGGGTTGCAGATCGGGTGGCAGCACATTGTCGACCAAGGGGGTCTGGCGGTTACCGGCCACACCATTGGGTAAGTCGAAGGCGCCGACGTTTGCGGGAGGCTGCTTGAGCAAGTCCCTCAATGCGGCATTGGGGTCGGCGGGCGGATTGGTGAACGCCGATGGGTCGGTAGGAGGCGGGGGATCGGTGTTGTCGAGGGGGACTGCCTGGGTCTGGGACAAGCCCAGCCCCAACATGATCGCGGCAGCAGAGATACTCAGCGCCAGCCTGGTTTTGGACAAAAGACTAGGATTCAACCTTCCGGTATCCAGTTTCATCGCAAACACCTCTGACGGGTTCCTCGGAGCGTGGCAATAGATGAGCAACGAGTCACGGCTCCTGGCCCGGCTGGCGAAACGTTTGATTGCGAACCGGGATGGGAACGATGCAAATTTCCCGCCGAAAGTGACAGGAGGTGACTAATGGCTCTACGCCACGCCCCCCTTGTCCGCTGGCTTCAAACTGGTGTATGAGCAGCCAGGATGAATACCCCGATGACGGGGAATATCCCCCAATAAAGGGTGCGATTGTGCGGGGTGTCTGGGCCAGGAGAAGTGGCTGTTTTCTGAATGTATCGATGACCGGTTGCTTTCATTCGTCCCGACTTCATCGGTGCCCGCTGTTGGCAGAAGTGACTAGTGCGTGAGGGCAGGGATACTGACCACTGGACCTGGGTATCGTTTTGCTGCCCGAGAGCATCGCTGAGCAAGACCTGATCAATGGAAAGCTGCTTAAGGTCTTGCCTCAATGGCACGCCACTTCGGTTTCAGTGTATGCGCTGACCGAGACGCGCCTGTTGCCGGCGAAAACCCAGCGCTTCATCGAGTTTTTGCGCGATCAACTGGAAGGCGCATAAGCGTCCGCGCCATGAGTAACTGTGGCCAGCCAGTCGGGGGCTCCGGTTAAACCCCCGTATTTGTTGGCCTAAGTCCGTTCCTGAAGCAGGCCATGGCATGTCATTACGGACTGTCACCAAGGCGACAATCGTTTTTTCACCTTCAGACTTCGTTAAGAAATGCCTTTGATACTTCTCCCCAATTGATCCGGGGGAGATGTTTTCAATGTCCGATTTCAACTGGAACGTTCAGTTGCCGCTGCACTTTGGCCTGACCGAAGCGCAGCAGATGTATCTCGTCAGGGCCTTGCCGGACGCCCCGCAACGAAGTGCCTTCGAAGCCTTTATCCAGCAACGCTTTCGTAAGGCCCACGGTGCCGATATTCGCCACTTCATGCCGGAGCTGTTTGGCATGAGCGAGGCGTCCGGCGCGCTTTGCGCGGTGATTGGCGTGCGTCTGGCGCGCAGCGGACCGCTGTTCCTGGAAGGTTACCTGGACGATGCGATCGATCCGCTGATCAGTGCCGCGGCCGACCAGACCGTAAGCCGCTCAGCCATCGTAGAGGTAGGCAACCTGGCTGCCAGCGACACCGGCAGCGCACGGATGAGCATCATCGCGATGACCTACCTGCTGGCCATGGGGGGGCTGGAATGGGTTGCCTTCACCGGGAACCTGGGGCTGGTCAATAGCTTTCACCGCCTTGGCTTGAAGCCCGTGACCCTGTGTGCTGCCGACCCGGCGCGTCTGGGCGAGGACCGCCACGCCTGGGGCAGCTACTACGAAAGCAAACCGTGGGTTCATTTCGGCAATGTTCGCTCCGGTTTCATTCATTTGCGCAACATTGGCCTGTTCAGTCGCCTGGGCTTGCCGACCTCTATTGAAGGTGCCTGCCATGTCGCCTGAAATGGAGCGCTTCAAACAGACCCTGCGTAATCATGCTGAGCAAAAAACCAACGCCATTGCGTTGTGGGGCGATCATCTGAAGCTGGACTACGCCACGCTGTATGCCGAGGTCATTTTTCGCCAGCAGCGCCTGCGCGATGAACGGGTCAGGGTGGTCGCCCTGGCGCTGGACAATGGCGTCGAAGCTCTGCTCTGGGACCTGGCCGCGTTGTTCGAGGGTTTGACCTGTGTAGCCTTGCCGCCTTTTTTCAGTCCGGCGCAACGCAGGCATTGCCTGGAGCAAAGCCAGGCCGAGCTCGTCATTGCCGAGCCGCAATTGCACGACGAACTGCTGGCGACCGGGTATCAGAAGTGCGGCGAGTTCTGGCACCGCACGTTCAATGGCCCGAACCGGATGCTTGAAGGCACTGCCAAGTTGACCTTCACCTCGGGCACCACAGGCACACCCAAGGGCGTGTGCTTGAGTGCCGACAGCATTCTGCGGGTCGCTTATGAGCTGCACCTGGCCAGCAAACCCACCGATCCGCAACACCACTTGGCGCTGCTGCCGCTGGCCATTTTGTTGGAGAACATCGGTTGTTACGCTGCACTGTATGCCGGCGCCACCTTGAGCCTGCCCGGCCCGAAAACCCTGGGAATTGAAGGCGCCAGCGGTGTGGATGTGCCGACATTGTTGAGTTGCCTGGCCAGCCGATCGCCCCAGAGTCTGGTTCTGGTACCGCAGTTGTTGCTGATGCTGGTCAACGCTGCCGAGCAAAAGGCTTTCGACCCACAGCACCTGCGTTTTGCCGCCGTGGGCGGCGCCCGGGTCGGCGAAGATCTACTGCATCGCGCTCAACGCGTGCGCATACCCGTCTATGAAGGTTACGGGCTGTCGGAATGCGCGTCGGTCGTGTGCCTCAATCGCCCGCAAGCATGGCGCCCCGGCAGTGTCGGACGGCCATTGCCCCATGTAGAGATTCGCCTGGCGGAGGACGGCGAAGTGCTGATCAAGGGTTCAACCTTGCTGGGCTATCTGGGAGAGGCACCGCACACCGCCCAGTGGTGGCCCAGCGGCGATCTCGGCGAGTTCGACGCCGAGGGTTTTCTTTACCTCAAGGGACGCAAGAAACATCAGTTCGTTACCAGTTTCGGGCGCAACGTAAACCCCGAGTGGGTGGAAGCCGAATTGACCCAGCGCGGGCCTGTTGCCCAGGCCTTCGTCTATGGCGAGGCCATGCCTCACAACCATGCGCTGCTCTGGCCCCATCGCCCGGACTGCACCGACGAACAACTGGCCGCCGCCGTGGCCCAGGCCAACGAGGCGTTGCCCGAGTACGCCCAGGTCCACCACTGGAGCCGGCTCGACCAACCCTTCACTGCCACCAACGGCTTGCTCACCGCCAATGGCCGGCCCCGCCGTGACGCGATCGTCGAACGCTACCGGGGGCAATTGAGCGAATCTGCATTTTCCGAGGAATCCGCACCATGAGTTTTTTTGACACGTTGCAAAAAGCCACTGAGCAAGAACGCATTGAGTTGTTCAACCTGCCGATCATCCGTGATGCGCTGGAGGGCGACGTCAGCCTGGAAAGTTACCGGGCCTTTCTGGCTCAGGCCTATTACCACGTGCGCCATACCGTGCCGTTGATGATGGCCTGTGGTGCGCGGTTGGCATCACGTCTGGAATGGCTGCGCGAAGCGGTATGTGAATACATCGAGGACGAATACGGCCACGAACAATGGGTACTCAATGATATTGAAGCCTGCGGCGGTGACAGAGCCGCTGTACGGGACGGACGCCCGTCATTGCCGATCGAATTGATGGTCAGCTTCCTCTACGACCTGATTGCCAGGGACAATCCGGTGGGTCTGTTCGGCATGGTCAACGTACTTGAAGGCACGAGCATCGCTTTGGCGACCCACGCCGCCGGCAGTATTCGCCAGCACCTGGACTTGCCGGAAAGCGCCTTCAGCTACCTCAGTTCCCACGGCTCGCTGGATATCGAACATATGCAGACCTACCGTCGATTGATGAACCGTCTTGAAGACCCGGGCGACCAGGCCGCCGTCATTCATGCCTCCAAAGTGGTGTACCGGCTCTACACCGATATGTTTCGTGGCTTGCCGCGTAACGGGGAGAATCTGCATGCGCCTGTCTGAAGCTCGCGTCGTGTTGACCGGTGCCAGCGGCGGCATCGGCCTGGCCATTGCCACCGCACTGTGCGCCAGTGGTGCCCAGGTGCTGGCCGTGGCTCGGCATCGGGAACCGTTGGTGCCGCTGCTTGAGCGTTATCCCGGTAACCTGAGTTGGGTCCGTGCGGACCTGACGTTGCTCTCCGACCGCCGTCAGGTGTTGGCGCAGGCCCAGGGCATCGGTGGCATCAACCTGCTGATCAATGCCGCCGGGGTCAATCATTTCGCCATGCTCGAACAGCTGGACGACAGCGAGATCAATTCGATGCTCGCGGTGAACATCAGTGCGCCCATGTGCCTGACAAAACTTTTGTTGCCGCAGCTAAAGCAAGCCGCCAGTGCCATGGTGGTAAACGTCGGTTCGACCTATGGCTCCATCGGCTACCCCGGCTACGCCAGTTACTGCGCCACCAAGTTTGCCCTGCGCGGGTTCTCTGAGGCCCTGCGCCGGGAGCTGGCCGACACTCGGGTCAGTGTGCTTTACGTCGCCCCGCGAGCGACCCGTACCAGCATGAACAGCCCGGCGGCCCAGGCGCTGAATGATGCGCTCAAGACCAATGTCGACGATCCGCAAGCCGTGGCGGCCGCAGTGATTCACGCCATTGCCGGTGACCGTCGCGACTTGTACCTGGGCTGGCCCGAACGTTTTTTTGTACGCCTGAACAGCTTTTTGCCCCATCTGGTGGACCGTGGGTTGCGCAAACAATTGCCCCTGATCCGCCGCCTGAGCCACAAACCCGACCAGGAGAATGTCAAACCATGAGAAAGATCATCGCTTGCCTACTGCTTGGCGCAATGAGCCAGAGCGTCTGGGCGCTGGACCCCGCCGACCAGCAACGCCTCAACGGTATCCAGCAAAGCTGGGCGCACATTCAATACGAGTTGCCCGCGGGGCAACGGACCGCGGCTTTTGAAAAGCTGGCCGCTCAGGCTTCGAGTTTCAAGCAGGAGCGCCAAACGGTGGCTGAGGCCTGGATCTGGTCTGGCATCGTCACCAGTAGCTGGGCGGGCGCACAGGGTGGGCTGGGTGCGCTGAGCAAGGTCAAGGATGCGAAAGCCGATCTGGAAACAGCCTTGACTCTGGACCCCAAGGCCCTGCAAGGCTCAGCCTATACCAGTCTGGGGGCTCTCTATGACCGCGTACCGGGCTGGCCCATCGGTTTCGGCGATTCGGACAAGGCCGAACAGTTGCTCAAGCTGGCATTGCAAATGAACCCCAACGGCATCGACAGCCTGTACTTCTGGGGCGATCACCTCTACCGTCAGAAGCGTTATGTTGAAGCCAGGGCAGCGCTGCAAAAAGCCTTGCAGGCTGCGCCTCGACCTGGCCGCGAGAGCGCTGACGTCGGGCGCCGCAAGGAGATCGAGACGCTGTTGGTGGATGTGAACAAGAAACTCGGCTGACAGGAGACCCTGTGCGCTTATTACTCATAGAGGATGACGTGGCGCTCGGCGAGGGTATTCATCAGGCCCTCAGCCGGGAAGGTTATACCGTCGACTGGTTGCAGGACGGCAACAGCGCCTTGCACTCGCTGCGCAGTGAAATCTTCGATCTGGCGGTGCTCGACCTTGGCCTGCCACGCATGGACGGTCTCGAAGTGCTCAGGCGCTTGCGTGACAGCGGTTCCAATCTGCCGGTGTTGATCCTGACCGCGCGCGATGCCACCGAAGACCGTATCGCCGGTCTGGATGCCGGCGCCGATGACTACCTGATCAAGCCTTTCGACCTGGCAGAATTGAAGGCGCGCATACGTGCGTTGCTTCGTCGCAGTGCCGGGCGTGGACAATCGCTGATCGAGCACGCAGGTATCAGCCTGAACCCCGACACCCAGCAAGTCAGCTACAAAGGCGAGCCAGTAGCCCTGACACCTAAGGAATACCAGTTGCTCCACGAACTGCTCTCGCCACCGGGTCGGGTAATGACTCGCGATCATCTGATGCAGTTGCTGTATGGCTGGAACGAGGAGGCCGAAAGCAACACCCTGGAAGTGCACATCCATCACCTGCGCAAGAAGTTCTCCACCGATCTGATCCGCACCGTCCGTGGTATCGGCTACTTGGTGGAGGAGCGTCGATGAGCTCTATCCGGCGTCGGACCCTGGTCCTGATCATCGGCCTGATGCTCGCCGGCCTGGCCGTGATCAGTGTGTTGAATCTGCACGACAGCAACCACGAAATCGCCGAAGTCTATGATGCCCATCTGGCCCAGAACGCTCGCCTGCTACAAGGCGTCATGCGTATGCCCATGGTGAGCAAGGAACATGCGGATCTGTACAAGGCTTTCAACCAGGCCCTGAACGAGGCAACGCCCGGGGGCGAGGGGCATCCGTATGAAACGAAAATTGCGTTTCAGGTCTGGAACGCCAGGAACGAAGTGCTGGTACATACGGCCAGTTCTCCGTCCTTCAGCACACCCGCGGTCACACCAGGTTTCAGCGATGTAGTCGACCTGAACAACCGGCATTGGCGTGCCTTCCTGCTTGTAGACAAGCAGAACAACCTGCGCATCTGGGTGGGCGAACGGGACGACGTGCGAATGGACTTGGTGGACCGCATCGTACGCCACACACTGTGGCCCAATATCCTGGGGAGCTTGTTGCTGGCCGCCATGATCTGGCTGGCCATCGGCTGGGGACTCAAGCCACTGGTCAATATGGCTGCAACGCTGCGGGCCCGGCATCCCGGTTCACTCGAACCCTTGCAATTGACGCCGCTACCCACTGAGCTTGAGCCCATGCAGGCCGCCCTCAATCGTATGCTCGCGCAAATTCAGGACGTCATGGGGCGCGAGCGACGCTTTATCGCCGACGCCGCCCACGAAATGCGTACACCACTGGCCGTGCTCAGGATCCACGCTGAAAACCTGATGGCGGCGGGGAGTGAAGCGGATCGTCGCGCATCGCTCGAATTCTTGATTGCCGGCGTGGACCGTACCAGCCGACTGGTTAACCAATTGCTGACGATGGCTCGTATAGAGCCTACAGCAGGGACTAAAGCGCCTGTGCCTATTGATCTGGCCAGCACCGTTCGCGAAAGCCTGGTTCAGTTGACGCCCTGGCTACTGAGCAAGGGGCTCGAGCTGGTTTTTGATGTCAGGGACGACATCAGTCTTGCCAGAGTCGACCCCGCTGCGATCGATATTGCCTTGAACAACCTGGTGACCAATGCGGCGAATTTCTCTCCCCGGCACGGAGTGATCACCGTCAGGCTCGTAGAAAAGGAAAATAGCTACGAACTGACTGTCGAAGATGAGGGGCCGGGCATCAATGAGCAGGATCGTGAACGGCTTTTCGAGCGTTTCTACTGCAGCGGAAATCATCAGGGTGCAGGGTTGGGGCTGACTATCGTCAAGGCCATTGCCGATCGCTTTGGCGGGCAGATCAAACTGGAGAACCGCAGCCCTGGAGGGTTACGCGCTACGTTAGAAATTCGTCGCTCTTGAAGTTGTTCCTGGTGTTGTCTGGCGCAACCGAAAAAACACTTCGGCAAACCCCAGGCGTTGGCTCAGGCAAGGCGTTATGCCGGGCGTCCGTTCAAGCCGGCCGCACCGCCAGGATTTGCTCGATCAGCCACGCCAGCGCCGGCTCATGTTGGCGTTGCGCCAGATACACCAGTTCGAGGTGGAACGAGCCGACGTCGAAGGGCAGTTCGAACACCTGTAGCGGTAGCAACTGCGCGAATTGATTGGCCAATTGGGTCGGCAGGACGACGCTCAAGTCGGAATGGGCGACCAGGTGCGCCGCCTGCAGGTAGTTGGGCGTGGTGTAGACGATTTTGCGCGACAGGCCTTGCTTGCCCAGCCATTGGTCGACCATGCCCCGCGACTGGCCGCCACTCACCCAGAGATGACGCTGCCCCAGAAAGTCATCCAGTGTGAGTGTGTCGTGTGCCAGCGGATGCTGCTTGCGCACGGCCAGCCGCAGGGTTTCGCTGTGCCAGGTCCGGCGGGTGAAACGCGCTGGCACTTCTTCGAAGCGTCCCAGAACCATGTCCAGTTCACCCCGATCCAGCAGCTCGGCAGGAAGGCTGGGGGCCAGGTGAGCAACGTCGACACGCAGGTTTGGCGCCAGCTCTCCCAGACGTGCCAGCAAGGGCGGCATGCACAGCTGCTCGACAAAGTCGGTCAGGGCGATGCGTACCTGCTGCTGGCTCAGGCGTGGGTCGAAGGTTTCCCCGGCATTGAGTGTCTGTTCGATCTGTTGCAAGGCCGCGCGAATCGGCCCCTCAAGCGCCAGCGCCCGGGAGGTGGGTTGCATGTGGCGGCCAACCCGCACCAGCAAGGGGTCGTCGAACAGTGAACGCAGGCGGGCGAGGGCGTTGCTGACGGTGGGCTGGCTGAGGGCCAGGCGCTCGGCCGCTCGCGACACGTTCTGTTCGCGCAGCAGCATATCGAGGACGCGGAGCAAATTCAGATCGAAGCTTTTTAAATTCAAATTACAAATACCAGGCATATGAAAATGAAATTTCAAAAATAGTAGGCGCCTGCTTAGGGTGACGGCAATCTTTTCCACTGCGCCAACCCATGAGGCCGACATGAATTATCAAGCTCCCCTGCGCGACATGCGTTTTGTGCTGCACGAACTGTTCGATGTCAGCGGCCATTGCGCGCGGTTGAACAATGGGCTGGACCGGGAAACCATCGACGGCGTCCTCGAAGAAGCCGCCCGCTTCGCCGCCGAAGTGGTCGCGCCGCTGAACCGCAACAGTGACGAGCAGGGCTGTCAGTTGATCGACGGCCACGTCACAACGCCCCAGGGATTTCGCGACGCCTACCGGCAGTACGTTGATAACGGCTGGGCGAGCATGACCGGACCGCTGGAGTTCGCCGGCCAGGGTTTCCCGCAGCTGATTTCGGCCAGCTTCCACGAAATGCTGATGGCCGCCTCGTTGTCGTTTCGCATTTATTCCGGCCTCACCGAAGGCGCGGTGCTGGCTCTGCATCGCCATGGCAGCGAGGCGCTCAAGCAGGCTTACCTGGAGAAAATGGTCAGCGGTGAATGGTCCGGTACCATGTGCCTCACCGAGCCCCAGGCCGGTACCGACCTTGCCCTGCTGCGAACCCGTGCCCAACCTCAAGCCGACGGCAGCTATCAGGTCAGCGGCAGCAAGATTTTCATCAGTGGTGGCGAGCAGGACCTGACCGCCAACATCGTTCATCTGGTCCTTGCCCGTTTGCCGGATGCACCGGCCGGGGTGAAGGGCATCAGCCTGTTCCTGGTTCCCAAGTTCATGGCCGCTGCCGATGGAACTCCGGGGCCGCGCAATTCGCTGAGCTGTGGCGCACTGGAACACAAGATGGGCATCAAGGGCGCGTCCACCTGCGTGATGAACTTCGACGGCGCACAAGGCTGGTTGATCGGTGAAGCGAATCAGGGGCTGGCCTGTATGTTCACCATGATGAACGATGCACGCTTCCAGGTTGGCTTGCAGGGACTGGGCATCGCCGAGGCCGCCTTCCAGGGTGGCCTCGCTTATGCCCGTGAGCGCCTGCAATCGCGGGCCATCAGCGGCCCGGTGGCGCCGGACAAGAGCGCCGACCCGATCATCGTGCACCCCGATGTTCGGCGCATGCTGCTGACGCAAAAAACCTTGAGCGAAGGTTGCCGCTTGCTCGCGGCCTACACCGCCCTGCAACTGGATCTGGAACACGGCGACCCGCAACCCGAGGCTCGCCAGAAGGCGAGTTGTCGGGCAGCGCTGCTGATTCCGATCGTCAAGGCCTTCTTTACCGACGTCGGCCAGGAAGTCGCCAGCCTGGGCGTTCAGTTGTACGGCGGCCACGGTTACATCCGTGAGTGGGGTATGGAGCAGTTGATGCGTGACAGCCGCATCACTCAGCTATACGAAGGTACCAACGGTATCCAGGCGCTGGATCTGCTGCGGCGCAAGGTGCTGGGCGACGGCGCAACGGAACTGGGCGCCTTGATCGATGAGCTGGCCGTGCATGTCGACGCGGCCGGCTCGCAAGCAGCGCTGAGGCAAATGGTCGAGGCAATGCAGCAGCGTCTCGTCGAGTGGCGTGAACTGGGTACCGAGGTGGTCGAGGCGTGTCGGCGTGATGTGCAGGAAATCGGCGCCATGTCGGTGGACTTCCTGGCGTACAGCGCTTACGTGCTGGTGGGCGGGCTGTGGTTACAGGCGGCTGTGCGTGCCCAAGCGGCACTGGATGCTGGTACCGACGAACCCGGGTTCTATCGGGCCAAGCTGCAAGCGGCGGATTTCTACTGGCGCCGGGTGCTGCCCCGTGCCAGTGGCCACCGCGAAAGCCTGCGGGGCGGAGCCCATTGCCTGATGGCCATGGACGAGGCCGATTTCGCCTTTTGATGGCAGCACAGTGCGGCGGTAACCGAGAGACCCCGGTTACCGCCGCACTGCATGCACCGTCTATGTTCAGGCTTGCGCGGCGCTGACCTTGCCAGTGATCGTGGCATTCTTGCGGACCGCTTGATACAGCAGGCTGGACACCATGAACCCGACAATGGCCAATACGCTCATCAACGAGAACACGTAGTTGTAGCCCTGCTGACCCGGGAAGTGATCAAGGATGGCGCCATAGATGACGTAGGCGAACATGCCGGGCGCATAGCCGATCAGGCAACCGATCCCGAAGGCTGAACCGGTGATGTGCTGGGGAATGCCGACTTCACCCATGGGTGCCCAGAACACGCCGCGCATGGAAAAGACAATCAGCGCGAAGGAGAGGGTGGCCGCCATGCCTGCGTAGATGAAGTCCGGGCTTTTCGGGATGAGCATGATGACACCCATCAGCGGCAACAACGCCAGGAATGCCCACTTCAGATAGCGGCTGGAACTCTTGAACTGTTTGTCGGCAATGAAGCCACCGGCAGGGCCGCCCAGGATCTTGAGGAAGTACTGGTTGATGATGCCGTAGGCGCCCACCAGGGCCACGGGCAGCTCGTACATTTCCTTGAGGTAGGGAATGAAATAGGTCAGGCCGCAGTACACGATGTAGACCATGAACACGTTGAGGCTGACCAGCCAGATGCCCGGCACCTTGATGGCCTCGAACAGGTTCGACAACCCGTTCTTCGGCTTGACGGTCGACTGGGTTTTGCCGCTCTTGAGCAGCAGCCAGGTCAGGGTACCGGCAAGAATGTCGATGACCGAGTAGAACAGGATCGCCGATTTCAGACCGTTTTCACCGGAGCCCATGGCGACAAAGACGCCCAGCGCAGAGAAGGCGACCAGGGTATCGATGACGCCACGCCCGCCTTCGAGCAGGCCGAACAGGCGACCCTGTTCCTTATCGTCGCCCAGGTTGCGGATGGCTTTGAGCAGCGAAGGCCAAAAGAGGCAGTCGGCACACACGGCCAGCAGGCAGAACACCACCAGCAGATTGCTGAAGGGCGGGAAGGTCGCCAGGTAAAGTCCGAGGCCGCCGGTACCGATCAAGCCAAGGGGGATCAGCTTGCGCGTGTCGTACCGGTCGGCAAGCATGCCGCCCACCACGAACAGCGCGGTGGCGATGATGGCGTTGGCGCTCAGCAGCACGCCGATTTCAGTGTGGGACAGCCCCATGAATTCTTGCATGGGGATGTAGAAGGCGTCTTTGAGATTCGCCAGCTTGTAGATGGTGCCGCCACCGAGGATGAGAATCAGGAATCTGAGCCATTTGGCCTTGTCTTGGGATGTCATTATTGTTCTCCAGGCATTATTGGGTAGGCAGTGCCGGTCGGCACGTCAGGTTCAGGCGTTAGCGCAATGGGCCAGGGTCAACTCGGCCAGGGTGCGGAACTCGGCCAGCAGACCTCGTACGTAGGCGACCTGGTTGTTTGCCCAACGGTGCTCATCGGCCAGCATTCGCTCCAGCGAGAAGCCTTCCGGCAGCGCTGTTTCACTCATTTCCCGGTACGCAATGAGCGGGTCGGCGGCTTCGTCGAGCTGGCGGAACGCCGGGGCGACGTAGTGGTTTTCCTGCTCCAGAATGAAGGCGATCACTTGCGGGGATGATTCGCCGAGCATCAGCAATTCGAACAACATGCGTGCGTTGGGCAGGTCGTCTTCGTCACAGCCTTGCAGCACACCGTAATGCCCGAAGCCGTTTTGTTCAGGCACGATGCGCACACCCTTGAGGTGGGTCTGGCGTATGTGCGGCGCCAGGGTGCGCAGTGCCGCCAGGGGCTGCTCGCAGGCATTGATCATGTTGCCGAAGTCGAACAGCGCGTGCAGGCGAGGGTGGTTCAGCCGGTTCAGCAGTTGCGCGATTTCGGCGCTCTTGAGTTCTTCATGCTGTTCGAAGTCGAAGAACAGGTCGTGCTCGTCTGCCTGTTGCGCGAGGTAGTGCAGGTCTGACTCGATCACGTCCATGACCCGGGACAGCGCCCCTTCGTAGCGTGAGTAGACACGGATGTTGCGGGTGCCCAGCGTCTTGGCAATGGCGATCACTTGATCGACATCTTTTTTCAGCGTGCTGCTGATTTCCAGATGCACATCCAGCCCCAGTGCATTGGCCTTGGCAGCGAACGCCAGAAGCTGCGCGGTTGTCATTTGACTGAGGCTGTTTTCCTCACCGTCGAGCAGGTGCAGGCTCAGGCCCTGCAGTTCGTGGCGATAGGCAAAATCCAGCAGGTCGCCAGGGGTGACACGGCCGTGGGTCAGGTTGGTCAGCAAGGGGTAGGCATGGGCAAACAGGCGCAACTGTGCCAGTCGGTCGAGCAACCGGTGGGCCAGTGCCTCAGTCAGTACGGGGGGAGTTCCGGCCTCGACAGCCTTATGGCTGAGCAAGGCGTTGAATCGTTCCTGGATCTTATTGTTCATTCGAGTCGTTCCTGGTTCAGACACCGGGTCTACCGGCGCAGCCTTTATCGCGCCAGTCAGGAACTCTCGATAGATCCATTATCAGTTAAATCATAAGACCACTTGCCTTGGGTCAAGTAGCCGGTTGCAGGTAGCCCATTTTGTCCAAGGCCTGGGCCAGTGCTTCGACGCGCGCCTGGGCCTGGTCCTCGGGGGTGCTGGCAAAGCCGATCAACAGCGCCGGTGGCAAGACATGTTCGACGCAGTAGTCACTCAGGGGATAGGTATGAATGTCATGCTGGCCGAGTTCCCTGGCCAGGGCATCGTCATCGAGATGCGCGGGTAACCAGGCGATCAGGTGCATGCCGGCTTCCACTGGCGTGATCCTGAAGAAAGAGCCCAGCCGTTTCTGCAGTTGTTCGACCAGTGCCTGCTGGCGAGCCTGGTACAGGGCGCGCATTCGGCGAATATGGCCGAGAAAGTGGCCTTCGCGCATGAAGTCCGCCGTGGCGGCCTGTAGCAGCGTGGGCGGGCTGCGATCCATGACCGCCCGCAGGGTGCAGAAGGGTTCGATCAAGGCGTTCGGCAGTATCACGTAACCCAGTCGCAGCGAGGGGAAGAGCACTTTGCTGAAGGTTCCGGCGTAGATGACCCGGGCCCATTGGTCCATGGCATAGAGTGCCGGCAGGGGGCGACCGTTGTAGCGAAATTCACTGTCGCAGTCGTCCTCGATGATCCAGCTTTGATTCTGAGCGGCCCAGTCGATGAGTTCCTGGCGTCGCCCATAACTCATGGTGACGCCCAAGGGATGCTGACGGGAAGGTGTGGTAAACACCAGGCGGGCGTCAGGACACAAAGCCAGGCCTTGCCGGACATCGATCCCCTGTTCGTCGATACGCAACGGCACGACCTGACCACCTTGGGCCTGGAGCGCAATCCGCGCCGCGATATGCCCCGGATCTTCCATCCAGAAACTGTCCTGCGGATTGAGCAACAGCATGCCCAGCAGGTTGAAGGCTTGCTGGGCGCCGGACACGATGACCACCTGATCGGCAGTGCAATCGATGCCACGGGCATCGAAGACGTACTCGGCAATCGCCTCGCGCAGGGCCAGCAATCCCTGTAGTTCGCCATAACCGAGCATGGCCTTGGTCGGCTTGTGCAGGTGGCGGTTCAACAGCCGCTTCCAGACCGATTGCGGGAATGCATCGTAGGCGCTGTGGCTGGGCAGGAACGAGGTCGGGCTCCCGGTCGCCCAGTCGGCATAGGAAACGCCGCGAAAATGATCGCTGCGCAATGACAGCATGGACTGGCTAAGGTCGGACAGGCGCGGAGGCTGGCGCTTGTGTTCATCGTCTTCAATACCGCGGCTTTCCCATTCATGGCCGACATAGGTCCCGGCCCCGGTCCTCGACGTCAGAAAACCTTCGGCAATCAGTTGATCGAACGCATTGAGAATGCTGATTCGCGACAACTGCAGTTCCTTGCTCAGGGTCCGGGTGGAGGGCAGGCGCACGCCTCCCTGAATCCTGCCACTGAGGATCTGTTTGCGAATCTGCAAGTAGAGTTGGCGGTACAAGGGGATGGAACTGGCACGGTCCAGCTCGATACCTGACAACAGCAAACCTGCGGAGGATTTCATTTTTGGTTCGTCTGGATGAAGTGTGGTTTGACCTGAATTGCCGTCAGGCACCCGGAGGCGAAAGGGTATCGAGGGGGGCTGGATAAGTCATCCACCACAGCGTCAGCGTCACAATAATGTGGCTGCCGAGTACGGCAGTGCACTAACGCTTCTGTCGACCGCCCATGAAATTGAGACGATCGTTCTGAGTTGCATATAGGAATGATATGTATTTACTTACAAAAGATAATCGTTATTATTCGCGCGACAATTCAAACAAAGGTGTCCATGGTGGCTCGATCGCGCATTTACCCAGCCTCTCTGTCGTTGCTGGGTGTTCTGGTTGTACCTGAATTACAGGCAGAAACGGAGTCTGCTCTAACCCTACCGGCAACCGCTGTGAACAGTGAGTACAGCGAGCAGAGCTACATGTCGACCGAGAGCAGGAGCGCGCTGAAGATCGACGCCCCTCTGCGAGATATCCCGCAAACCGTCAATGTGATTCCCCAAAGCGTCATCAAGGATCAGGGGGCGCGGTCGATGGAGGACGTGCTGAAGAACGTCCCTGGTATCGGCCTGTCCAATGGTGACGGTCAGCGCGATCAGGTCACCATCCGTGGTTTCAGTGCCATTGGCGACATGTATGTCGACGGCATTCGCGACGATGCGCTGTACTTCCGGGATCTGTCCAACGTCGAGCGGGTGGAAGTGATCAAGGGGCCGGCTGCGGTGCTCTATGGCCGAGGCTCTTCGGGGGGGCTGATCAACAGCATCAGCAAGACACCCAACTTCGCACCCAAGCAGGAGGTCGGCGTCAGTGTCGACAGCGAGGGCGAAAAACGCACTCAGTTCGATGCCGGTTGGGCCGATCAGCAGCAAGGCAATAAAGCCTTTCGTGTGACAGGCGCGCTGGAGAACAGTGACACCTACCGGGATGACGGCTACATCGACCGCAAGGCCATCGCGCCTTCGGCCTACTTCAAGCTCTCGGATGATCTGGAACTGGACCTGGGTGCTACCTATCTGTATGACAAGCGCCTGATTGACTTCGGCATCCCGGCACGAGGCGACCGCCCGGTCGATGTGGACCGCGACAAGCGCTTCGGTGCCGCCGACCCGGATGATGACTACACCCGCAGCGAAGTGTTCTCGTTCACGGCGGGTGTCGACTACCGGATCAACGACGATTTCAGCCTGAGCAATACCAGTCGTTACTACCACTACGACCTGGATCGCAACAACACACTCGCTGACTCCAGCCCGACACGTTTCGTCACTGCTCCCAATGGTGAACTGCTGGTAAAACTCAACCGCGGCAACGTGCAGCGCAAGGAGGACGGGTGGTTCAACCAGACCGAACTCAAGCAGCGCGCCGTGCTTGCCGGGATGAACCATAACCTGCTCTATGGTGTGGAGCTGGGGCGCCAGGTGAAGGACCAGTCCGTATTCAGCCAATCCAATGTGGCCAGGGTGCCGGTGTACCGCGATGCCTTGGTCGACGTGCCGTTCCAGGCCAACCGGCAAACCGCCAAGGGTACCAACACCCAGGACACCGCCGGCTTCTACGTACAGGACCTGATCGAACTGGCGCCACAGTGGAAGGCACTGCTGGGTGTGCGTTACGACGTGTTCGACCAGGAGTACGCCGATGACCTGACGCACAGCGAGCTGTCCCGCACCGATACGACCTGGAGCCCGCGAGTCGGTCTGGTCTACCAGCCTGATCAAGTGCAGTCCTATTACGTCTCGGTGAGCCGCTCCTACCAACCCTCCGCCGAGATGTTCGCCCTGAGCACGACGAACCAGGATCTTGAACCAGAGGAAACCACCAACTTCGAGATCGGCGGCAAGTGGGACCTGTTCGACAATCGCCTGGCGTTGACCGCGGCGCTGTTCCGCCTGGAACGCACCAATATGAAAACCAGCGATCCGGCGAACCCGACCAAACTGGTGCTTGCGGGAGAGCAGCGTACCGACGGCCTTGAGCTGACCGCCAGCGGGCAGTTGAGTGACAAATGGCAGGTCTATGCCGGTTACGCCTTTCTGGATGCCGAAATCACCAAGTCCAACAGCTTTACCAACGGGGTCGCCAACGAAGGGCAGGTGCCGACCCTGACGCCGCGCCACAGCGCCAACCTGTGGTTGGTGCGTTCACTGACGCAAACCTGGCGTGTGGGCATGGGGGCCAACTATGTCGATGATCGCTATACCGCGCTGGATAACAATGTGGTCATGCCGGCTTACACAACCGTGGACGCCGCGCTGCTGTACAACGAGCCGAAATGGGACATGGCCCTGCGTCTGCGCAACGTTTTCGACAAGGACTATTACGCTTCGGCGCATGGCTCAGTGGATCTGATCACACCGGGTGCCCCACGGACGCTGGAGCTGAGCACCAACTATCGCTTCTGAGTACAGACCTGAAGAACGGGCGCCCGGCATTGTCGGGCGTTTGTTTGAGGGGATTGTCTCCTGAAGCGATAGCCGGTTCCTCAGGGCGATCCGGTTAATGCGCATGAGGGCGTTCACAGGGGGGCTTTCAAAAAGCGCTGTTCATGATCAGGGTCCGGCAACAGGCATGTGTCGTATTTCCCGAAGAGCCGATAACGATTAAGCGCAATGCGGTCGTATGCCCAATCCAGAAGCGTGCGAGGAAAAATGCGCAACAGAAGCACGGGGTGCCAACGTGCGGGCAACTGGGCAATGACTTCGAAATATGCTTGCGAACGCTCCCAGTAGTGTCGGTCGCGGATCACCGCCATGGTGTGGAACTGATCCAGGGGCAAACCTGCCCATGCAAGCAGAGCCTGCCCCTCGGGTGACTGAACCGCCGCCAACCGCACGCGCCGCTGGCGGTCATGGCGAATCAAGAATCTCACCCAGCCATTGCATAGCTTGCAGACACCGTCGAACAAAACAACCGTCTCTCCCGGTTTGAGCAACGGCGCGGGTGAGGGGCGGGTTTGCGAGACTGGCATAGGCGTGGGTCCAAGGGATCTCGGTTAAACCGGCGCTAGCAACACCTTGGGTACTGCTAGCGAGGCTTGAGGCTGCACATTTCTGTCAGCCGGGGGGACAGGCTACATCGATCAGCTGTTGGTGTGATTGGCAGCCTTGGCTTTGCTTTCAGCGACAGCGGCTTCAGCCTTCTGTTTCTGTGCAACCAGGAAGGCCTCCATCGAGACTTTCCGGGCCGACTCCATGCGATTGAACGTCTTGTCACCACCACCTGTGGCCATCGCCAGAGAAGAAGCGGTCAGAGCGGCGATTACGAAAAGGGCTTTCATGGATTTCATTTGGGTATCCTCAAGTGACATTTTACGAACTGCTAAAAATGGGTTTTATTGGCTAAAGCTGAACTTTCTTGTCTCACCATCCAGCCAGGGCGGCGTTTCCTGGTGACCAGGTGCCTTGCTCCCTACGCGCTTCGGCGTCTCTGCTTTTTGCCCAGGTAGTGAGCAGTACCATCGCTGCGAAACCACCGACGATGAGTACCGGATAGGCTGCCAGCAACTCCACCAGCGAATACTTCCAGGCCAGCGGACGACCAACACCCAGCATGGCGGCATAGAACCACGACACGCCAGAGAGGGCGCCGGAGAACAGCGCCAGCATGCGCAAGCTGAAGGAGAGTTTGAGTAACGAACCGGCTTTTTTCAGCGCCGGCAATACAGCGCTATGCAACAGGAAACCGTTAAAGGTCAACAGCACAACTATGCCGATTTTGGCTTGCAATTTTGGATTGAGGAAATATTCCATCCCCTTGCCGGCATAATCGATCCCGACAATACCAATGCCCGTAATCCAGAGCGCTACAAGTGCAAGCACTACGGTTTTTTGAAGGCTTTCCATGTGCGCGTCATCGTGGTGGCCTGACGCATCTCCCTTCAGGAGTTGCTTGACCATTGCAATGTCGCTGGTCAAGACCAGCCCGATTGCTACGCAGCAGGCGATAAGATGAAAATATACAACGCCTAAACGCACATATTCCACGGTGGACGAAGAGAACATACTAAGTTCCATGGTGACCTCTTGGTTTCAATAGTGAATCAACTTGGCTCTATGCACGGTTTGATTGGAATTTACCGTTGCTGACTGCCATTTAGATCCAGCAATTGTTATCAATTAATCTTGCGACATTAAGCCACCAAGATAAAAGTGAGTTTCTCGAATGAACGTTTAGTCATTCGATCATGTCCATTTTCAGGTAACAAAAAACCTCAATCGCACTGAGTGCATGGGAGGTTTAACTTCCGCTTCTGGGGGGGGCGGTGAGGCCCGGAATCCGATCGACGAGCGGATCAGGCAATGCTGGTGGGGTTGGCAGGGCTTGCACCCCATTCGAGGAAACGGATCTTGTGAAGCTCACCCTGGCTGTCCAGGTAGACCACAGTCACTGGTACTACGCCGGTCTTGTCGGATGTATCGGTGCGCTGCAGTACCTGTTTCACATCGATGTCCATACCGTAGTGATAATCGACGGCTGAAACATGCGCGCCGGGTTCTTGCAGGTTGTTCTGGTCAAAGACACTGGGTGCGAGACTGGAAATCACGGCACTGACAATTGTGGCCATGCTCATAAGGCTATACCTCCACTGAAGTTCGCTTGACGGGGACCTAATGTGACACGTTGAGTAAGTGAAGTTCACCTTACCGCGACGAACGTGCCTGCCTGAAAAGCCTGTAGTGGCTGCAAACTCCCGGCAATTCCCCACGCTTGACGCCTCTCGACCATTCGTCCTTTTAACCCCGTATTTGTTGACCAAAGTCCGTTTTTGAATGATGTCATGACATGTCATGATGGATTTTCATGCAGGGTGAATCAGTGATTTGCTGCCTGATGCCAAAGGCAAAAAAGCCCGCTCAATGGCGGGCTTCGTAATCGGCTTTTCCTATGGTGCGTCGCCAAAACCCTTACGGAATTCGTCTTCAAGCTTCTGACAAGTTTCTACGATTATGCTTTTCCCGACTGCAGGGCCGGAGTAGCTGTTTACTTCCTGGCGGCATAGTTCGACGGCATCTCGGGCCTGCATCATTTCCTTGTCTTGCGACCTGTTACTGACAGAAGAGCCGAAAGCCAGGTACAAGGTGATGGCGATAATGGTTCCGATGAGGACTTTGCCGACAGGGCCCATTCTCTTTTCTGACGGTAGTGGCCGCCCAGGCGGGATTTGTATTTTCTGCCTGAGGTCGGATTGGCAGTGCTTGCATAGAATGGCTTCAGCCATGATGACTTCCGCGCAATAAGGGCAACTCATTTTTCCAGCCTCCACAGATGAAACTCCTTTTTCAAAACAGGATTCTATCATTGGGACTAGGGGCGTTGAGGGACGCGTCGCTGTTTTCCACTGAGGCTGCCTGTTGTCCGGATGCAAGATGGTCAACAGGCACTGATGGCTATCGGCTGAAACGTTCGGCCAGGCTGTGCAGATAATCGGCCATTACTTCCAGATCCTGGCTGATCGCCGCGCCTTGCTTGGCCTGCCCGGCACTGTGGTCGCACAGTTGGGCAATCCGGGTGATCTGCTGATTGATATCTTCAGCCACGTGACTTTGTTCTTCAGACGCCGAGGCCATCTGCTGGCTCATGCCGGTTATCCGGGTGACGGCCTGGCTGATGCCGACCAACGCCGACTGCACCGCCTCGACACTTTGCATGCTTTCGCGGGAAATCTGCTCGCCACGATTGGCCGTTGATACGGCGCGATCGGCACCGGCATACAGTGAAGCGATGATGCCGTGGATCTGTTCGGTGGAGGTGCGGGTGCGTTGTGCAAGGGAGCGCACCTCGTCGGCAACCACGGCAAAACCGCGGCCTTGCTCACCTGCCCGGGCCGCCTCGATGGCCGCATTGAGCGCCAGCAGGTTGGTCTGTTCGGCAATGGAGGTGATGACATCCACGACACTGCCGATCGATTGCGTTTCGCTCGCCAATGCATTGACCGCCTGGCCAATCTCGTTGACCGCCTCATGCATGGTTTTCATGGCGCTCAGGCTTTGCCGGGCCAACTCACTACCGTCACGGGTCAACTGGTCAGCCTCCGACGCGGCATGTGCGGTGCTGATGACGTTCTGCGTGACTTCCTGAATGGTGGCGGCCATCTGTGAAATGGCGGCGGCAGACTGATCGGTTTCACTGCGCTGACGATCAAGCGACTGCGCCTGGGAACCTGAGAGCTCGGATGATTGCGCCGCCTTGGCCTTGACATTGACCCCGGCATCGACGAGCCGGCTCAGGGCTGTCTGCAGGCGCGCTTCCTCACTGACCATGGCCATGTCCAGTTGCCCCTGGGGGCCGTGGTTATCGCTGTAGGTGAGGGCGACCAACGGATCGGAAAAGGCTTTCGGATGCTCGGCCAGGGTACGCTCGATGGCCTTGCGATTTCGGGACTCGATCAGGTACCAGGCAACTCCAAGGCTCGCGATCAGGACCCCTTGTGCCGCGGTTGTCGATAGCCACTGAATACCGAGCAGTGTAACCCCGCCAGCCATCAATAATGGCCACCCCTGTCGCAGTGGCCGGAAAATCCGCGCGCTGCGCGCAATGATCGGCTTGCCGGCCCGCATTCTGGAATAGAGCGCTGATGCCCGGCGGACCTGGTCGCGGCTGGGCACCGAGCGGACCGACTCGTAGCCACTCATGCGTCCGTTTTCATAGATGGGCGTGACGTAGGCACTGACCCAATAGAAATCACCATTCTTCGAGCGGTTTTTCACAATACCCATCCAGGGTTTGCCTTGCTTGATGGTGTGCCACATATGCACGAATACCCCGGGTGGCATATCGGGGTGTCGAACCAGGTTATGGGTCTGACCCACCAGTTCGTCGTAGGTGAAACCGCTGATGGCAACAAAGGCGTCGTTGCAGTAAGTGATTCGGCTATCCAGATCGGTCGTGGAGATCAATCGCTGTTCGGTGGGGAAAACTCTTTCATGCTCGGTTACGGGTAAATTCACACGCATACAATGCGACCCCTCGGATTATTATTATGTTGAGCATATAAATCAGAAATGCGCCCAGGCATTGCGCCAGCCGGGCAAGGCGTCAGATCGGGGGATTCAACGCGCGGGCCCGAAGAGAAATTTATGGACGGGGGAGGCTATCGACCATTCATTCGACGACAATTTCTTGTCATTTCATGACAAATCGGCGATATCAATGTGAAATCATGCGCCCTCTATACAGGGCAGGTGCCTGGCATTGCGGGCAAGCCATGGAGAAAGGCGGCAATCTGCTGGCTATTGCACAAATGCACCACAGGAATCCGCGGGCCTGTGGTCAGGCGCACCGCCTCGATACCGGGGCGGTAACCCTGATCGAAATTCCACACAAAGTTCAGAAAGGTCAGGAACGCCCGGTCGAGCTTCTCTGGGCAACCGGCTGCAAGGTCAGGGCGAGGGCGCTTGCTGATGCTGCGCATGATCACTCGGGCGAAGCAGGTCAGGCGCGGCGTATCGAGCCAGATGATCAGGTCGGCCCGGGGCAGGCGAAGGTCAAAGGTGCGCCGGGCATAGTTGCCTTCACAAATCCAGGTATCCGCTGCGATCGCGGCGCTGACCCGCGCGCGGAATTGCTCCGCGTCGGGTTCTATCCAGCCGGGCTCCCAGAACAAGGTATCGAGGTGCACCACGGGCAGGCCCAGACGCTTGCCAAGGGCGCGGGCGAGGGTGGATTTGCCGCTACCGGCATTGCCTAGAATTACAATCCGTTGCATGAGTGACGTCCTGTCGCGAAAAAAACCGGCAATTGTGCAGGGTTTTGACGGCCAGTCAACGGCCGCTTAGGGAGACCTCGATCACGTGACACCTGGCCGGCTCGTTTCGTGTTTTCAGGCGGATGCGCCCACGCCCTCGGCTTTCTCCTGCGTCGCAACGTCATGCAGGGAAATCCTTGAAGTCTCCGGTAATGCCAGCCCGCCCGCCAATGCGAGCAATGCAATCGCAATCAGGTAGAACGCCGGCGACAGGTTGCTGCCGGTGGTGCTGATCAGCCACGTTGCCACCAGCGGCGCGGTGCCGCCGAAAAGGGTGTACGCCATGTTGTAGGTGATCGCCGAGGCGGTGTATCGAGTACGGGTAGGGAAGGTTTCCGAGAGCAAGGCCGCCGTTACCACGCCGCACAACACCGCCCCAATCGCCAGGAGCATGACGCCGACGATGGACGCGGCGAACGAGCCGGAGCTGGCCATCAGGAACGATGGATACACGACCAGGATCAACAGCGCGCATGCGGTCATCACCGTGACACGACGCCCAACCCGGTCCGAATACAGCCCGGCCAGCGGGCAGATCGCCGCAGCGAACAGCAATGCAATCAGTGACACCAGCAAGGCTGTTGCGCGACTCAGGCCACCGGCCACTTGCAGGTAGGTCGCGAAGTAGGTGGTGAACATATAAAACGAAAGTGCCGTGAGTGACACAAAAGCGCCCAGGCAACAGATCGCCGCACCATGGTTGCGCAAGGTTTCCTTGAGTGGAGAATGTGCGACAGCATGTTCCTGAGTCACCGCCTGGAATGCCGGTGTCTCATCGAGCTTCCAGCGCAGGTAAAGACCCACCAGGCCCAGGGGCGCGGCAATCAGGAACGGCAGGCGCCAACCCCAGCTCCCCATTGCTTCGGCCGACAATGACGCCTCGAGCGCGTAGGCCACCACGGCGGCTGCGGCGAAGGCGGAAAATGTCGACACCGGAATGAAGCTGCCGTACCAGGCGCGCTTGTCACTCGGCGCATGTTCCATCAGGTAGGCACAGGCACCTGCGTATTCTCCGCCGGCGGAAAAGCCTTGGGCGCAACGGATCAGGGACAGAAGAATCGGCGCCATGACCCCGATTGCCGCATAAGTGGGCAGCAGGCCGATCAAGGTCGTGGCACCGGCCATCAGCAGGATGGTCATCGCGAGGGTGCGCTTGCGGCCGATCCTGTCGCCCAGCATGCCGAAGAAAATCCCTCCAAGAGGCCGAAACGCAAAGGCCACGGCGAATACCGCAAAGGTCTTGAGCAGCGCGGCACTGGCATCGCCGCTGGGGAAGAACTGCTGGGCGATGGTCGTGGCCAAAAAGCCATACACCGCAAAGTCGAACCACTCGACGAAATTGCCGATGCCGGCAGCCACAATCACTCTTCTCAGTGTTTGTGGGCTGACTTGTTCCGTAGTT
Source organism: Pseudomonas sp. GW823-FHT06E10 (assembly GCF_058794995.1). NCBI lineage: Bacteria > Pseudomonadati > Pseudomonadota > Gammaproteobacteria > Pseudomonadales > Pseudomonadaceae > Pseudomonas > Pseudomonas sp. GW823-FHT06E10. Next base: position 231,921 of record NZ_JBXAHJ010000004.1, on the reverse strand, counting down.
GCGTTCGTCATGCTTGACCTCGACAGTTCGTCAGTAAGCTATCGATTATCGTGGCAGGCACTGAGGTGGTTCACTTCAAAAGTGTCACCCACATAGTCAGTACCGACTTCAGGCTATTGAATCAGGCATGATTCGCGCCAGATTGGCCGAGGGAGAGAAAAGGGCGACTTTTTTGCAAATTTGAAAAGCGTTGAGGGTATTGTCGGTCGCCGGGATTAGATCAATCAGAAGGGATGAAGATGACATTGACTGTCGAAAGCCTGGTCAGGATCGCAATGACCAATCCGGTAAACGCAGAAATTTCCGCTCGTTTGCCGGAGCTCGGTTTGAACCAGTGCATGCTCACGGCCGGTTGTTTGTTCCAGGCCGTCTGGAATCAACAGGCACAGCGACCGCCAGAGTGGGGCGTGAAGGATTACGACGTCTTTTACTTCGATGATGACCTGTCATGGGAAGCTGAGAATGAGGTCATCGAATCAGGTCAGCGTCTGTTCCAGGACCTGGACGTGAACATTGAGATCAAGAATCAGGCCCGCGTCCACCTGTGGTACCGCCAGCGCTTTGGCGGGGATTATCCAAGGCTTCAGTCGGCTAAAGACGGGATAGATCGCTACCTGATTGCCGGCACCTGCATTGGCCTGGATATCGAAACGGGTGAGGTCTATGCGCCCAACGGCCTGGCCGACACCGAGCACGGGCTACTTCGAATCAACCCGAAGAATCTCAAGCCAGAGCTGTTCGATCAGAAGGCGAGAAGTTATCAGGATCGCTGGCCCTGGCTCAGGATCGTGGAGCCGCAAAGTTGAATCGGCTAAATGTCTCAAGCTGATATCATTCAAGAATTACAGGCTGAGTAGAACAACATGAACCGTCAAAAGAAACTAAAGCAACTGTTCAAGGCTAAGGCCAAAAAGGCCAGTGCCAAACTGGCACCGAAGAGCAAGCCTAAATACATTTGTAAAGCGGACCGATTGAAGCTGGCGGCAGAAACCACTGACGAGTCAACGATCGCCTCTGAGAGCTGATACAGGTCGGGCCGCGTAGACGTGGTCGACCCCTTCCTTCAAGTCGAAGCCGCTTCGCGGCTTTGAATGACCAGATCCCCCTCGCTACATTTCTCGAACATTGCCCTGTTTGTCATATCGGCAGCATGTCGTTTGCGGTCTTGAAAATGGCGCCGTCGGACATCCGACCCAGCCAGGTGCCCGATCCCGAGGCCGAAGGGCCGTTCAATTTGCGACAGGTTACATTTCTGTTAACGACCCTATGATTTCGGTTTGAAATTTTATCTATTTGATTTGTAAGGAAATAATCTATTTCCTATGTGTGTTCTTACAGTATTTTCTGTGTATACATAAAAAATACAAATCATTGACGACACCCGAAACCCGTGCGAATCTGAATTCAACAACAAGCCGTAACCGCTGATTTGACTGCCTCGGGAGGTCATTGTGAAAAACGGCAAGAGCACTCTTTATGACGACCTCAAGCGTCAGATCCTCACGATGGAGCTCGATCCTGACGAGGCGCTGGATGAGGTTGCCATCAGCGAACGGTACGGGCTTTCGAGAACCCCGGTGCGAGAAGTATTTCGACGTCTTGCCGGTGAGGGGTACATCGATATCAGGGAGAACCGCGGTGCCCGGGTGATTCCCATGAACCATTCGACACTGCGAAATTTTTTCCTGGTGGCTCCCATGGTGTACGCCGCGATAGGTCGCCTGGCCGTTCAGAATTTCAAGGCTCAGCAGCTGGTTGACCTGAAGGAAACGCAACGCCGTTTCCGTGCTGCGACGGTGTCCCGTGATGCCCTGATGATGGTGGTGGAAAACAATCGATTCCACGCAATCATGGGTGAAATGTCGGGCAATCAGTACCTTGAGCCCAGCCTCGAAAGACTGCTGATTGATCACGCACGGATTGGTCATACATTTTTCCGCCCTCGCGATGAGGACATGGAACAACGGCTACAGCTTTCCGCAGAGCACCACGATTCTTTTATTGAAGCCATTGAGCGTCGTGACGAGAGCGCTGTAGTTGACCTGGTCTTTGAGCATTGGGAGCTCTCCCGCGAGAACATGGAAATGTTTATCGCGCCCAATGGAATGAAGGCAGACCTGCCAACTCCATTTAAATAATACCGGTCCTCGCTTAATTGGCATGAGGATCGATACGAGTTGATGTCGCAGAAACGGCGGCATTGAATATCAATCCGGATACGGATTGATAGGCAACAACAACTGAAACAGATGGTGAGCTTATAGCTGTGCACCACGGGCCTCTATTGTTTAGAGACTAATATAAAAAGTATTAACGTAGATCGAGGAACGCCATGAAGAAGATTTGGAAGGCAGTCTGCGCGGTCGCGATGATGGGCATGGTAATGCTGCCTGTTCACGCGGAAGAAAAAACAATCACCATGGGCACGTTGACCTGGGAAGACTTGACACCCATTACCGGTATTACCAAAAAGGTGCTTGAGGATTCCGGTTATAGCGTAAAAGTCATCGAGTTTTCCGAGTGGGGTATTGCTTATGCCGCTCTGACCAAAGGTGATATCCAGGTACTTGCCTCACAAACCGACTACGCGGCGAATGACTACTGGAACAAAAACAAGAACCGCCTGGAAAAACTATCCCCGGTTTCCTATGGCCTTTACCAGGCGATCGCCGTACCTAAATACGTCGACATCGATTCAATCGAACAACTCAATGACAACGCCGAGAAATTCGGCAACAAGATCATCGGTATCGAACCAGGTTCGGGCTTGATGAATGACGCGAGCAAGGCGGTAAAGGACTACGGCATCAAGTTGCAACTGCTCGAAGGCAGTACCGCTGCCATGACAGCCGCATTGAAATCGGCAGTCGATCGTAAAGAGTGGGTTGCCGTCACTGTGTGGGAGCCTTCATGGATGGCGCAGAAGTTCGACCTGAAGTTCCTCAAGGATCCAAAGGGTGTGTTCCCACCGCCACAAGGTTACTACTGGATTGGCCACAAGGATTTCTCAAAGGAAAACCCACGTGCACGTGAAGTAATGGCCAGCGTATACGTGCCGATTTCAGATATCACGGCAATAAACGGTGAAGTAAAGGACGGCAAGACCATGGAGCAAGCCATTCAAGGCTGGACTGATGGGCACGCTGACCTGTTGAAGCGCTGGGAAAACATAAAGAAATAACGAGCATCTTTTTAAACGCCACTGCCGCCCTTTGATTCATTAGAAAAACCAGAAAAACTGGTTCGACGGGTACGAAAAATGACAACGCCCAACATTGATACCAACGAAGTGCTGATAGATTGCCAGTCAGTCTGGAAAATCTTCGGGAAAGCCGCACCTGCTGCGATGAATGCCGTCGTTCAGCAGGGGCTCACCAAGACTCAGATCCTGCAAAACTACGGCTGCGTGGTCGGGGTCTCGGATGTCAGTCTCCAGGTTCGCCGGGGAGAGATCTTCTGCATCATGGGATTGTCAGGCAGTGGCAAATCTACGCTGATAAGGCTGTTGAACAAACTCATCACACCCAGCGCCGGCAAGATCGTAGTCAAGGGCAAAGAACTCTCGTCGTTGAATGCCGCACAACTGCGTGAGGTGAGGGCACGTCATATCGGGATGGTTTTTCAGAGCGTTGCGTTGCTGCCTAACCGTACGGTTCTGGAGAACACGGCGTTTGGACTGGAAGTACAAGGCGTGGGCAAGGCAGAGCGCTACAAGGTTGCCGAGCAGGCCTTGGCCAAAGTCGGGTTGAGCGACTGGATGTCGCGCTACCCCAGCGAATTGTCCGGGGGCATGCAACAGCGGGTAGGGCTTGCCAGGGCAATCACCGCAGACCCGGAAGTGATCCTGATGGATGAGCCTTTCAGTGCGCTCGACCCGTTGATTCGCCGGCAGTTGCAGGATGAGTTCCGGCAACTGACCAAGGAACTGGGCAAGTCTGCAGTATTCATCACTCACGATCTGGACGAAGCGATTCGTATCGGCGACCGGATCGCGATCATGAAGGACGGCGCGATCATTCAGGTGGGGACGGCCGAGGAGATCGTCCTCAACCCCGCGGACGATTACGTCGCGGAATTTGTCGCCGGTATCTCCAGGTTGCATCTGGTCAGGGCAAACTCCGTCATGACGCCCGTGGAGTCATTCAAGGTAGCAAACCCCGGCTGCGACATCGCCCGGCTCATCAAAACCTCAGTCGATGCGGATATCAACGAGCTTATCGGCTTGACGATGAAGTCCGAGCGCGACGCACTCGCTGTGGTTGATAACGGAGTGGTAGTGGGGATCATTACGCCGCGTGATTTGCTGCGTGGCGTCCAAGGTATTCCAAACGAGTTCGCGGTATCGAAGGCCGCCACTGCACTGGAGGCCTCAACATGAGCACGCCTGACTTTTCCAACCAATTCGATTCGGTCGTCGACTCGAGCCTTGAATGGCTAATGGACAATGGAGAGTCCGTGTTCGACACGACCAATGCGTTTTTGAAGGGCGTTTACGAAGGCGTGCAGTGGTGCATCGCCTACCCACCTTACTACGTCATTGCGATAGCCATTGCCCTGATCGGCTGGCGGGCTGTCGGTTTGCGTTTCGCGATCCTTACCGGGTTGGCCTTGTTGTTTTGTGATGTCATTGGTTTATGGCCAGAAACAGTCAGCACGCTTGCCCTGGTGCTGACATCTACCGTGCTTGCCTTGGTGGTGGCGATACCACTGGGCGTGCTGGCGGGGCTCGCGCCTTCATTTGATCGGGTCGTGGATCCGTTCCTGGATCTGATCCAGACCATGCCGCCCTACATCTACTTGCTGCCGGCCATTGCGCTGCTGGGCTATGGCACCGCCACGGCACTGTTGGCGACTTTTATCGTGGCTGTGCCACCCGCCATGCGCCTGACCTCCCTGGGGATTCGCATGACGCCAAAAGAGTTCATCGAACTGGGGGACGCCAGCGGCGTCACCGGATGGCAGATGTTCTTCAAGATCCGCCTGCCGTTTGCCATGCCAAGCATCATGGCCGGGGTCAATCAAAGTCTGATGATGGCCTTCGGCATGGTGGTCATCGCCGGCATCGTCGGTTCCGGCGGCCTGGGTGAATCGATCTATGGCGCTGTTCGCACGCTGGACATCGCCAAGTCGATCAACGCAGCCATTGCCATCGTGATTTTGACCATGATTCTGGATCGATTGGCGCAGAGCGCCGCACGTTCCCGGATGGGAGAATCGAAATGAGTTCAGCAGAAATCCATTTTTCACCAGGCGCATTTCTCGCACCCGCCGTCGATTGGCTCAACGCCAATTTGCATGGGCTGTTCAAAGTCATCAGCCAGGTGATCGAGGCGGTACTGGGCGGCGTTGAGGGTGCATTGCTTGCGCCGCATCCCTATGCCCTGATCGGTGGGGTAGTGGTGTTGGCATTGTTTTTTGCCAACAAGAAAGTGGCCCTGTTTGCCGGGTTGATGTTGGCATTCTGCCTGTTCTCCGGGCTGTGGGTCGCGTCCATGCAGACCATTGCCCTGGTCTCGGTTGCGGTGCTGATTTCGGTATCCATCGCCTTTCCGCTCGGCGTTCTGGCAGCACGGGTGAAGCGGGTCGACGAGGCATTCTTGCCGATCCTCAACATCATGCAAACCGTACCGCCTTGGGTTTACCTGATCCCGGCCGTGATGCTGTTTAGCCTGGGACGGGTGCCCGCGATCATTGCGACCATCGTCTACGGCATTCCACCGATGCTCAGATTGACGACCCTTGCCTTCAAGCAACTGCCCAAGGAGTTCCTTGAACTGGGCCAGGCCATCGGTGCTTCGCCGAGGGCGATACTGTTCAAGATCGAATTGCCGACTGCCGCGCCGACGCTGTTGGTGGGACTGAACCAATGCATCCTCCTGTCGCTGGCAATGGTGGTGTTGGCAGGCCTGGTGGGGGCGGGTGGACTGGGTGCTGAAGTCACCCGAGGCCTTACAAGGATGGAGATGGGGTTGGGCCTGCGTGCTGGCCTGGCGATCGTCGCTGTCGCACTCCTTCTGGATCGGCTGTCTCGCGGCGCGTTGCAGCGTCACTCCCCGCGCAAACTCGTGTAAGAGATTTTCAGAATGAGACGTAGCTTTTTTTGTATTGATTCCCATGCGTGCGGGAACCCGGTTCGCGTCGTCACGGGTGGCGGGCCATTGCTGCCATCCGTCTCGATGGCGGAGCGACGCGAAATATTCGTTCGCGATCATGACTGGGTGCGCACGGCGTTGATGTTTGAGCCGCGAGGGCACGACATCATGTCCGGCGTGATCATCTATCCATCCTCCCGTGAGGATTGCGACTTCGGCGCCTTGTTTATCGAGGTTAGCGGGTGCCTGCCCATGTGCGGGGCGGGCACCATCGGATTATCTACCGTCGTCATCGAAGAAGGCCTGGTCACGCCTCGCGAACCTGGTCGGCTGGCCATCGAGACACCGGCAGGTCGCGTGGATGTCGACTACACCATGAACGGTGAATATGTTGACTCCATCCGCCTGTTCAACGTGGCCAGTTATCTGCACAGCGCCGATGTGGTGGTGGATGTGCCTGGTGTTGGCGAGCTTGTCGTAGACATTGCCTACGGCGGTAATTTTTATGCGGTGGTCGAGCCGCAGGAAAACTGGCCGGGTTTGAACGGATTGACCACGGCAGACATCGTCAGCCTGAGTCAGAAGCTGCGCGCCGCCTTGTCTGAAGTCAGTGACCCCGTGCATCCAGAAAACAGCAGGATCAGTGGCGTTCACCATGTCATCTGGTGTGACGAGGAACACTCGACGGCAGCAGACGGGCGCGGTGCAGTATTCTACGGTGACAAGGCGATTGATCGCTCGCCCGGTGGCACAGGTACTTCGGCACGAATGGCGCAACTGTTTGGCAAAGGACGGTTGAAGGTCGGAGACACGTACCGCAACGAAAGCCTGATCGGTACGATCTTCGAAGGAAAAGTCGAAGCGTCGGTGAAAGTGGGAACGTTTGACGGTATCAGGCCAAGTATCGGTGGCTGGGCGCAGATCACCGGACACAACACCATTTTTGTCGATGACAAAGATCCCCTTCGTCATGGCTTTCAGCTTGCTTGACCCGGCAGGAGTGGCGTCAGGATGATGGGCTTCTCAACGCTACAAATGACGCATTCTCGAACGTAATAGAGTGGATCGAAGATTGATCGAAAGACGCCAGTTTAGCGGAGGCATGAAGGGGAAAAATCTTCGCTATGTGAATGACAACCCCAACCAGCCGACGCAAATGGTTCGAGCCGGATTTCTGTTGCTCGAACATTTCTCTTTACCTGCGTTCACCCAGGCGCTGGATACGATTGTCACCGCGAATCTACTGCGTCCCAAGCTGTTCTCGTCCCAGACGTTCGGCTTGAACGACGGTGAGGTCATCAGTGACCTGGGCCTGGTCATCCGGCCAGATGCCCGTATCAATTGTTCGGTACTTCAAGACCTGGACATGCTGGTCATTTGTGGCGGTTACCGGACAGAGCTCAGGGCTACCGATGAGTTCATACAGTTACTCAAGACAGCTGCGGGCCTGGGCATCACGCTCGCCGGATTGTGGAATGGCGCATGGTTCCTGGGGCGCGCCGGATTGCTCACGGGTTACCGTTGCGCCATACATCCTGAGCACCGTCCCGCACTCGCCGAGTTCTGCAAGGCGACACAGGTCAGCAGTGAGCCTTATGTGATAGACCGAGACCGGCTTACAGCCTCCAGTCCTTCCGGGGCATTCCACATGGCGCTGGACTGGATCAAGGGGCTGCACGACAAAGCGCTGGTCGAAGGCATCGAGGACATTCTTGCTTTTGAAGAGTCTCGCTACCGGCGCATCAAGCCGACAGAAAACATCTGTTTGAGTGCGCCGCTACGGGAGGTGGTCAAGCTGATGGATGCCAACCTCGAAGAGCCCCTGGAACTGGAGCAACTGGCGGCCTACGCCGGCCGCTCACGCCGGCAACTCGAACGCCTGTTCAGGGAGCAGTTGGGCACTACACCGCAACGCTATTACCTGGAGTTGCGCATCACCGAAGCGCGTCGGCTCCTGCAGCATACCGAGCTCTCGCAAGTCGACGTGCTGGTTGCCTGTGGCTTTGTTTCACCCAGCCATTTCAGCAAGTGCTACAGCTCTTATTTTGGCTATCGCCCGTCGAAGGAAGTCCGGCTGGTCAAGTAAAGACGCCGTGATTCAGAACCCGCCAATCGTGAGGCGAACACGCTCAGGGATATGCCTGGGCGGTGTCACGACGATCACCCCTGATTGCGCAAGCGAAGCGGCCCTGACGCCTGTCTTCGTCAAAATCCGGCGCTGCGGCGCCACCCGATAGCCGCGTCTCCAAAACCATCCATCGCCTCGGGATGAAGGCTGTTTTGAATGTGTATTTTAATTGTAGACACAAAGAATAACGTTGTTTTATAGTGAGAATACAGGTAGTAGACAGCGTTCACTCACCCGTACAAAGGTTTCTAATAAATGGCTACCAAAGAACTCGATCTGCAAGCCACCGCGGATCTGCCCGTTGACCGTAAAGCTGTGCTGGGAGAGGCGTTGCGTCGCCGGATCCTGAGCATGGAGCTGGCACCTGGCGCAGTCGTTGACGAACTGGCCTTGTGCGACGAGTTCGGCCTATCCCGACCACCTGTGCGCGAACTCATGCGGCAGATGGCGGCCGAGGGATACATCGATCTTGAGGCGAACCGTGCCGCCCGCGTGTCGTCGATGAGCTACCAGTCGCTCAGAAGCTTTTTCCTGGCAGCCCCGTTGATTTACATCGCCACCACCCAATTGGCGGCCGCCCATGCAACGCCATCGGAGATTGCAGAGCTCAAGCGCATCCAGGCGTTCTTCCGCACGGCCATCGAAGAAAAAGATGTAGAGAAGCGAGTGCTCTACAACGACGAGTTCCATCTGCAGATCGGCAAGATGGCTCACAACGCTTACTTGATGCCAAGCCTGCAACGCCTGCTGATCGACCATGCGCGGCTGGGGAAGATCTTCTATCGCCATCCCACGACAGTGGACATGCAAGAAGACCTGGAAGTGGCGGCGCAACAACATGACGAAATGATCAGTGCCATTGAAAACCATGATCAGGTTCTGGCGGGAGATATCGTGCGCGCGCATCTGGAATTGTCGCGACGTCGTATGTCCGAGTACGCCGCGCCGGAAGGGTTGGATGTGGCACTTACCTACTAAAAAGCAGTACCGATGCCACTTGCATGAACCGTGTGACGAGAACGTGCAGAAGGGACGCTTTTAGTAACTACAAATATAAAAGAGCCCAGGTCGCGAAAAATGGCAAAAATCAGATACACACCTGCAGATGACTCTACATGCGGCTGGTTCCACCTTAGCCAGCCGAGAGTGGCCCGTGCGCCCCACTCGGGCATCCGCTCGGCCCGTTGGGTCGTGCTGGGTGCCGGGTTTACCGGGCTTGCGGCAGCTCGGCAACTGGCGCTGAATTTTCCGGATGACGAGATTGTCCTGATCGAGGCCCAAGAGGTCGGTTACGGGGCCTCCGGTAGAAATGCCGGTTTCGCCATCGACCTGCCACACGATATCGGTGCCGATGACTATATCGGCGATATCGAGACGGCAAAAATCAGTATGGCGTTGAACCTGACAGGGCAACACATTCTGAAGAGCCTCGTGGAAAAACACCGGATCGACTGTCAGTTGCGCATGTGCGGGAAGTATCAGGCTGCCATTGAAGACCGGGGTATCTCTGTTCTGGATGCTTATCGCCGTGGGCTGGACAAACTCGGTCAAGAATACGAAATGATCGAAGAGAAGGACTTGCCGGATCACATCGGCACGCCGTTCTATCGCAAGGCGCTGTTCACCCCGGGCACGGCACTCATCCAGCCGGCCGCCTTGGTAAAGGGCTTGGCCGACAGCCTGCCGGCCAACGTGACGCTTTATGAAAATACGCCGATTACCGAGGTGGAGTACGGCGACAAAACCATCCTCACCCATAAGAACGGTCGTATTGTTGCGGACAAGTTGTTGCTGACCAATAACGCGTTCGCCATGAGCTTCGGCTTTTTGAAAGGGCGCATGCTACCGATCTTCACGTACGCAAGCCTGACCCGGCAGCTCACGGAAGATGAGCAGGCACGCTTGGGAGGTCGGCCTTATTGGGGTGTTATTCCTGCCGATCCTTTCGGCACTACATTGCGCCGGACAACGGATAACCGCCTGTTGGTGCGCAACAGCTTCAGCTTCAATGCCGATGGACGCAGCCATCAGAAATACCTGGAGCGGTTTATCCAGCGACACAAGGATTCGTTTGATCGCAGATTCCCCATGCTCCCCGATGTCAATTTCGAATACACCTGGGGCGGGTCGCTAGCGTTGTCGCGCAACCACATGGCGCACTTCGGGCAACTGGCCAACAACGTCTATGGTGCACTGTGCTGCAATGGACTGGGCGTGACCCGTGGCACGGTGACAGGCACCTTGCTGGCAGACTGGCTGGCAGGCAAGAAGGACCCACTGATCGATTTTCTGTTGTCGTCCCCAGGGCCTAACAGAAACCCACCGGAACCCTTACTTTCAGCAGGCGTGAATATGAACTTGCTGTGGGGACAGTGCCGGGCAGGGAAAGAAAGCTGATTTCGTAACACTCTGACAGGCAAGTTAAACGTTAAGTAATTGGTTAGAAGTTTTTAGCTTATTGGTTAGTCCATTAAGGCTGATGGTTTCTTATCGAGGCGGCTTTGATTCGCCCGGATTTTGGGTTTGAGCTTCAGCCCTTTGAATGACCGAAGCGGAATAGGAGACAATAATGACAAGTCCTAATACCTCTATTGAGGATGTTCCTCTCAATAATTTCCATCGTTTACTGACCGCCCGCTCCGGGGGCGGGTCATTTGTAGACGGTTATGTACTGAGCATTATCGGTATAGCGATGATGCAAATAACATCCGCCCTGAACTTGTCGGAGTTCTGGCAAGGAATGATTGCCGCATCGGCACTCATGGGGGTGTTTTTTGGCGGTTTCATCGGTGGCTGGTTGACCGACAGGCTGGGTCGCAAAAAGGTTTATTTCGTTGGGCCTACGCTGTTCATCGTTTGCTCGTTGGCACAGTTCTGGGTTGAGTCAGCACCGGTATTGTTCGCCCTCAGATTTATCATCGGTCTGGCGGTGGGCATTGAATATCCAGTGGCCACGTCGTTGTTGGTCGAGTTCCTGCCGAAGAAACAACGCGGTCCCAGGCTCGCGGCGCTGACCATCCTGTGGTTTGCCGGTGCGGCATTTGCCTACGTTGTCGGTACATCAATCCTCAATGTGGGCGGAGATGACGCCTGGCGTTATGCGCTGGCGAGTGCCTCTGTCATCGGGCTGTTGCTGCTATTGCTGCGTGTCGGCACCCCGGAGTCCGCGCGCTGGCTCTTGAGCAAGGGGCGCGAGGCTGATGCAGAGCGCGTGATCAAGCATGTGTACGGTCAGCACTATTCGCTTCGCGATCTCCCTGAGGAGCCAGACCAGAAAAAAACGTCATTCCTGGATTTGCTTCATTCCGGATATGGGAAACGGTTGTTCTTTGTTTCCGTCTTTTGGTCATGCTCGATCATTCCTGTTTTTGCAGTCTATGCGTTCGCCCCCAAGGTTCTCCTGGCGTTGAATTTGAAAGGGGAGTGGGCCTCATACGGCTCCATGATCATCACGATGCTGTTTGTGGTCGGTTGTGTACTTGCGACAAGGCTGATCAACACGATTGGCCGGCGCTGCATGCTTATTCACAGCTTTCTATGGTCGGGCCTGGCGCTGTTGGGCTTGGCGACTTTTTCACACAGCAATGAAGTACTGGTGCTCTTCCTGTTCGGTGCCTACGCGGTATTTATCGGTGGAGCACAAGTTCTGCAGCTTGTTTATCCGAACGAGTTGTTCCCTACAGAGGTTCGCGCATTTGCGGTAGGCATCGGAACTTCCCTTTCCCGAGTGGGAGCAGCGGTTGGCACTTACCTGGTACCTGTTTCGCTACAGACCCTGGGTATCGGCAACACGATGTATGTGGCCGCCGTGGTCACCTTTATCGGGCTGATGGCAGCTTGGGCCATGGCACCTGAAACACGTTCGTTGAACTTGCGCGACGCAGCGGCGCTGAGCAGTTGAGAAGCTGCAACTGAGCCGTAAGCGATGAGTTGTCCCTGATAAATGGCGGTGGACGCCAGGTTGAATAACATTCCCTTAGTAATGGAGAGGCAATCATGAAATTCGAAGGCATTTATACCCCGGCAATTACCCCTTTGACCGCGAGCGGTGAAATCGACAAGGCCGCTTTCGCCGACGTGCTGGAGTATCTGATCGAGTCGAAAGTGCACGGCATTATCATTGGCGGTTCGACCGGCGAGTACTACGCCCACACCTCTCAAGAGCGTATCGAACTGGCGACCCAGGCTAAAGATGTGATCGGCGGACGACTGCCACTGGTGATTGGTACCGGTGCAATCCGCACTGAAGACTCCGTCGAATATGCCAAGGCCGCTCGCGAGATCAAGGCCGATGCGATTCTGGTGGGCTCTCCGCCTTATGCATTGCCTACCGAGAAAGAAAACGCCATCCATGCGCTGACCGTGGATCGTGCCGCCGGCTTGCCGATCATGCTCTACAACTACCCGGCACGCATGGGCGTCAGCATGGGCCCGGAGTATTTCGCGGCCGTTGCCGAAAGCAAAAACATCGTGGCTATCAAGGAAAGCTCCGGCGACATGGCGCAAGTCCATCGCCTGGCACGGGAATACCCGAACATCAGCCTGTCCTGCGGCTGGGATGACCAGGCGCTGGAGTTCTTCGCCTGGGGCGCACGCAGCTGGGTTTGCGCCGGATCGAACTTCATTCCCCGTGAGCACGTTGCGCTCTACGAAGCCTGTGTCGTGGAAAAAGACTTCGATAAAGGCCGCAAGATCATGAGCGCCTTCATGCCGCTGATGGACTTCCTGGAAAGCGGAAAATTCGTGCAGTCGATCAAGGTTGGCTGCGAGTTGAACGGCCTTCGCACTGGCGGTGTACGTTCGCCTCTGCAACCTCTGTACGAACACGAGAAACAGGCCTTGCAGGACATCATCACCACTCTGAAACGTGACGTCGCCCAGGTGACCGGGAGCGCAAAATGACTGGCCTTCTCTGCGCGGCAGAATATGCCGCCATCGCTCGGGACCTGAAGTTCCCGACTCAGTCGTTCGTCAACGGTGAGTCCTACACATCGGTGTCGGGCAACACCTTTACGACAACCAACCCGGCGACCAATGACGTGCTGGCCGAGATCACGGCCTGCAACGCTCAAGACGTTGACTTCGCGGTGGCCAAGGCCAAGGAAGCCTTCGAAGATGGTCGCTGGCATAAACTGAGCCCTGGCGAGCGCAAGAAGGTGTTGCTGCGCTTTGCCGATCTGCTGGAGCAGAACTCCCACGAGCTTTCTGTCCTGGAAAGTCTGGATAGCGGGAAACCCGTTCGCGAGTGCCAACTCACGGATGTTCCGGAAACCATTCACATGATCCGCTGGCATGCGGAGTTGATCGACAAGATCTACGACAGCACCGCACCGGTCGGTTCCGGTGCGTTGAGCCTGGTGGTGCGTGAAGCCATCGGGGTCGTCGGTCTGGTGCTGCCCTGGAACTTCCCGCTGCTGATGCTGGCGTGGAAAATCGGCCCATCGCTGGCCGCGGGCTGCTCCATCATCGTCAAGCCGGCCAAGGAAACCACCTTGACGGCACTGCGTGTCGCCGAACTGGCTCATGAAGCAGGCGTGCCCGCCGGTGTGTTCAACGTGCTGTCCGGCGGGGGCGGTGAAGTAGGCGAGCCGCTTGGCCGCCACATGGACGTGTCCATGGTCAGCTTCACTGGCTCGACAGCCACCGGACGCCGGTTCCTTAACTACGCGGCGGATTCGAACCTCAAGCGCATTGTGCTGGAGTGTGGCGGCAAGAATCCTGCAGTGGTGATGAATGACGTTGAAGACCTGGATCTGGTCGCCAGCCACGTCGTCAATGGCGCATTCTGGAACATGGGCGAAAACTGCTCGGCTTCCTCGCGCTTGATCGTGCATGCGGACATCAAGGACGAGTTGTTGAAGCGCATCGGCGTGCAGATGCGCGAATGGAAAATGGGCAATCCACTGGATCCGGACAATCGCCTTGGCGCCATGGTCAGCAAAGCGCATTTCGAGAAGGTTCGTTCCTACCTCGAGCAAGCGGCCGTTGAAAAACTCGACGTCGTTTATGGCGGCAACACCGAGAGTGACATCTTTGTCGAGCCTACCGTTGTCGATGGCGTAGGTGTCGACAGCCGACTGTTCCAGGAAGAGATCTTTGGCCCTGTATTGGCGGTCACTACGTTCAACACCGTTGACGAAGCCATCGCTCTGGCCAATGACTCGGTGTATGGCCTGGCGGCATCGGTGTACACCGACAACCTGCGCAACGCCATCAAGCTCTCGCGCGAAATTCGCGCGGGGATTGTGACGGTCAACTGCTTCGGTGAGGGTGATGCTTCCACGCCGTTTGGTGGATACAAGGAGTCCGGGTTTGGCGGGCGCGACAAGTCAATCTGGGCCCACGATCAGTACACCGAAATCAAGACCATCTGGATCGACGTCTCTGAGCGGTAATCTACCGAACGGATGACAGCAGTATGCACACTCATCCCGAATACCACGAATGTCGGGATGAGTGCTGCATCAAGCAATGGCAAAAAAACTGATAATGGCGACACTTGGATTTTCCAGCTTTCCAGCATTCATTGCCTTATTGGATGTTGCAATATTTCGCGATCGCATCCGTTTTTCAGAATCGTTTTTGCTGATTCTCGTCACATTGGGTTTAATCCTTGTAACGCATTCATTCGGTCTCGGCAATCAGGGCACCCTAGCGCTTCTATGGGGATTAGGGGCCGGTCTTGTCTTTGCTTTGCTAGCCCTGTTTGGTGGAGAAGATCGCCGGCATCTGGAGATGCTTGTAGATGGCGAGAAACCTCAAGCCGAAGGTAAAAATCAACGCAATCCAGCCGGCGATCCAGATCGAGGGGAATACGTTGCGCAGCAGAACATAGAGCGTGCATCCCAGCAAAATTGGCGTGGCATAAATGTCACGTGACATCAGCAGTGAGACTCTTCCGGCCAGGACATCCCGCGCGATGCCGCCTCCAATACTGGTCAGCACTCCCATCATCACTGCCAATGGCGCTGCGAGATGTAATGCCAGGACTTTCTCGGTAGCGGCCAGTCCGAACAGCGCTGCAGCTAACCCATCGAGATAAAGCAACAGACGGTAACGCTGTTGTAGTCTTTGGGTCAGAAAAAACGCCAGGAGTGCTGCAAGCAAAGCGGCCCAAATGTAATTGAAGTCGGCAATCCAGAAGATCGGAAGATCCAGTAACAGATCGCGCAGGGTACCGCCGCCAATAGCCGTGATGATTCCGAGCACCACAGCACCAAACAAATCGACATCGGCTTTCTTGATGGCCAGCACACCTGTGATGGAAAACACCGCAATACCCAGCATTTCCTGAAGATAAAGCATCTTGTATTCCCTTCTCAGGTGACCCGGCGGTAGAACCGCGTTGATGAGTAAGACAATGCGAATTTCGACTTCGTTACATATAACAATAACTGAACTTTTAAAGGGCGTCTTTCTAAACTAGTGCCTTAGTGCAGGAAGTTTTTTATTGATGCGCTGGCGAGGCGTTGTGTCGCAAACAGATAAGCGAGTGACGTACCCAGTCGATTCGGCGACTCAGGGCAAGCCGTAGCATCGTGGCCGTCATAAGGATTTGAATTGTGATGATTCTTAAAATTACAAGAGGTGCATTATGCATGACTATAAAACCTCAGATTCTTAAATCTCGTTCTTTCCAGCCTGACCCTCACGTTCCACAGCATTAGAAATACGCTGTTCCCAAAGTTCAGAGTTGATACTTGCAAACATATTTGTAAGTCATTGAATTGCGGCAGCTCGCCTCCAAAAAAATAACAAGGGCTCACTAATGTCAACTAACAGTAAACTAACAACGGATGACAATCTGGCCGCTGGCTTCAAACAGCGGCATGTCACCATGCTTTCCATTGCCGGCATCATCGGCGCGGGGCTTTTTATCGGCTCGGGCCACGCCATCGCGGCAGCCGGGCCATCAGCGATCGTCGCCTACGCCTTGGCGGGGCTGCTGGTGGTACTGGTGATGCGAATGCTCGGCGAGATGGCGGTCGCCAGTCCCGATACGGGCTCGTTTTCCACCTATGCCGACCGCGCCATCGGGCCTTGGGCCGGCTTTACCATTGGTTGGTTGTATTGGTGGTTCTGGGTGTTGGTGATTCCGCTTGAAGCCATTGCCGCTGGCGTTGTGCTCAACAGCTGGTTCCCTCAGGTCGAAACATGGGTGTTCGCGGTAGGCGTAACCGCTTTGCTCACCCTGACGAACCTCTTCAGCGTCGCCAAATACGGCGAATTCGAGTTCTGGTTCGCCATGGTCAAGGTGATAGCCATCGTCTCCTTCATTGCGCTTGGAGCCTGTGCCATTGCTGGGGTTTTACCCGGTCGGGAAGTCAGCGGTGTCAGTCGTCTAGTGACTGAGTTCGGCGGCTTCATGCCCAACGGTTGGGAAGCCATCATCGGCGCGTTGCTGACCACCATGTTCAGTTTCGTCGGCACGGAAGCGGTCACTATCGCAGCGGCGGAATCGAAGGATCCGGCTAAGAATATCGCCCGGGCGACCAAGTCGGTCATCTGGCGAATCTGCATTTTCTACCTGCTCTCGATTTTTGTGATCATTTCCGTGGTGCCATGGAATGACCCGTTGCTACCAGTGCAAGGGTCGTATCAGCGAGCGTTGGAGATCATGAATGTACCCTTCGCGAAAACCATCGTTGATATTGTGGTGTTGTTTGCCGTTGCCAGTTGCTTGAACTCCGCGATCTACATCTCCTCCCGAATGGTCTACTCGCTGAGCAAGCGTAATGAAGCGCCTGGCTTTCTACAGCGCACGTCATCGGCCGGCGTACCGCGGGGTGCCGTGATCGCCAGTACGGTAATCGGTATCGCCACAACAGCATTGAATTTCTTTGCACCGTCGCAGGTGTTCGCGTTCCTGCTCGCCAGTTCCGGTGCCATTGCCCTGCTGGTGTATCTGGTGATTGCGTTCTCACAATTGCGCATGCGAGCGAAGCTGGAAAAATCCAGTGCCCTGATCGAATTCAAGATGTGGTTGTTCCCTTGGCTGACGTGGCTGGTCATCGGTTTTATCGTTTTCGCCTTGGGCGTTATGGTCGCGATGCCCGCGCACCGTAGCGAGGTGCTTTCTACCGGGGCCTTGACGATCGTGATCATCGCATTGGGGCTGATGAATACTCGTCGTCACGCCCAAAAGACGGCCTGGTCGTCCGCTTCAGCAAAGTCGTAATTCATTAGAGATTGAACCCCCTGATCGAGCAGCGACGGCAAGCCAGTCGTCGCTGCTCGATATCTTTCAGTACTAAAAAACAAGTAAAAACAATAGGTTGAAGTCTTGTATATCGGTCGATATATGGACGTGTCCTGTCGCTGGCACTTAGCTTGAAATCGCAAACTTCACTTCGATTTCAATAAGGAAAACCAAAAATGGGTCGACTGGTAGGCAAAGTAGCGTTGATCAGTGGTGGGGCAGGGGGTTGTGGCCTGGCCGTTTCGGAATTGTTTGCCAGGGAGGGCGCGAAGGTCGCGATCCTGGATCTGCCAACCAGCCAGGGCGAAGCGGTCGCCGCGCGGATTAACGCGGCTGGCGGCGTAGCCTGTTTCCTGCCTGCGGATGTGTCGGTGGCCGATCAGGTCAATCGCGCTGTCAGGCAAGCCGAGGAGCGCTTTGGCGCCATTACGGTGTTGATGAACCATGCCGGGACGATTTCCGCCGGGCCGTTCCTGGAAACCAGCGAGGCCGACTGGGATCGCCTGATGAGCATCAACGTCAAGAGCATGTTCCTCGTCACCAAGGCTGTCCTGCCGGGGATGATCGAGTCGGGCGGTGGCAGCATCATCTGCACCTCTTCTATCTCCGGTGTGGTCGGTACGCCCATGGAAGTCTTGTACTGCACCACCAAAGGGGCCTGCCATATGTTCTCGCGGGCCATCTCGGTCGAGTACCGCGATCGAAACATTCGCAGCAATGCCATTTGCCCTGGGTTTATCAGTACCGCCCATGGCCAGCGCGAGCTTGATCTGCTTCGCCGGTTTGGCGTGGACGCTAGCGACGAGGCAATCGGGGCGATGCAGGGGCGTCTGTGTGAGCCCGGCGAGGTGGCATCTGCGGCTCTGTTCCTGGCCAGCGATGATTCAAGCTTCGTCAACGGCACGCATCTTTTCGTCGATAACGGATACACCGCGCTCTGAGCCGGAACACTGACCACCAATAATAAATTCGTTTGCACCTGAATTCTGCCAAACAAAAACTCTTAAATAGCAGAGGCAGCAATGGAACATATAGGTACGTATGTCATTTATATCATCATGGTGTGCGCCGTTATTGGCGGCATAGCCTCCATCGTCAATGCAGAGTCCGAACTCGGAAAGGAATTCAACGCAGGTATCCACAGCATTGGACCGATCTTCCTGCCTGTGGCAGGGATCATGGCCGCCATCCCCTTCATCTCCAGTTTCATAAGCCAGGTCCTGGCTCCGATGTTTCTCGCCATGGGCGCGGATGCGGGTATCGCCGGGCCGATATTCATCGCCTCTGATCTGGGTGGGTATCAATTGGCTCATGCCCTGTCCCAAAGCCCCGAAGGCTGGATCCTGGGGCTGATAACCGGGTTCCAGTCCGGCTCGACCGTGATCTTCGTCATCCCCGTTGGCCTTGCGATGCTCAACAAGGCCGATCACAAGTACATGGCGCTGGGCATCATGGCGGGCCTGCTGAGCATTCCGATCAGCATCATCATTATTGCAATGGGCATGCAGTTTCTTGGACTGGGTGTAAGGCCGGACATTGCCACGGCGGGCGAGGCCACTCAGGCATTGCATTTCAATCTTGGCATGCTGGTTCAGAACCTGATGCCGTTGATTCTGTTCTGCGGTGCACTGGCCGCCGCATTGCGCTACTTCCCGAACCTGATGGTGCTGTTGTTCTTGAGGCTTGGTCAGGTCGTATACGGTGTCGTGACCCTGGTATTGGTGGCCTCGATCGTCGAGTACTTCACCTCGTTCTTCAGTTCGGTATTCGGCACTTGGGGTTTCGCCCCCATCATTGCCGACAAGGAAGATCAATTCCGGGCGCTCGAAATCGCAGGTTATGTCGGCATCATGTTGTGCGGTGCCTTCCCGATGGTCTACCTGATCAAGCGTTTCCTTTCAAAGCCCATAGAGAAAGTGGCCGCTGTATTGGGGCTTTCTCCTATGGGCGCGGCAGGTCTGCTCGCGGCTTCGGCGAACATACTGGCGATGTTCCGCTTGGTGGCCGACATGCCGCCCAAGGACAAAGTACTGGTGATTGCCTTTTCCGTTTGTGCAGCGTTCACCTTTGGCGACCATCTGGCTTACTCCGCCAACTTCCAGCCTTCGCTCATTCTTCCCCTGATCATCGGCAAACTCAGCGGCGGCCTGATCGGCATGATGCTTGCCTATTGGCTTGCGGTGCCCAAGGCGCTGGAACTGGGCGAGAAGGACATCAAGGAGAGTGGACTCGGCGCTGCCCCTGAGTTGACCTGAGACCTGCGGTTCCCGGGTTGAGCTCGAAGTCACGCACGATGGCCTGGCATGCTGTCGTGCGTTTACATTTGCGCCATTGGGAAGTTCCATTTTTGCAGAACAAGTGTGGTCAATATGAAAGCCAGTGACGCGAAAATGCTCTCAACCCTGATCAGTGCCGTGGGCTCGGAGCGGATGGGCGCGTCCATTGATTCAGCGCTGAGAAGTATCCTGGGCTTCGATATGAGCTGCGGCTATCTGTTCCGCTTCAATCACCCGCCCATCCTGATACACAACGGGTACAACAAGTCGGTGCCGGAGAAAACGCTGAATGCCTACATTCGAGGCGGCTACCTGCTAGACCCGTTCTATGTCGCTTGCATCAATAATCATCCAGCCGGCCTCTGGCGGATGAGGGATTTGGCACCCGACAGTTTCTTTTCTTCGGGGTTTTCAATCTCCAAGGATCTGCATCCCTGCGTGTCGTCCGAGCATGGCACGCTGATAGAAGAAATTGGCTTCATCATTCCCGTCCAGGCACGAGTCGCCATCGTTTATTCGATGATGAGGAACCTCAGGAATGGAGCCTTCCTGACCGGGGAAATGAATGCGCTGGAAACACTGGCACCGGTTATCAATTCGTTGCTGGAACTGCATTGCCGGCTCAAGCACAGCGATTTTTACATGGGCTCGGAAAGTACCGAGGCGAGATCCGAAGATGCGTTCGTTCACATCCTCCAGGGACAGCTTACGGAGACCCAGCGCTATATCGCGAAACTGATCCTGCAAGGCCATAGCAATACGTCGATTGCCGCCGTGCTGAACATATCGGAAGGCACCGTGAAGGTTCACAAGCACAATATTTACCAGCGCCTCGATATTTCCACGAACGCCGAGCTTTTTCGGCGGTTCATCAACTATCTGACGGGGCCACTCTGAAAAAACAGTGGTTGTTTCCCGATTGCGGACAAGGAGCTTTCAATGTGCATCCTGTACATGGCAGACCCGGCCGATGCGCAGAAGTGGCGTGATTGCCTGTCATCGATGGCGCCTGAACTGGAGTTCCGCGAATGGCCTGATGCAGGTAACCCGGCAGAGGTGCGTTACCTCCTGGCCTGGGAGCCTCTCCCCAAATTTGCTGATCAGTTTTGCAATCTTCGAGTCCTTTACGCTGCGGGGGCTGGCGTCGATCAGTTCGATCTGGCCGGTTTGGCGGCAGGGGTCTCGCTCGTCCGACTGGTTGATGACTCGATGGCCGGCATCATGGCCGAGTATGTTTTGTTTGCCGTCCTTGCCCTGCATCGAGACATCCTCGCGTATCAGCAGGATCAACGCGAAGGACGCTGGCAACCCAGGCCAATCGTGCTCGCTTCGCAGCGGCGAGTTGGCGTCATGGGGCTTGGTAATCTGGGGCGAGCTGCGCTTGGTCGTCTTCAACCATTGGGATTTCAACTCAGTGGCTGGAATCGCTCCTTGAAGGATGTTCCTGGAGGGCGTTGTTATGTCGGACCTGGGCAACTGGATGAGTTTTTAGCTCAGTGCGACATCGTTGTGAACATGTTGCCGCTGACCCCCGAAACAAAGGGCATACTCAATGCTGCAACGCTAGCTCGACTGCCTCAGGGAGCGGGGCTGATCAACGTGGGGCGTGGTGCCCACCTGGTTGAGCAAGATCTGCTTGCAGCGCTCAATGAAGGCCGCGTGGGAGGCGCAGTGCTGGATGTCCTGGCACAGGAACCTGCGTCCCCGGGCAACCCTTTTTGGAAACACCCTCGAGTACTGTTGACCCCGCACATCGCGAGTGATGTGCAGATTGAAGGGGGTGTGGCAGTGATCGTCGAGAACCTTCAGAGAGAGCGAGAGGGTAGACCATTCTTGAATGAGGTTGATCGTTTCAAGGGTTATTAGAGTCCCGTTTTTCAAGGACAAACGCTACGGTTGGCCTGTTGCAATCGCTCCATATCTGCACGAAAACATTCACCCGAAGTCTCAAGCCCCCTGGTTCTTTTGAACCTGGGGGCTTTGTTATTCATCGGTCATGCATGATCGGGAGTTGCTTCGCCGCGGACCTAACGGATACCGGCACCCGCCATGGATTCTGGCACCCACTGCGCCGTCGATAGCGGCTCGATGTAGCGGATGCCGCCATGGGGGCCCACCACGCCATTGATGTTGTAGGTGCCTTTGGACAGGTCGTAAGTCATGAAAGGGGTGGCGTCCGGGACCTGCTGGTCGTAGCTCTGGCTGAAGAACGCGAAGGAGCCGCGGTATAGCTGGCCACTGGTGTCGTACTGATCGGAGGCCACCGCGGCCCAGGTGTCTTCATCCAGGTAGAAGCGGCGTTTCTGGTAGATGTGCTTCGCCCCCGGCTTGAGGTTGCCCTCCACGACGTAGACCCGGTGCTTTTCCCAGCGTACGAAGTCCGGGGAAATGAAGTCAGGCGTGGTCAGCGACTTGGCAGCGCGAGCGTAGGTGAGTTTGTAAGTGTTGTAGGGCACGATCATTTCCTGCTTGCCCACCAGCGTCCAGTCGTACAGCTCGAGTGCACGGGCAGTACCGGGGTTGGGGGTGTCGTAGGCCAGGATCGAAATCTGTTTGACGCGGCGCTGGGCAGGCATGTACTGCCAGGCGCGGCCAGGGAACTCCGCCGGGTTGGTCGCGTTCTTGAGCATGATCGATTCGCCGGCTCGGCGCGCAGGTCCGGTATAGGACAGTTTCAACTGATAGTAGATGTCGGAGCTGTTGAACGGTTTCGACAGGTTCTCGTAGATCGGGAAGGAGACGAATGCCTCGCCGGTGACCGCCAGGCTCGGTACGCCCGCCGTGTCGACGCTCCAGGAGTCGTACTTGGAATGGATGTTGACGCCCTGGTAGCGCAGCAGGAAATTCCACATCGCTTCGGCGCCGGATTGCGGGATCGGGAAAGGCACCCCGGGCATCACATTGTCGATGGCGATCCCGCCGTTGAGGGACCTGGCGTTGGTGGCATTTCTGCGGCTGTTGTCCAGTACCGCCTGTGGGAGCGATGCCGTGCGGTGGGTCGGATAGACGTCGACGCGAAAGGCGGGGTAGCGCTTGGCCAACGCTACAGTGGTGGCGGTCAGCATGCCTTTGTAAGCTTCGACGTTCTTGCTGTTGATCACCAGCAACGGTCTTTCGCCCGCGAAGGGGTCCGGGCGCATGCTGTCGCCGGTCTTGAAACCGGGCGGCGCAGTGGTCAGGCCACCGTTGTAGGGCGGAATGGAACCGTCGGCATTACCGGCCTTTTCGGCTCCCACCCACGTCAGGCTGGTGCCCAGCCGGGCGGCTTCCTGGCTCGATACATAGGCGTGGGCATCGATCGCCAGCGCCATGAGGGGTACGGCAGCCAGAAGACTTTTCACGAATGTCATATTGTTATTCTCCTGCCTGGCGTACCAGGCAACTCGTGACTCAGGCGCAGCAGTCGCTTACGTCGACTCATCACCAGAGACTTTTTCAGTACTGCCATTAGATAGCCGCCTTATCAGGGGCGCTTTTCATTCGACGACAGCCCCTTGGCTATTGATGACAGGCCCGGGCTGTCTCGTCGGGCATTCGATGGGAGAGTGACTGTCACTTGTTTGTATTTTTCAGCGGAATCATTGGGTTACCGAATGGTCATAGCTATGTCTGAACACTGCTCGGACGAAGGTTTCGAGCAGCCATGACCCTTCCATACTTCCGACGTTTAGGACGTTCATATGAATCGCGCAGTAATCTTGATCGTGGCCATTTCCAGCGCCGTCTTGTTGGGAGGGTGCGGCCCGCACTGGGATGACGGAGAGCGGTACGGGCGATATCACGATCATGACCATCGACGTGGTTACGACCAGAGAGGGGACGATGATCGAGGTTATGACCGTGACTATGATCGCAGGGACTATGATCGCGATCACCGTCGCTACCGTGATCGCGATGACAACGACGACTGATAGGTTCAACGTCATTGAAATGCAGGGGGGTAGTGGGGAGCTGCGTAAAACAGGGGTAGGAAAAGCCCAAGGTTATCATTTTGCCAAGCCGACATGGCAACAGGGGGCCAGTAACAGGACAGCCCCCCTTTTCCAGTACCAACCCACTAACCGGCAAATACGGATGAAGCATTTTTCAAGGGAGATACTCATGGCATCAGGGCAATGTCTTTGCGGGGCGGTACGTTTTTCCCTGGCGGTTGAACCCCGATTTTTCTATCGCTGCCATTGCACCCTGTGCCGCAAGCAAACCGGGGTTGGCCATAATCTTGCCACGCTGGTCAACGCTTGCGACTTTCGGTGGGAGCAAGGGCAAGGGACGATCACGGGGTGGCTCAAACCCAGCGGGTACAGAAATGACTTTTGCTCACGATGTGGCTCGACCGTGCCTAATGTTCTTCGCGAAACGCCTTACTACTGGATTCCGCTTGGACTTCTCGATGGCGAGTTGAGCATGGAGTGTGTTGGAGATTTCTGCACCGATGATGCTATGTCGTGGGATGAACAACGCTCGGCAAAAAGTCATTGCGCAGCCCCGGATTCACTGGGGTTTCTTCTGCATGAGTTGCAGGTCGATGCTTGACTCAGGCGCATGGTCGGCTTTGGAACCCGTTGACAGTTGAAAGGTGAACAACCACAGCACCAGGGCCGTCACACTGATCGAAGCGCCCAGCAAGCTGACGGCAATCCACCCCCATAGCGCATAAACCTGCGTCGCGGCGGCGGCACCCAGCGCGCTGCCCACCGAGTAAAAGCACATGTAGGCGCCGACCATGCGGCTATGGGCGTCGGGCCGTGCCGCGAAAATCAGGCTCTGGTTGGTGACGTGTACGGCCTGCACAGCGAAGTCGAGCAAGACCACTCCACAAACCAACGCGATCAGTGACGACTGTGCAAAGGCGATGGGCAGCCAGGACAGCGTCAGGATCGCCAGAGAAACGCCGGTGACGCGTTGCCCAAAACCCTGGTCGGCCCAGCGCCCGGATCTTCTGGCCGCAAGGGCGCCGGCGACGCCCGCCAGGCCAAACAGGCCGATGACCGTGTGCGAAAGCGACAGTGGTGGGGCGCTCAACGGCAGCACCATGGATGTCCAAAGCACGGAAAAAGCGGCGAAGATCAACAAGGCCAGCAGGCCCCTGATGCGCAACACCGGTTCGGTCATGAACAGCGTGAAGAGCGAGCGGATGAGTGTCGGATAGGTGTATCGACTGCGTGGCGTCACTGCCGCAGGCAACACTTTCCAGAACACCGCCGCGAGGGTCAGCATCAATCCAGAGGAAGCGAAATACACAGCGCGCCAGCCCGCCAGATCGGCGATCAGCCCGGACGTGAAGCGCGCCAGAAGAATGCCCAGGACAATGCCACTGGTGACGGTTCCCACGGCCTGACCACGTTGTGACGGCGTTGCCAGCGCGGCGGTGCAGGCCACCAGCACTTGAACCATCACTGCCAGCAAACCCACGGCGATCATGGCCCCCAACAGGGTCAGCCATTGCTGTGCAGCGCCGACTCCCGCCAGCGCAATCGCAGACAGCAGCATTTGCGTCAGAATCAGCCCTTTACGGTTTAACAAGTCGCCCAGAGGGACGATGAACAGTAACCCCAGCGCGTAACCGACTTGAGTCGCCGTCACCACAAACCCGATCATTGATGGGGCAACATCAAGGCTGCGGGCCATTGAATCGAGTAAGGGTTGTGCGAAGTAGACGTTGGCGACGGCAAGCGCGCAGGTGACAGAAAATAGAAACGTGAGTTGCGCAGAAAGCCCCGAAGCCTGCGCGAGGAAAGGATGGGTGGCTGAATCGGTAACTGCTTTCACGTGAGCCTCCGTGGCGCTAAACTGGTTTCAATTAGCAACTGGATTCATTGTTGTCGAATCAGGTTTCATATTGCAACCACATTGCTCAAGACCGGTCGACGGACTTGGCAGTCGTTATCCAAAAAGGTAAACACGATGGTCGTAGACCCTTCATCGCCAAGCAGCGAATGCCCGGTAGCACGAACACTGGAAGCCATCGGGGATCGTTGGTCGCTCATGATCATTCGCGACGCGTTTGACGACATTCGCCGATTCAGCGAATTTCAAAAAAGCCTGGGGGTGGCCAGGAACATTCTGGCATCGCGCCTGAAGACGTTGGTTGAGGTCGGTGTATTCGACGTTCAACCGGCGTCGGATGGAAGTGCCTACAAGGAATACGTACTGACGGAGAAAGGGCGTGAGATCTTTCCTGTGGTGGTCAGTATGAGGCAGTGGGGCGAACGGTTTCTGTTCACGGGGGACGAGACGCGTTCAGTGCTGTTGGACAATGAGTACGGCCAGTCCCTGATGCCGATTGAAGTTCGCTCCTCGAGCGGCCAAAAACTTGGACCGTCCGACTGCCACAGAGTGAGGGTGGTTGCCGGCGAGTCGTGAATCGAACGGTGACGGCGATTCAGTCGAGCAGCGACACCAGCCGCGGTTCGATTGACTGGTCAACCACCTCAAGCAACGCCAGGGTGACAGGCAACTTGAAGCGTCGGCGCCCGGCACTGCCTGGATTCAGGAATAGCCGTTCACCGCGCCAGTCGATGCGCGGTTTGTGCGAATGACCGGTGATCACCAGCTTGATGCGGCTATCAAGATCGGCCGCCACGTCGGCGATGTCATGCACCAGCAGCACCGTCCAGCCGTTGAACTCCAGGTGCAGACAATCGGGCAACTCCCGCGCCCAGGATGCGTCCAGGTCATTGTTGCCCCGCACCGCATCCACCGGCGCGATTGCGGCCAATTGGTCGAGGATCGCCTCGCTACCGATGTCACCCGCGTGAAGGATGCGATCACAGCCTTGCAGGGCGGCAATGGCTTCGGGGCGGAGCAAGCCGTGGGTGTCGGAGATGACGCCGATTTTCATCGCGGGCGGCTCGAGATGCATTCTGCTTCCAGGCTCAAGCGGATGTCTCCTGTGCTGAGCATTGTTGAGCGAAGCAGTCAATTCAACCACATCGAAGCCGGGCCCGGGCGGTAAATGACATCGAAGGCGTAAACTCCGCTTTGGCGGCTGCTCATTGAAACCAGAGCGAGCACAGCCGCCACTTGCGATCAACTAACGTTCTTGTGGCTGGTCAGCAGCTCGCCTTACCTGGTTCAACAGGTGATCGACATCCTCGGCGGTGGTCGCGAACGAGGTGACAAAGCGAACGACATTCGGTCCCCAGCGATCATGGTAGAACCCGAAGCCGGCCTTCAGCAGCGCATCGATCATTGCCGAGTCCAGCCGGCAGAACAGGATGTTCGCCTCGGTGCCGCCGAGCACCTCGACGCCACCCAGGCCCTCAAGCCCTTGCGCCAGGCGCTGGGCGGCAGCGTTGGCCTTGCGTGCATTGCGCAGCCAGAGATCGTCGGTCAGGTACGCATCGATCTGCGCCGACAGAAAACGCATCTTGGAAGAGAGATGGCCTGCACGCTTGCGGCGGTAATTCATCTCGGTGGCAAGGGAGGTGTTGAACAGGACGATCGCTTCCGCCGCCAGCACGCCGTTCTTGGTGGCACCGAACGACAGGGCATCCACGCCGGCCTTCCACGTCATCTCGGCCGGGGAGCAGCCAAGCGACACCAGGGCGTTGGCAAAGCGCGATCCATCCATATGCAATCCCAAGGAAGAGGACTTGCAGACGTCACCAATGGCTGCGATTTCATCCAGGGTGTAGATGCTGCCGACTTCAGTGGCCTGAGTGATGCTGACGCAGGCGGGCTGGGTCGTGTGTACGTCGCCGATTTTTTCGCGAGTGCGCTCGCGCAATCGGACGATATCCAGCTTGGCCGCCGGGCCGTCGACGGTCATCAGCTTCGCGCCGTTGGAAAAGAACTCGGGCGCGCCGCATTCATCGTTATTGATATGGCTGGCCGGGTGGCAGTAGATGTTGCCCCAGGGTGGTGTCATCGCACTCAGGCACAGGGCGTTGGCGGCGGTGCCGGTGGGCACGAGAAAGACCTCCACGTCGCGCTCGAAGATCTCGCAGAACTTGCGCTTGACCTGTGCCGTCAACTCGTCGGTGCCATAGGGACCCGCCTGGCCCGAACTGTGTTTGACGAGGGCTTGTGCCACCTCCGGCGATGCACCGGCGATGTTGTCACTTGAAAAACCCAGCGCGGGCGGTCTGCTTGTTTCACCGTTCATCATCCAGTTCTCGGCTGCGCAGGCGAAGGTGTTTCGCCCGGATTGGCGCATCCTATGGAGGGGGACGGTTGTTGCGCTTGTAAAAAATTGACGCTCGCCGATGGTCGACGGCCTAAGTCCTGTAGCGTGATGGCGCGACGCCGAATGCCTGTCGAAAGGCGCGGTTGAAATGGCTTTGATCGTAGAAGCCGACGGCGTGGGCGACATCGATGATCGGTTGCGCACTGCCAGACAGCAGGCCACACGCCCGTTCGAGACGCAGGCGAAGCAGCCATGCGTGGGGCGTCATGCCGATGGTCCGCTTGAACTGCTTGAGAAACGGGAAACGCCCCAGCCCACATAGTCCGGCGAGATCATCGAGGGTGATTCGCTCATCGATGTGGCTGAAACAATAGTCCCTGACGCGAGACCATTGCAGGGGTGATAGCGAGCCGGTAATCGTTTCGGGCTTGATCGCCCGTGACTGGCTCAACAGGGGTTCAAGGAGGGTGAACCATTGCGTCTGCACCGCGAGGCTGCCGGGGCCAACGGCCTGCTGCATTGCATCGTGCAACCCGCGCAGGTTGCCGGCAAGCCCCGTGTCTTCGAGCAACACACCGGTCAATTCAAGCTCTTTTGGTTGACCGCTGATTTCCTCGGCCAGGCTCGCGACCAGCGCCTGGGATAGACGGAATGTCTTGAGCGTATAAGCGCCGCCGCCCTCGGATACACCGTCGTGGATTTCACCCGGCGGCATCAGGGCAACACTTCCCGGCCCCAAAAGAAACGACTCGCCTTTCGCTCGATGACGCTGGATGCCTTCGGTGACAAAACCAATGTGGAAATCGAGGTGGTAATGGCGATCGAAGCCGACATCCGCAAAACGTGCGGACCCCAGCACCAGGCCTGGTACTTCGGACACGTGATGGTACTTGGCTTGCTCAGTCATGAAACCCGTTCAACAATCGGCGAGGAGGGCGAGAGACTCAAAGTTTAAGTGCGCAAGAGGTACAGATCCATGGGTTGCCAGCAATTGGCCTGAGGTTGTGCATGAGTCATTGAGTGTCAACCCAACTCGCTCGCCATGAGGATGTTGCGCAGCAAGTGACGACGACTCATTTGTCCGCTGCGCAACGCCCGGTAGCCGTCCTAGCTTTGTGGTACCACTCGCGCTTCGTTTCCGGCACCCTCGACGTACACGTTCATGCCTTTTCTCAGCGTCGGGTTGATCGGCTGCGTTACCGAAACCAGTACGCCGCTCTGGGTGCGAACGATGATCTGCTGTGCGTCCACGGGCTGATCATATTTTTTCTTTTCGACGTAGTTGCCGCCTGCCGCCCCCGCGAGGGCTCCGGCGACCATCGCCACATCCCGGCCGGTACCCTGGCCGATCAGGCTACCCAGGCCCAGACCGCCAATACCGCCCAAGATGGCACCGACGCCGCTATCGTGATTGGTCTGCATCTGGGTCTGTGTGATCTGCTCGATTTTCCCCGAGCGAATCTCCATCTCGCCAGCGCCTCCGCTCCCGGCACCCACCGCGGCACAGCCGCCAAGCACCAGACCAAAAAGCGAAATCGTCAACCAGGAAGCGATTGTTTTCATCGTTGAACTCCATTTTCAGAGGAAGTGGATCATGCAAACGCATCCAATGACGTTAGACGAAAAAGTCCGGTTCATGCGCTTGTCTGGCTGTGCAAGGCGTTTGAGGTCGAGAAAGTGCTCCAGCGCCAGAGCACGACCAGGATGGCCACTGATCCGCCCATGCTCACGCAAAAGGCGGCAGGTGTTCTGGTTGACTCCAGTCGCTCAGGACTCTTGCGCCAAACCTGCTACGGCCTGCAGGAGCCTGGGCATGTTTTCCAGGGCTTTTTTCCTGGCTTCAGTAAATCGGTTCAACACGGCAAGCTTTTCAGGATCCCCCTCCTGCAGGCTTCTCAGCACTGTCGGCAAAAGGTGCAGATGGCACTGCGCAAGCCAGTTGGACAACCCCGCGTGGTTCTTCCATTGCCGCTGATTGCCCAGATAAGCGGCCCACATCCTGACCCAGTCCACCGGTGAGCGTGGCAGCGGGACAAACCCACATAGTTGATTCATCTGCATCTGATCGTCGAGGTGGCTTTCTACGTATGCGATGACTGCGGCGCTGAACAGAATCTGATAACTGCTGACTGTCACCAGGTTGATGCGATTGCCATCAAACGCTTTCACGCTTCCCTCAGGAATAATCGGGACAGCGCTTGCGCTGCAGTCGATATAAAGGGCGTCGGGATCTCCAGCGATGCTGCCCCTTTCGAGGGAGATACGGCTGGCTTCAATCGAGCACACTCGCCCCAGGCGCACTACATTGCTTATGCGCCGTAGCGCACGCAACTCAGCCTGTGAAATGGTCGCAGCACGGAAGGCGGTGGGTTCGACGGCTTGATCGATGCGCAGCAGTTCGCCGACACTTTCGAGCCTGAGGAACAGGTCCGGGATCGAATCTGCAGCACCTATTGCTTCGAATTGGTTCGCGAGGCTACCGATCGTTCGTACAACATTCTCCTGGCCGGGTTGAAAGTTGGCGCGATCCAACAACCAGGGGGCGTTTGGAACGATCCATTGAATCCTGCCTGGTGCCACGCCATTCTGCAGCAGCCACAGACAGGCATCGATGCCGGTCTTTCCTCCCCCCACCACCACGTAACGCAAGTAAGGCTGTCCGATCTTTGGCAAGTCGTTGAGCGGTACGCACCGTATACCGGGCTCTATCCGGTAATGCGGAGGATGGGTCGAAGGAACGGCTGCCTGTGCAATAGTCGCATCCACCAGCTTCCTTCGGACCTGGACAGTATTACGTTCGCCGGTGAGCAGGGAAGTGATGCAATGACTATCGGTGCGATCACCTTCGTAGTTGTGCATCGGAAAATATCGCACCCGACCTGACGGCAAGAATCGATGATGCATAAGCTGATCGAAGTAACTGACAATCTCGGCGCCTGAGGCCAATTCATACAAGCCACCGCCCCATTCGGATTCGTCCTTCTGGCCGGAGCCCAACTCGCAGGAGTTAACGCCATAGAAGGCAGACGGCTGGTGCAAGCGGACGAACGAGTAGGCATCGTTCCAGTGTCCACCAGGTTGAGCGTGTCGATCCACCATCAGCACACTCGCATCCGACTGATCGAGCAATGTATCGACGAAGGCCATGGCTGTTGCCCCCGCGCCGATGACCAGATAATCCGTTGCCATGGTGGATGTGTTCATAGGTACGCCCTGATGAAAGTTGAAAATACTCCTCCATCGAATCAGGCTAGTTGTTTTCGCTTGTCGCAAAAGAACAGTTGTTCCTTGCCGACATAGCCAACAGATTTAAAGACTCTCTAAATACCATGTCGACTCTGGAAAGCGGCCAGTTGGTCACCGTGCCGGACGATTACATTGACCGCCAGGTCGTCTTCTGGATGCTGTGGCCAGCCAGCCGTTATGCCTCGCCCAAGTTGCGCGTGTTCATTGACTACATGAGTGCGCACTTGCGCACCTGATCGTTTACGCCTGCAGGTTCAGTATCACCCTCGTCTGACCGGCATCAGGGCGAACCCGCTCCCGCAGGGTGTGGGCTTAACCCAAGGCTGTGAAATCGCTGGCGTGCAGCTCCTGGACGCCCACCAGTTGGATTTCGAACTCGGGGGTGGCGTCGGCGTTGACACTGCCCTGGAGAATGCCATTGGCAAAGCGCAGTTGACCGGTGGCGTTGGCAGGGTCGAAGGCATTGCTGCCGATGAAGGTGAAGGTGTCGACAGCGGTGGTCAGCGGGTTGGCGTCCAGGCCGGTGAAATCCAGAAGATCGCCCTCGGTGCTCTTGAAACCGTTGATCACATCGCGCAAAGCCCCGACGCCCATGTCAGACAGCGCACTGAACGCGAAGGTATCCGCGCCAGTGCCACCGATGAGGTTGTCGGTGCCTGTACCGCCAATCAGCCGGTCATCGCCCGAACCACCCACCAGCGTATCGTTGCCCGCACCACCGTTCAGAACGTTCGCGGCGCTGTTGCCCGAGAGACTGTCGGCGTAGGCGCTTCCCGTCAGGTTTTCGCAGAATTTCAAGGTGTCGAGCCCGGAACCCGTGGTGTTTTGTTGCGCTGACGTCGAGAGGTTTACGGTAACGCCGGACGGGGCGCGCTCAAAGGACACCGTGTCAATGCCATCGCGTCCGTCCAGCACGTTGTTGCCGGTTCCGGCGAACAGCGTGTTGTCCAGCGCGTTGCCCGTGCCATTGGCGGCGCCAGTGCTATCGACATACAGATGTTCAACATTATTGCTGAGGGTAAAGGCCGCCAGGCTGCTGTGCACACTGTCGACTCCTCCAGGCGCCGCACTGCTGTTGGTCTCGATCACGGTGTCATCGGCGTTGTCGACATGATAGGTGTCGTTGCCATCGCCGCCGCTCATGCTGTCGGCCCCTGCGGCACCATTGAGCACGTTATTGGCGGCATTGCCGGTGATGAAGTTGTGCCGCTCATTGCCGGTGCCGTTGATGTCCGACACGCCGGTGAGCACCAGGTTCTCGAGATTGGCGCCCAGGGTCCAGCTGACGGAAGCCTGCACCGTATCGATCTGCGAGGTCGAGGTGCTGGTTTCCACCACGCGGTCGAACGCGTTGTCGACCACATAGATATCGTTGCCATTGCCACCGGTCATGGTGTCGGCGCCCAGTTTGCCATCCAGCGTGTCGTTGCCCGAGCTGCCCACCAGGGTATCCGCCTGGTCGGTACCGGAAATCATGTTCCGGGCGTTGTCGAAAATGTCCTGCACGCTGTTGTTGTCGTCGGGGTTGCCCTCGAAGCCAAGGTCATTGGCAATGTAGTCGGCCAGGCGCTGGCCGACGATCTCAGCCGACTCTTCGTGCAGGTGCCAGACGTCGTCAGGATACGCCAGCGGATCGACTTCGTAGCGCAAGGGGAGGTCGGTGTAGTCCACCGCCAGCTTGACGTCGGCGCGCTCGGCGGCGATGGCTTCCTGGGCCGCGCGGACATAACCACCCCCCTCGACGATGGAGGCAATTTTCTCCTCCGAATAACCACGGGCACGCGCTGCGTCCTGTTCGTAGTGACCGGTTTCCATCATGTACACGCTGAAGTTGCCGAACTGGGCATGCAGGTAATCAAACACCTTCAGGGTCGCGGCCTTGTACGCCGCTGCTGCCGCTGCTTTGTCCGTGGCTCGGGCGATCTCCTGGGCAGCTTCCTCGCCCTGGCCCCAAATGATGCCCATGGTGACGTTACTGATCGATTGCAGTTCGCTGAGCTGACCCCGCAGCAGCGTCACGGCGCGCAACAACGCGGCCCCGGGCTGGTTGGTGTCGGTCAGCCACCAGCACAACTCGAGTTCCCCGGCGCTCAGCGTCGACAGGCCGGTGACCGTGCTGCCGCCCACCGCGATGTCGATGCCGTTGCCATCGGCATCGGTGAACTGGCTGCGCACGTCATAGGGGGTGTAGCGGTCCAGGTCGTTGACCAGCATCGAGGTGCCGGACTGACCGTCGTCCTCCGTCATGCGCAGCAGGCGCGCATTGGATTGGCCGAGGGTGGGCAGATAGAGGATGTCCTGCTGGGTGCTCTCGCCGAACACGAAGTCGCTGGCGGTCAGGGTGTTGAGGTAGTTGCCGAAGAGCGCGATTTCAAAACGATTGCCATCGGCATCCGTTTCGGCGGACTTGATGTAGGTCTTGTCGCCGGCCGCGTTGAGGGTGATGTACAACGTGCCATTGCTGCCATCGCCGAGGCCGAGAAAGCCCAGGCCCGAAACATCGATCTTGTCGACGCCGGCGGTGAAGTCATAAATCGTGTCGGTGGCCGTGACACCGCCGGTGTCGTAGTCGCGGTAGCTGTCGAGCACGTTGCTGTAGCGGAAGGTGTCGGCACCGTCGCCGCCGTACAGTGAGTCGCGTCCGGCGCCGCCGTCGACGGTGTCGGCGCCAGTGCCGGCCTTGATCGTGTCATTGCCACCGAGGCCAAGGATCAGGTCGGCACCCGCCGTGCCGTTGAGGGTTTCGGCATTGTTGGTGCCGGTGACGGTGTTGGCGGGCGCATCGGCCACCGCCAGGGCGAAGCTATCGCTGACCGATGCACCGGTCGGGTCCGTGGCTCTGACCAGCACATTGTAATTACCGGACGCGGTGCTGATCGGCGTGCCGGTGAAGGTCAGGTTGCTGGCATTGAAGCTCAGCCACGCGGGCAGGGCGCTGCCATCGGCCAGGGTGGCGGTGTAGCTGAGGCTGTCATTGTCCGGATCGGTGAAGCTGGTGGCCGGCACCACGTAGCTGAACACGGTGTTTTCGGTGGCGTTCTGATCCAGCAGCGGCGTGGTCAGCACCGGCGCCTGGTTGGTCGGTGACGAGGTGGCGAAGATGAAATTGGCGCTGGTCAGTTTGTCGAGGTGGTTGCCGTCCAGTGCCACTTCGAAGCGGTTGCCATTGGCGTCGGCGGTCAGGGACTTGATGTACGTCTTGGTGCCGGCACTGTTGAGCACCAGGTATACGGTGTTGTTCTTGCCATCCCCCAGGCCGGTGAAACCCATGGCCGAGAGGTCGATCTTGTCGGCGGTGAAATCGAAATCGGTGATCAGGTCGCCAAGGTTGGCACCGCCGGTGTTGTAGTTGCGGTAACTGTCCAGGCGATTGGAAAACACGAACGTGTCCGACCCGGCACCGCCGGTGAGGGTGTCCATGCCGGCGCCGCCGTCGAGTTTGTCGTCGCCCGCGCCGCCACTGAGGCTGTCGTTGCCCGCCAGGCCGAACAGGGTGTCGGCCGAATCGCTGCCCAACAATGAGTCGCTGCCGCTGGTGCCGGTGATCACCCGATTAAAGATGAAGTTATTGGCCGTCAGGGTGCTGGTCAGGTTGCCCGAGAGGATCAGCTCGAAACGATTGCCACTGGCGTCGGCGTCGTAGTCCTTGATGTAGGTGCGGTCGCTGCTGGCGCTGTAGCTGACCTGCAGGGTGCCGCCACGGCCATTGCCTATGCCTGTGAAGCCGAGGCCGGCGAGGTCGATCTTGTCCTGGGTGACGTCGAAGTCAGTGATGGTGTCATCAAAGCTTGTGGTCGCGTTGCGGTAACTGTCGGACTGAGCGGCGAAACGGAACGTATCGGCGCCGGTACCGCCGGTGAGTTTGTCGATGCCTGCACCACCCACCAGAATGTCGCCACCGGCTCCGCCATGGAGGGTGTCGTTGCCGGCAACGCCGTAGAAAATCTCGCTGGCGGCGCTGCCCAGCAGGGTGTCGTTGCCAGCCGTACCTTGCACGGTGGTCATCGGCACCGTGGCGCTGACGTAGCTGCCGTCGCCATAGACCAGCGTGGCACCGTTGCTGGTGTGGCTGATGGTGTTGCCGATGATGGCGTTGCGATCAGTGCCGTCTTCATTGCGCTCTGCAACGCCATAGGTCGACAGGTTGCTGCCGGTGATGAGGTTGCCCTGGATGGTGTTATCGCTGCCGTTGAAGTACTTGCCGGACACGCCCAGGGTGTCGTCGTAGGACTGGATGATGATCTCCGGTACGGGGCTGCCCAGGGAATTGTTGTTGAGCGTGTTGTCGATGATCTCGACGTGGTTGCTGCCGTAGATGCGGATCCCGGCACTGGCGTTGTCGTGAATGTCGACGCCACTGACGGTCACCTCGCTGGACAGTTTGATCAGCACCCCTTCGGCGCCGTTGCCGTACACCTCGCCACCGGTGATGGTGATGTTGCTGGGGGAGGGGATGTCCTCGCTGCCGCGCTGCACCACGATGCCAGTGCCGCCGTTGTTGTAGGCAACGTTATTGGTGAGTGTGAAGTCGTGGGTGCTGGTAACGATGTTGAAACCGTGCCGGTCGTTGTCGTAGGCGACGTTGTTTTCGAAGGTGCTGTCGCTGAGGAAGTCGGCAACGAAACCGTCCAGGCCGTTGCCGTGGGACACGCTGTTGCTGATGACCATGTTCACGGTCTGCTCGTGGGGGTCGAAACCGTACCCGGAGCAATCCTTGATCTCGACGCTGTCGAGGGTGACGTTGGAGTCGTAGCCCGCTTCGCCTGGAATGTAGCCGTTGAACCAACCGTCGATCTTGCCCGTGGTGTTGTCACGGTTGCCGTCGATGGTGAGGTTGCTGACACCGAAGTCGTGGGTTTGCTCGCCATAGGCGGAGCGGATGACTCCGGTGATCTTGGTGTCGGAGCCGTCAGCCACCTTGACGGTGGTTGCGCCCATGCCGTCGCCGTAAAGGTAGACGTTACTCTTGAGCATCAGGCAGCCGTCGGAGGGTTCCTCACCTCCCGAAACGATATAAGTTCCGGTCGGCATGTACACCTGTCCCCCGCCTGCAGCGGCCGCCGCATCAATTGCATTTTGTATCGCAGCCGTATCGTCAGTGATGCCATCTCCTTTGGCGCCAAAATTTTGGACATTGAAAATCATGAGTTTATCTCCGTATCAGGCGAAAACCTCGGCAGATGCCAATACTCCATCGGCAGCTACCGTGTTATGACCCACCGGAGCGCAAAAGTTGTGACCGCATATCGGGGAAGCGTCAAAAAACAGATAAAGCTGATTAGCGGTTATGAGATGTTTTGGAGAAATAACGGTTTGTTGACGATCATTCAGGTGGCGAGTCCGCAATGGACCGGGTGGCTCGCGCAGCGGATGGCGCTGAAAAAAAGCTCAAAAGACCGAGACCTTGTTCAGGGTTCCGCCTGGCAGCCGAAGGGGCCGCCAGGTGAACGCTTTGGAGAGTCGAGTGGAGTCAGGCCCGAAGCCTTACATCGAGTGCCAGGGCTTGGAATTCGCTCTGCGAACCGTTGCCGATAAGTGCCATTCGGCGACTGTCCGGTCGGGCGAGGTAGCGGGCGGCAAGTGCAGAAGTGGCAGCGGTGCGAATGGCAGTAGTCAGCGTCATTTCACTGTGCGGGAAGCGGTTTTTTTGGGATGTCGGGGCCGCGGTCCGACGAAGAAACCGCGGCGGCCGATCAATCAGGCGGCGGGGAGCAGGCCTTTCTGTTTGGCGACATGAGTCGCCAGTGCGTCCATCAAGTCCGGGGACAGGCAGTCATAGGGCTCTAGGCCGATCGAGCGCAGGCGCTCACGGATGGCCTTCATTTGCGCTGGCGGTGTGCCGGTTTCGATGATGGAGGACACGAACGCCGCGAAGCTCGGCGCAGCCCATCCACTTTGGGGAGAGAGCTCGGTGTGGACGAAGTCCAGACCATAAAATGCATGGTCTTTGTTCTCGATGCGCCCGAAGAGATGGGCGTGGCACTGCTTGCAGGCGTGCCGCTGAATGGTGGCGGTTTCGTCGACAATTGCCAGTTTCTCACCGTGGGCAGTGACGCTGACCTTATCCCGAGGTACTACGGCAATGACGGCGAATGTCGCGTTTTGCGGTTTCCAGCATTTGCTGCAGCCGCACGCGTGGTTATGCAGGGTTTGTGCGTCGATCTTGACCTCGACCTTGTCGGTCGCACACAAGCATTGCAGGGTGCCTCCTGTGAAATTCGCAGCGGCAGGCTGGATACCATTGTCCAGTGCAGGGTGAAGTTTCAAGGTGTTCACGTTGGCTTCTCCGTTTCAGGGTGTTGGACGAAAGTGCCTGGGGCCGTACACCTCATCGCATCCTGGACCATCTTCGGCAACTGGGTGCGACCCTCGACGCCTTTGGATTTATCGACCCGAAGATCGCCTGGGCCAAGCGACCACGGGGAGAAAGAGTGGCTGTCGCCTCCGGTATCCCAGAGAAAATCATAGTTCAAAGACGCCCTGAAAACCGGGTAGCAAGCGGTTTCTTATTGCTCGTGGATTCCCACTGATCCAGCGTCGATATTGCTTCGGACACATCGCAGGGTGAGCACGAAAACTTAATGTCTGAAGCATCGATGGCAAATCTACAAATCAGTTCGCGAGAATTCAAAGGGTTGGTTCAGAGAGCTAGAGCTGTGGACCTCAGAACTGAGGCGGGGATCTGCTTCAATACAGAATTTAACTTGTGGGCGATGTCATGTGTTCATAAGAGGACCGTCTCCTTGCTCTGGGGGAGTACAGGCAGAATCGTGGGGATATTGTTCATCGATTTATGTTCATAGGGGAGTACTAGCCAGCAACCTCCAGCACGACGTCACCGATGCCGATGCCGATGCCGATGCCGATGCCGATGCCGATGCCGATGCGACGAAATCAGTGGTGCGTAAGGCCGTCAAGCAGTTCGGGCGTCTCGACGTGGCATTTGCCAACGCCGGTATTTCCTGGCGCGGCGCGCCGGCGACCCTACGCACCTACGATGAGGACGAGTTTGAACGCATCTGCGCTGTGGACCTGAATCCACAGCCGACTTCTGTCTGTCGTGACGGGCAGCAGTCGCCCCATATCGGACATTGCAGTATCAATCAAAAACCATTGCGTGCTTGCGTGGATCTAGGAGTACTCCCGAATTTTTTACAGATCAAATCCAGGTCATTCCACGGGTTACACCGTTGTCCTGCGTACCCGCAATCTGGGGAGTGTTGAAACACGTCAACACGATCAATCTCTTTTTGCTGGGCGTGGCAAGTTCGGCAAGACACGATGCCATTAGCAATTTGCCATCGACCATTCCAAACAATCAGATCCTCGGTCGCCGTCATAAATCACCATCTAATCTCTTTTCACCCACATTAGAATCGATCGACAAATTACAGCTGAGGTTCCCCCAAAAAAAGGGACTGCTTTTGGCGGATTGCTGTCTGTCAGGAAAAAGTCATTCAGGCGTCATGGCCACCGCTAGCGTTATGTTGATTAACTCTTCGTTCTTGCTGATTGTTGCCAACGCATTATGCACATTGCCTCCAATCTCACCCGAGCCGCGCTGCTCGATCCAAAGGGTAAGCTCCATGATCGCGGCTTCGAGGGCTAGTAAGTTATGATTGATCTTGAAGAGCAGAGAAGGGAGTAGGTCAGCGTTCGAAAACGTCATTCCTCCGTGAAAGAGATCAGCAATGAAAGACCGGCGCGTCCTCCGCGACTTCCGCTGTTTTTGTTGTACCTTTGGTTTTTTTGCTAGGAGACATTTCCACTCCTTTGCTCAACGAAATCGAGCTTATTTTCCCGTTGTTGTACCCGGAGAAGCGAATCCGGGCGGCACTTTGAGCCACGGGAAACTCTGCAGCGCCATGTCATAACCGGTGGCGTAGAGCTTGCGCATGTACTCGTTGTCGAACTCTTCCTTGTGGGGGAAGTTGAAACTCGCCGGTATGAACCCAAGATTGAAGTCCACACCGTCGCGCTGGGTGGTGGCGTAGATCCGGTAGAGGTCGCCGATGCCCTGGCTGTGGATCAACGAGGCGATCGAGCGCCCAGCGATGCTCATCGTGCTGCGCTCGACCTGCGCCCAGTCCGGATCGAGTCGCGCGTTGCGTATCACGTAGAGTTTACGCTCGCGGGTGACTCCCGCTTTTGCAGCTTCCTCGTTGATACGGATCCCGGCCGGGTAAGCGAATACCTGCGCCATGATGCCGCCGTCGACGTGCATTTCCTGATAGGGTTTACCGTCGACTTCCACATCGATCATCATCGGCGGAAATCCTCCTGGAATAGAGGCGGAAGCGATCATGATTTTCACGAAAAGGTCCAATGCCTCAGGACCACCATAGGTCGCGATTTTTCCCATGTCCCAGATAATGGGGCGACGCGCATCGAGGTCTGCGGTAGCGACCAACAGAAAGCGGCCCTTCGCGTACTC
Source organism: Pseudomonas sp. GW823-FHT06E10 (assembly GCF_058794995.1). Taxonomy (NCBI): domain Bacteria; kingdom Pseudomonadati; phylum Pseudomonadota; class Gammaproteobacteria; order Pseudomonadales; family Pseudomonadaceae; genus Pseudomonas; species Pseudomonas sp. GW823-FHT06E10. The sequence goes on along the minus strand of NZ_JBXAHJ010000004.1, from coordinate 192,418 downwards.
GGCGGCGACCTCCTTGAGCATGTCCTCGGTCACCGATTGGCGCGTCAGCTTCAACAGCGGCGCATTGTCCGACATTGCGTCGCTCAAAACGCCTGAGATAAAGCTGCGCGGTGCAATGACGTCTTTGGGCGATAGAGTGGTATAGACCCGCTTCAGCGTTGCGTCATACTTCGGCCCGAGAAAGGCGAAAGGCGCAATCAGTGCGCCCGTGCTGATTCCGGTAACGAGTTTGAATTCAGGGCGCTTTCCTGTAACCGTCCAGCCATTCAACAACCCCGCGGTGAACGCGCCATTGTCTCCACCGCCCGAAATTGCCAGATATGTCACTGGCGGCATGGGGCCCTTGTGCCCCAGCTTCACGAGGTAAGCCTGTTCCCGCTGCAGCGCTTCTAGCGCAACTCGGTTCAGCTCTGTCATGTCTCCGCCACCGACATAACGCACCCCAGTCATTCCCGGAATCTGCGCTCTCGCCGTCAATTCGGACGGCACCGCGGGTAGGCGAGGCGGCGTCATGGTGCAGCCTTGTAAGCCTTGTATCAGTACAAGCAGCGCGACAACCAGACTGGGGATTTTCATAGTCATGCATCACTCGAAAAGTGTTCGATCCGATTGCCCGTGGCGTCGATTCAACGATCGTCTACAGGTGTCGGCTGCTTCGAAGCGACTGGTTTTTTGACGTCGATCAGTCACTCTCTATGCATTCTGATCGCTTGCGATTGTTGGAACGATAGCATCTCTGAATCGTTCTGCTATGGCGCGACCTCCAGATCAAGCATCCGGCAACCAGGCATGGAACGGCTGTCATCACTGAACTAAGCTTTGCTGTGTTCTTCTGGATGAATGGTCTTGGCCATCTTGGCACGGCTGAACTTAGGGACGGAGCAGTTGGAACAAGTTAGGCGAAAACAACTTGTGGAGCACTGACCATGTTGGGCGCGCGCGATCTGGTAATACACCGTTCAGGTCGTCTTTTTGCACGCTTAGCTCCGATCATCTACACCGTTGCGGCGCTCACGTTTTTCGCTGGCCAGATCTATGCCGCAGTCGAGACAAAGTCGTCCCCTCAGACACCGCAACGCGAGCAACTCACCATCTCGATCGAGATCGCGAAGCCGTGGACCGGTGATCTCGACGGGATGATCGAACGACGGGTCATTCGCGTCTTGTCGGTCTACAGCAAAACTTTCTATTTTGTCGATAGGGGTGTCCAGCGCGGTCTGACTTACGACGCTTTTCGCGTATTCGAGGAGGATCTGAACAAGGAACTGGCCAAGGATAAAAAACTGAAACACAAGGCTCTGAAAGTGCGTGTGGTGTTCATTCCTGTCGCCCGGGATGAACTGCTGCCGGCGTTGATTGCCGGCAAGGGCGATATTGCGGCGTCTAACCTAACTGTGATCGAGGCGCGCAAGAACCTAGTCGATTTTTCCTCGCCTGTTTATCGCAACGTCAGCGAGGTAGTGGTATCCGGTCCCGACTCGCCCGCAGTGGCCAACGTGGACGAGTTAGCGGGACAGGTAGTCTTCGTTCGCAAGTCCTCCAGTTATTACGAGAGCCTGATAGCCCTCAATCAGCGCTTCGTCAGCGAGAACAAACCTGCGGTAATCCTCAAGGAGGCACCGGAAGCTTTGGAGGATGAGGACCTGATAGAGATGCTGAGCGCCGGCATGATTCCTTTGATCGTCGTGGATAAGCACAAGGCGGTTTTCTGGAAGAAGGTCTTCCCGAATATCACGGTGCATGATGAGATCACCTTACGCACCGGCGGCGAAATCGCCTGGGCGATCCGCAAGGGCAGTCCGCAGCTCCAGGCTGCTGTCAATGGTTTCATTGCTCGCCACGGCCAAGGGACTACCACCGGGAACATGCTTCTGACCCGTTATTTGATCAACGAAAAATATGTGAAGGCCTCCACCGCCGAGTCCGAACGCAAGAAATTTATCGCATTGATTCAGTACTTCCAGCGGTACGGGGACAAATACTCTGTGGACTGGTTACTGATGGCAGCCCAGGGATACCAGGAGTCTCAACTGAATCAGGCAGCCAAGAGCAAGGTGGGCGCCATTGGTGTCATGCAGGTCATGCCCGCCACCGGCAAGGAACTTGGCGTCGGCAACATTGCTGAAGTCGAACCAAACATTAATGCCGGGATCAAGTACATGCGTTGGATGATCGACCAGTACTATGGCAAGGAGCCCATGACCAACTTGGACAAGGCCCTGTTCGCCTTCGCTTCCTACAATGCAGGTGCGGGCAGGATTTCCAAACTTCGTAAAGAAGCCGCCCTGCGTGGACTCGATCCGAACGTCTGGTTTCACAACGTTGAGTATGTTGCCGCCGAGAAGATCGGTGCGGAGACGGTTACCTACGTTAGCAATATCTACAAGTACTACATTGCCTACCAATTGATCATGGAAGCTAAGAAGGAGAAAGAGGAGGCTACGCAGAAGCTGAAAGACCAGAGTAAAGAGGCGCGTTGACTTATCAAAGTGCTCCAAAAAAGCGCTCGATACAGGCTTCGAACTGGATATCTGTATCACCCACGTTTCTGTGGACCGCATTGAGCGGCAATAAGAAGCAGATCGCCTGTGTTTTATTCGGCGGAATCGACAGACAGCTTTTGGCCGATTGCTGCCTGTCGTGACCGGTTGAATCCACAACCCAAAGCGGACGTTCGTCAAGGTCTGCTTTCGGCAGCACCCGGAACAGGAAGTTACCGTCGGCCCATTCGCTTCGAGGTCTGTGCCATGGATGTAAGATGATGGTAAGCAAACCTTCCGGCCTTGGGAAATGAGGTGATGTGTCACCGGATGCTTACAGCGGAGGAGTATCGATTGGTACCGAGCGTTTCCAGCGCCAGATTAATAGGCAACGCCCATCCATCTATGGCTGTATAAGATTCACTTATAGTCAGTGCAAGATTCAATATTATTTATTGACCGGCAATGGTGTTCCACTCCCGCTATCACTGAACTCGGGAGGGTATTTCATGTTTCTTGTAGTTGGCCGTAATGATGAAGAGATCAACCAGCATTGGATGAGTTGTGTGGTCCCCAGACCTGTCGGATGGATTTCCACACTCGGTAAAAACGGGGTACCGAATCTCGCGCCTTACAGCTTCTTCAATGCGCTGTCGGAGAACCCGCCGATTGTGGTGTTCGGCTCCAATGGCCGTCATGCACACGGTGCTAAAGACACAGCCAGAAACGTCCTTGAAACCGGAGAATTCGTCTGCAACATGGCCAGCTTTGATCTGCGTGTTCAGGTCCGGACGACCAGTGATGTGGAGCGGCCCGAAATCAATGAGTTTGAACGGGCGGGACTGGAGTTCGAAGCGTCCTCATTGGTGAAGCCTCCACGAGTCAAAGCATCGCCAATACACATTGAGTGCGTGTTGTTAGAAGCCGTCGAGCTTCCATCGGAGCTAGAGGAAAATCTGCTGATCATCGGGCGGGTGGTCGGCGTTCATATCAATGATGCCTGCCTCACTGACGGACGTATCGACCTCTCCAGAATCCGGCCACTCGCCCGGCTCGGTTATGGTCAATTTTCAACCATCGGCAGCATCGTTAAAGGTGTTGCTTGAGGAAATGGGCAAATTCTCGTGCCAGTTGCGAGGGCTCTTCCTGCGTGGGAAGCAACAGTGCAATTTCGTATCTGATCGCTGGCGAGAAGGGCTTGAGAACCAAATTTTTGGTGAAGGGCCGGCTGACCACCGGGTCGACGATCCCGACACCCATGCCAGCGTAAACCAATTCGCATGCCGTCGAGAAGAATTCAGTCTCGGCCACCACGTTCCAGGCTGACCCGTGCGCCGAAAAAGCCATGGCCAACTGTTGGTAGATAGGGTCGCCCTTGAACAGTGAAACGAAGGGTACGCCATCCAGATCCGACGGGGTGATCACCTCCAGTTGAGCGAGGGGATGGCCGAGCGGCACCATGCACTGACATTCATACGAGATCACTTCCATGCTGGAGGTGGGGTAGTCGAGGGGCAACTCGGCAATGGCCAGGTCGAATTGCTGCGTGTTCATTAGCTCACGGACAGACTGAGAGTTTCGGGTAATGATTTTCAGCTCAAGCCCCGGACGCTCTTTCGCGAACCCGGCCATCACCCGTGGCAACAGGTTGATCGAGATACTGGCGTAGGCGGCGATCGCCAGATGGCCTCGTTTTCCCGTTCGGATTTCCTTGGCGACCCGATTGGTTTTTTCCACCGCCTCCAGCGCCCGTTCAGCTTCAACGAAAAACAGCCGTGCTTCCGGCGTAGGTTGCAGCCGACCACCTTTGCGCACGAACAGCTTCAAGCCCGTCTCATGCTCCAGATTGGCGATGGTGCTGCTAATGGCGGGCTGGGAAATACTCAACAGCTCTGCCGCTCGGGTCATCGTGCCGTGGATCATCAAAGTTCTGAAGCACTCGAGCTGCCGGATTCGCATGGGATACCCTATAGATTTAGCTTATACCGAGGCCACTTTATATTATTGGTTTGAAGAGTTGTGCTGTGTTTTCCTTGAATTCAGATACCCGGTACGCCGGCCATCAGCCTGAAAAGAGGAGAACAAAGGCATGAACGCAGTGATGTCGATCCAACCCGGTAAACTGACCCGTCTGCCTGCACGACGGGGCGTAGCGATCCGGTTGAAACAGGGGCAATCCATCAAACTCATAAACACCCATGGCAAGCAGGTTGTGGACACTTGGGCCTTTAACCCGGCAGACCTCGCCGAAGCCATGTCGATGGAGCACAGCCGTGCGTTCTGGTTGAAGCTTAACCCAAGCGAGGGTGACAGCTTCCTCACCAACAAACGACAGAAAATCCTCACGCTCACCGAGGACACCACTCCCGGTGTGCACGACACGCTGGTCGCCGCGTGTGACCCGACCCGTTACGTGCAACTGGGGGTTGTCGGCCATCACGACAGTTGCAATGAAAACCTTTTTCTAGCCTTGGAAAACCTCGGCCTCAAGGTCCACGAAACACCTAGCCCCTTGAATCTCTTTATGAACGTTCCGGTTCATCAGGACGGATGCATCGAATTCGCCGCGCCAGTTAGTGAACCTGGGCAGTACGTCTGCCTTAAAGCTGAAATGGACGCTATTGTGGTCCTCTCTGCCTGTCCTCAGGACATTACGGCGGTTAATGGCATGCAGCCACAGGATGTTCACTACAGCGTCAACTGATCTCAAAAAAACATGCTGGCGGGCGATGTCTGCCGGCGGGACACTGAACCCGTTGCCAGCACACAGTCAGGTGTCCGGAGAAAACCATGCGCAAAATCCCCCCACTCAATTCTGTGCGAGTGTTTGAGGCGGTAGCACGTCACCAGAGTTTTTCCGCGGCTGCCAATGAGCTTTCTGTCACGGTCGCGGCGGTAAGCCATCAGGTCCGACAACTGGAAGACGGGCTGGGGCAAAAGCTTCTGGAAAGGGGCCGTACGGTCACCCTCACGTCCGCCGGAAAAGCGATCTACCCGCTGTTACGAGACGGTTTTGACCAAATTGCCCAAGCGTTTGCCTTGATCGGTTCGCCAAAGGAGGGGGATGCCATTCAGTTGTCCACCACGCGCGCGTTCGCGGAGCGATGGTTGATGCCGCGACTGGCGAAGTTCAACTCGATCTACCCCAACATCGTAGTGTCCATCCATGCCTCGGAGAAAGTCGTGGACCTGCGTTCCGAGACTGTCGATCTGGCGATTCGTTATGGCCCATTCGATGCCCATGCGAAGGGGCCGGTGTTGTTCGAGGATCGATACATCGCGGTCGCGGACAAAAGTATCTGTCCGGCCAACCGTACTGCAACGATCAACGACTTTCATAATCGCTCGCTGCTGGCGTTCAAATGGAAGAATCAATCGCTCGAAGCGCCCTCGTGGTCAGCTTGGCTGGCTCAGGTGGAGCACGATTCATCGTGGGAATTTCGTATCTCCTGGTACAGCGAGGAAACCCTAGCGCTACATGCGGTTGAGCGCGGGATTGGGCCGCTGTTGTGCAGCAATGTATTGATCGACCATGAGCTTCGTTCTGGACAGATGCATCGAGTGCAAGGTCCGAGTTTGCCTGGTTTCACCTACCACCTTATAGAAGACCACCACTGCAGTGCGCGCCGCAGCCTTTCGTTGTTCAGAGACTGGCTCCTGAGCGAAGCCAAATCATTCAGGGAAAATGCCCTGAATGATCTGGCAGGACAACCGTTGGCTGTCACTTCCTGAGTTAGCGCCATGGCGTGACTGATAGGCATTAGTCACAAAGGCGCGTTTCTATAGCCAGGCACGCACTGAGCAGTTGATCGTCGCGGCCTTGGGTCGTCGAGAATAAAGTCGACGTTGCAAGGCCAATGCTGTCCTTGCCGGACGGGATTGCCACACCCGGCATATCCAGCAGGCTGCCAATCATGGTGAGTGACAAGGTCTCGAGATTGACGCTCGCAAACAGTTCGTCGTCATTCGAAAGTGGCGCCATCGGCGGGGCGACGTGCTTGACCGTCGGCATGACCAGAATAGCGCCATCGAGCTCACGCTCCATGGCCGCCATCAGCTCCGTGCGCAGATGGCGGATCCTGGCTTCACTCGCTGGATCGACCTCCTTGGCCGCGCGCAGACGATGGCGCACGCGCCTGTCCATCTGATGCCCCTGCGGACCTTCGACTATCGCTCCCAGCAGGCGCCAGGCTTCTATCGCACCCAGCCAGCCCTCGCGGACAATGAGTTCTCTGGTGCGGGCAACCGCGAGAACCGGCCGACGCTCAACCTGTGCACCGGCTGCACGAAGCCGCTCCATCATCGAAACAAGGTTGTGCTGGACCACTGGCTGTAACGCCGGGTCAGACATCACACCGTCGTCGACCACAAAGCGAAGGCTTGAAAGGTTGACAGCCTCGATGGCCACGTTTTTGAAACCTCGCATCGCCGCATCCAGTGCAACGCAATCCGCCACGGTATGGGCGAAAGGGCCTAGGCTATCCAGCGTAATGGCGAGTGGGTGAAGGCCTTTCATGCTGTAACGACTCGTAGAAGCCTTGTACCCGACCAATCCATTGAACGCCGCTGGAATGCGGATCGAACCGGCAGTGTCGGTTCCGATGGCGCAGGTGACGATACCTCGTTGAACAGCGATGGCCGAGCCCGAAGAAGACCCGCCAGGAACGCGGCTCTCGCTGACCGCGACATCGCAGGTCGGTGTTCCGAAATGCGGATTCAGGCCAAGCCCGGAGTAAGCAAATTCCGTGAGGTTGGTTTTACCCAGCGGGATCATACCGAGTGCGGCGAGGGCTGCGATCACCTCCGCATCCTCGACCGCCATCGGAGCGTCGATCCGGGTGATGGAGCCGGCGGTTGTTCGACTACCGACGACATCCAGCAGATCCTTGACCGCATAGGGAATCCCGTCAAAAGGGCTCAAGGGAGCCCCTTGACGCCAACGCCTGGTCGACGCTTCCGCATCATTGAAAGCGCGCTGTTCAAGCACATCAATGAACACGTACGCCGAGTTTTTGATCGCCGCCAAGGCCGACTCGATCAACTTATCGGGTGTCGTCAGGCCTTGTCTCAATCGTTCAGCGGTTTGCATCATCGTGATCATGGTTTCTCCCATTTTGACGGCGGTACCTGGCAATCAGGCCGGCAAAAGCTGACGTTGGCGATCTTCAACCAACTGCCTGACCAGCACCGGAATTGCATCGAACGCATCGGCGATGGAGGCTTCGTGGCGGGCGTCGCCAAATTCCTGAAAGTCGATGGAGATGACGTGGGTTTCGTTCACGCCCAGGTAGTGAGCACAGGTCTGGATGTGAGTGTCGAGGTGGTTCATCGCTTCGCGCACACCTCCCGGGCCAAATCCGAATTCACCCCGGGAAGATAAAATGACCAGCTTCTTGCCGTTCATGATCGGCTCCAGTGGGTAGTCGCCGCGGTCAAGATCAAAGGTGAAGGTCTTGCCAATGCGAATGACTTTGTCGAACCAGGACTTGAGGGCTGCCGGCATTCCGTAGTTGTACATCGGCGTACCCATGATGATGACGTCGGCGCGATCGATCTCATCGATCAACTCATCCGAGAGGCGGATCTCTTCGCGTTTTTCCGGCGTCATGTGCTCTTCGGGAGTAAAAACTGCGGCAATCCATGCCTCCGTCACGAACGGTGGAGGGTTGTGCCCAACGTCACGGACAATGACTTGCGTCTTGTCATCGCGATCAACCCAAGCCTCGACAAATGCCTGGGACAGTTTGCGGCTCAGGGAACGATCGGATCGTGCGCTAGCATCGATATGAAGAAGGGTGGTCATGTGAAACTTCCTTTGAACCTGAGGCGGAATTACCTCAATGGCTGCAACAAGTTGGCCACGACCATCGAGGGTGAGGCTATTGACATTAATTTTAGGTGCGTTAAATAAAACTCAATAAGCGAGTTTTATTTGTGGGCGTGGGTGTAAACTTCGATTTTTAAAAGGAGGATGGACTGACTGTTCGCGGGGGCAATTGAGTAAAACTTAATGCGGTAATTTTGCTAAAGGGTCTTTTAGTTATTATCAATTACGTAAAAGAACAGACCTCGCTTTAATGGCTCGGGGCGATTCACGTGGTCGCCGGTCAGCGAGGAAAATAATAATGTCAACCCGTCGCAATTCTGAAAAAAGCGTAATCAACGAGGCCAATTATGATGCGCTGGGCATTGAGCCCGTGCCCGATAGCCATCGCACTTCAACGCCGCTGGACCAGTTCTGGATCTGGGCCGGGGCTAATGTCGCGCCTATCAACTGGGTGCTCGGTGCAATCGGTATCCAGCTGGGTTTGAGCCTGTGGGAAACCCTGCTGGTGATTGTCGTCGGCAACCTGTTGGGCGCGGCTCTGTTCGGCGGCATCTGCATCATGGGACACCGCACGGGCGTACCGCAAATGGTGCTTTCCCGGTTGGCGTTTGGCCGGCGCGGTGCCTACCTCCCCACCATCATGCAAGTGCTGATGCCTATGGGCTGGGTGGCCACCAACACCTGGATCGTTCTTGATCTTGCAGTGGCAGCCCTGGAAAAAATCGGTATCAGCGGTGGCATGGAACTCAAGTACGGGATCGCTTTGGCGGTCATGATTCTTCAGGTCGGCATTGCGGCATGGGGCTTTAACGCCATCAAGTGCTTCGAGCGCTACACCATGCCGGTGATTCTGTTGATCATGGTAGTAATGACCGTGCTGGCCTTCACCCATGTGGATATCCAGTGGCAGGCATCCACCACCGAGGGCTTCGGCAAGCTGTCGGCCATGAGTAGCCTGATGACGGCGATCGGGATCGGTTGGGGCATTTCATGGCTGGTATACGCCTCTGATTACACCCGCTTCACCCAGAGCAAACTGTCTGACGGCCAGGTGTTTCGGTCGACGTTCCTGGGCATGTTCCTGCCCACTGTATGGCTGGCCTTTCTGGGCGCTACCATTGCTTCCGCGGGCGGAGGTTCGGATCCTGCACAATTGATCATCGCGGTGTTCGGCACAATGGCGCTGCCGGTTCTGCTTGTGCTGTTGCATGGCCCGGTAGCCACCAACATCGTGGTCATTTATTCCGCAGCGCTGGCGACGTTGTCTCTGGATCTGCGTGTTCCACGCTGGGCGGTTTCGATGGTCTCGGGCGTGGTTGCGCTGTTCATGCTCTACCTGTTTCTGCAATCGGGCGAGTTTGTACATGCCTTTGAAAACCTGATGGTGTTCTTCGTGGTGTGGATCAGTCCTTGGGCTGGTATCACGCTGGTTGATTTTTTCCTGATTCGCCGTGGTCAGGTCGATTTGAAATCGCTGTATTGCCACCACTCCCAAAGTGCATGCGCTGATGTGAACTGGAGAGGCATATTTGCACTTGCAGTGGGAATACTTGCAGCCTGGTTATTTCAGGTCGGGACAATTAAATCACTGCAAGGCCCGCTCGCAATGGCATTGGGCGGAATTGATTTGTCCTGGCTGGCAGGGTTTGGTGTGGGAGGGGGGATCTACTATTTATTGCATCGTTCACGGCGTACGGAAGTTGTCAGCTCTTCGGTGCTGGCTAAGTAAACTCAGTGTGTTCAATCATTAAACGATTAAAAAGGAAACTGCGTATGTCCCATCTTGAACAAACTAATGTGCTGAAAGCATTGAATGCTGGAACCGAGGTCGATGCATTCCTGGGTAATGTTGTGGAGATTGCGATCGTTACGCGTGATCACAAGCGCACAATGGATGGCTTGCTCAAGCTGGGGATCGGCCCGTGGCGGGTGTATACCTTCAGCCCGGAAAACACTGAAAACCAGACTTACCATGGCGAACCGGCCGAGTTTGTTCTTAAAGTCTGCTTCGCACAGTCCGGCAACATGGTCTGGGAGTTGATGGAGCCGGTCTCCGGTCCGACCATCTTTGCCGACTTCCTGGAGAAACATGGCGAAGGCATCCAGCACGTTGCCTACGACTGCAACAACATTCCGTTTGAGGATCGCATTACGGAGCTGACGCGACGCGGCTTCAAATGCGTGCAGTCCGGGTCATGGATGGGAGTGAATCATTTCGCGTTCTTCGGCACCGAGGCCGATACCACCACCGTATTTGAAACCTATGCATTTCCTTCGGACTGGGACTACCCGGAGCCCGAAGCGTGGTACCCGGCGCAAGCGTAAGACAACGCGCAAACGTCTTGGCGCCGATCTGGTGCCGGGGCGTTCGCTATGACCAATCGAAATGGGAGTGCAGCCATGAACAACGTAAGGATGGATAACATCAGTTGGGTCGACTATGAGCACCGCGTGCAATCGGGCTCGGTGGTCTTCCTGCCTATCGGTGCGACCGAACAGCACGGGCCTCATTTGCCTTTGGGCACCGATGCTTTGCTGGCCAGTGCGATCAGTGAAGATGTCGCCAGGGAAATCGACGGCATCGTCGCCCCAGCGCTTTCCTACGGCTATAAATCTCAGCCGAAATGTGGAGGAGGGCAGCACTTCTGCGGAACAACCAGCGTGGATGGGGCCACGCTGATCGCCATGGTAAGGGATGCCGTACGCGAGTTTCATCGTCATGGCGTGACGCGCCTGGTGCTGGTGATCGGTCATTACGAAAACCAGTGGTTTGTCACTGAGGGTATTGAACTGGCCATGCGCGATATCGGTCCGAATGCCGGACTGGAGGTCATGCGCCTCGAACACTGGGAGTTCGTGAAATCACAGACGCTCGACAGAATCTTTCCGGACGGTTTTCCGGGGATTGCGCTGGAACATGCAGCGGTCATCGAAACATCGATGATGCTGCATTACTACCCGCAGTTGGTATTCCTTGACCAAATTCCTGATCACGGACCGGCGCAGTTCCCGGTTTACGACATGTACCCCGCGCGGACTGAATGGGTGCCAGCCAGTGGGGTACTGTCGTCTGCGCTGGACTCAAGCGCGGACAAAGGACGGTGGCTGGTGGATGATGTGATCAGTGGAATCGCCAAGGCGGTACGATTCGAGTTCGGGCTTGATTCGATTCAGGGCCAGGCGACTTTCAATGTCGCGACACCTTGATGCAATCGAGAAATCAACTGACGGGTACGGCCTTGCAATTGATTGTTCAAGAGCCAGGTTTTTGGAAAGGCTCCAGCGCGACTGGTCGCGAGAGTCGGCCTTTTCTGGCTTATGGACGGCTTGGAATACTTCCACGGTTTCAACGCCGATAAGGCCACGCAGGCAGGACCAAGGAACCTCAAATAGCTGATAAGTGATGAAGGTGCTCGCGAATGCAGCCGCTATTCGGCAACGTCTGCAAATACAGCCTCGATGTTTTCTAGGGAGGTTGAGTTTTGACGAGCAAGCGGGATGTAACGGGTGACACACCAGGACAAGTATTGCTTCAGCAATCGTAGGTACTGGTCACGAGTACGCGGATCGATCTGCGGAAAAGGTGCCGTCGCAGCTGTGCCGATTCGGGCGATCAGATTATCGGCGTGACGGCCGCTTTGGAGCCAGATGGCGTAACCATTCAGCAAAGCCAAAATCGCCTCAAAGTGGCAGGCCAAGATGGCCTCATCGATATCCAGATCTCTGGTATTGGCATAGGTATAGAAAGCCTGGATCGCGCGCAGATGTGCCGCCGCAGTGTTGTAAGCGCGGTATCTGAGCTTGAGTTGAACGTAGATGAACGGGACAAGCATGGGCAATGGCGCCGCATCTCCGGTCTGCACGAGCAGCGGTACACGCTGACCGGAAGAGTAACGGCACTGAATCAGCTTCATCGGCAGCCACCTCATTCAATGTCTCACCATGAACACGAAGTACATGGCCCGTTGAGAGCGTGGACGTCAGAAGCAGGTTTGTCGAATCAGTGGCTTAGGCAGCTCATGAACATCTATGACATGACCTGTCATTTAACATAATATACATTACACGTAATACGATATGGCCAGATTGGCCCAGACTCACACAGATCTTGAAGCAAGGAACCACCTCATCCTCGCGTCAGCCTTTCGATCAACGCCCAATGCTCAGGAAACTGCTGACCGAGCTTTTGCCGGTCACCCATTTCCATATCTGCGAAATCAAAGCCTGGCGTAACCGCTTCGCTGATCAAGCCGAATCCTGCTGCGCCGTGCATCACCTGCGAAGCTTTCCAGATGCCACCGGGCACATGCAGTTGCAAGCATTGTCCGGCGAGAACGTCGTGACCCATCACAATGGTTTTCAATGTGCCGTCCGGAAAAATCAGCGTGTACTGAATCGGATCGCCCAGATGATAGTAATGAACGATGTCTGACCGGTTCAGATGGAAATGACCTATTGGAGCGTCCTGGGTCAGCAGATAGAAAATCGACGTCATGCAATGCCGTTGGCCAGCGGACGTCAGAATCGTGTTCTGGTCGTCCGACTGGTAGGTTCTGCGAAAGAAACCACCTTCGATATGGGGCTCAAGGGCCAGGGTTTTGATCAGCTTTGCAATTTCCGTGGTGCTTTGATTCATTTTGTCTCCCTGCCTTTAAATCGCAACTTTATTGGCATAATCGAAGCATTTGCCAACATAACTCGACTAAATAGTGCTTTAGTCGAGTTAGTCTTCATAACTGATCCTGTCCCCCTCCAGTGTCTGACCTGTTGTGTATCACAGTGTATCGGCGTGACACCTCGATACACAGACTTTCATCCGGACTGCAATTGGACACAGGCCAGATACGTTGTCGCGCTTGAATGCTCGTAAGGTTTGAAGGGGTTCGGACGGAACCCCTGACCCACGGCTGGTAATGGAGACATCCCATGAAGATGGCACTGCGCAACTGCAAATCCGGCAAGACTCGCCGCCACCTGGTCGGTCCTTCGATTCTCGCGCTGACGCTGTTCGGTGTGCTCGGTGCGGCCCACGCGCAAACGGCCGCCACCGCGCAGCCAGCCGTGGCCCCTGCCGGTACCACCCAGGCGGCGCCCTCGCCCTTCGGCCCGCTCAAGCATGTCAACGCCGGGCTGCTGGACGTGGCGTACGCAGAAACAGGCCCGGCCAACGGGCCGGTAGTGATCCTGCTGCACGGCTGGCCGTACGACATTCATAGCTATGATGAGGTTGCGCCGTTGCTGGCCGCCAAGGGTTATCGGGTGCTGATGCCCTATGCCCGGGGTTATGGCGATACGCATTTCCTGTCCGACAAAACCCTGCGCAATGGCCAACCGGCTGCACTGGCCAGTGATGTCATCGACTTCATGGATGCCCTGAAGATCAAGCAAGCGGTGCTCGGTGGCTACGACTGGGGTGCGCGTTCGGCCGGCATTGTCTCGGCACTGTGGCCGGAACGGGTCAAGGCGCTGGTTTCGGTCAGCGGTTATCTGATCGGCAACCAGGCGGCCGGCAAGAACCCGCTGCCGCCCAAGGCGGAATTGCAGTGGTGGTATCAGTTCTACTTCGCCACTGACCGTGGTCGCGCCGGTTACGAGAAGAACACCCATGACTTCGCCAAGCTGATCTGGCAACTGGCCTCGCCGAAATGGGCGTTCGATGACGCCACCTTCGACCGCAGTGCCAAGGCGCTGGACAACCCCGACCATGTCGACATCACTGTGTTCAACTACCGCTGGCGCCTGGGCCTGGTCCAGGGCGAAAGTCGGTACGAAGCGTTGGAGCAGAAACTGGCCACGGCGCCGTCCATCAGCGTGCCGACCATCACCCTTGAAGGCGATGCCAACGGCGCACCGCACCCGGCGCCTGAAGACTATGCCAAGCGCTTCACCGGCAAATACGAGTTCCGGTTGATCAATGGTGGCATCGGCCACAATCTGCCGCAGGAAGATCCGCAGGCGTTCGCCAAGGCGGTGATTGATGCCGATCATCTTTGAGGTCGATCTGAGGCCCTCGCGCCTGCGCTGAACAGCACTGGGGTAAAGGATGAGCTATCTTGAGAGCGAATCACCTGCATTCGGTGACTGCCGACAAGTAAGGACGCTTCATGAATCGTTTACCCCGGTGTCATGCCCTCCTCGCCTTGACTTTCGCCAGTACGGTCACAACCGCAGCCCTGTTGAGTACGCCGGGTTACGCAGCGCAAGCCACTGTTGCCGCACCGGTCGCCAGCCCTGTCTCAGGCCCTGTCGCCGGCACCAAAGTAACCGAACCGTATGTGCGCATGATGGCGCGCGAGGCGTATTTCTGGGCCTGGCCGATGGCCAACATCTTCAATCGTCGCCAGGCCTTCAAGAACTTGCCGGAACCCGGCTTGATGGGCGGCATCGTACCCGTGGCCCCGATCAATCGGCTGTCGATGCTCAGCGACTACATCGACCCGGCCGAGCGGCTGGTGGCCTGTCCGAACCAGGACGTGGTGTACGGCGCCGGCAGCATCGCCCTGGACATTGAGCCGGTGGTGCTGCAAGTGCCGGACTTCGACGGCCGATTCTGGGTGTATCAGGTGGTGGACCTGCGTTCGGACAGCTTCGCCGAAATGGGCAAAATGTATAACACCCAACCGGGCTTCTACCTGTTGGTCGGCCCGGACTGGAACGGCAAGGTGCCGCCCGGCATCAAGCGGGTGTACCGGGCGCGCACGAACACCGGGTTCGTGATCCCACGGGTATTCCAGGACGACACCGCCGCCGATCGTCAGGCCTTGCAGCCGGCTTTGTCGGGCATCGAC
This sequence comes from Pseudomonas sp. GW823-FHT06E10, assembly GCF_058794995.1. NCBI lineage: Bacteria > Pseudomonadati > Pseudomonadota > Gammaproteobacteria > Pseudomonadales > Pseudomonadaceae > Pseudomonas > Pseudomonas sp. GW823-FHT06E10. Next base: position 177,323 of record NZ_JBXAHJ010000004.1, on the reverse strand, counting down.
ATGTACCCGCTGTCGCAATACGACGGCAAAATGAAGAAGCGCAACTGGGCCAGGCTGCCGAAATTCCCGGCCCAGGCTTCTGAAGGCAATGCCGAAACCAGGTGGGTGGTGCCGGAGAAGTTCTTCGATGAACTGCCGGCCCTGCTCAAGGACGCCAAGCCATTGCCGGGGGAAGAAGCCCGCTACGCGCAAATGGCCGCCCTCGCGGCCATCGCCAAGGCCGACCCGCAACTTCGCGCTGCGATGATCGACGAGGCGAAAAAGGCCGACAGCGAAGTGATCGACCCGCTGTTGCAGTTCCGCAACTACGGTCTGCAATTGCCCAATCACTGGAGCACCGTGAGCAACGGTGCAGCGTTCGGCACCGACTACTTCACCCGTACCGCCGTCGCGCGTTCGAACATATTCGTGAACCAGCAGAAAGAGACCAAATACTTCTACCAGGACCTGGATGAGAACGGCCTGCGCCTCAACGGCCGGTACGGCTACAGCATCACATTCGCCAAAGGCAAGCTGCCGCCAGTCAGGGGGTTCTGGTCGCTGACGCTGTACAACGAACAGCACTTCTTCTCGCCGAACGAGCTCAAGCGTTACTCCATCGGCACCAAGAACAAATCCCTGCAAACCAATCCTGACGGCTCGCTGACCATTTACGTGCAAAGTGAATCACCGGGCAAGGACAAGGAAAGCAACTGGCTGCCCTCGCCCAAAGGTGCCGAATTCTCGCTGTACATCCGCGCCTACTGGCCGCAAGCCGATGTCCTCGACGGCGACTGGACCCCACCGGCGGTGGTGAAAACCAAATGAACAGGATCTGAAAAAATGAGCGCCCGGGTGGCGCTCATTTCATTTTGGCGACATGGAAACTCCAGGGCCCAGTGCGAGCTTGCTCGCGATGGTGGAGTGTCAGCCGGCATCAATGCTGGATGTGCCGGCCTTATCGCGAGCAAGCTCGCTCCCACAGGAGACACGACGGCTGGCTTCGCGCTCCGCCGGTTTACGCCAAGACACAACTTTTGCTACGAGTAATGGATTTCACTCAAGTCGATCGACACCAGCAACGCCTCCATGTTGACCTGCCCATCGATCTTGCGTCGATAGGCTCGCCGCTTGCCCGGCATGCGCAATCCGTCGGCTTCGACGTAGTCACCAACCAGTTGCGTAGCGGGCATGCCGCCGCTCACATCGACGCTGTAGTCGTGGCGGCGCAGCAGAAAGTCATCGCCGAAATAGAAGTCCTGGATGGTGCTGTGGGTTGCGATGCTGTCGGGAAAGTGCACCCGCAAATGCCGCCAGAGTTCGGCCCCCTCTTGCAGGGGCTCGATTTCCTCGCAGGTTACGCCCGGCAAGGTGAACAGGAAGGGCATGGTCAGGTAGGACCACATCGCATAGCCGTTGAAGTAGGCCCGGTGCAACGGGTCCCACGCCGTGTGTTCCCCATGGCCCTTGAAGGATGCCCGGGGCGCATGGCGCTCGGCAATCACCTTGCCCGCGGTATTCTCGATGGCGATTCGGTTCGGCGTATAGGCCGTGAATTGCTCCGGTGCACCGAAGGGTTTCACCGAGGCTCTTTGTTCATGCAGCCACGCGGTCATCTGGCGTGGAGCGCTGTCCTGGGTCAACCCTTTCATGCCCCAGAGCGAGCCGCCGGTGACGATCGTGGCGCAGACCTTATTGAAACTGTTCCAGCGCACCAGGCCGCCATGGGCGGCAAGCACCTGGTCCAGCAGTTCTCGATCCTGTGCAGACATGATTGCGTCCCCTCCTCGGCCGGCAGCGCTGGCCTCATTACCAGAATAATCGATAGCCGGCCGCTTGCAGGACCGTGCCGATGGACAGCCCTATTGGGGTTCTAGCCACTTTGCGCACCAGGCATCAAAGACAGCACACCGATTCAATATTCCCGACCCGATCTACGTAACCATGACCACCTCACGCCCCCCGTAAGAACAGTGTCATGACCATTGCAAAGGCAGAACCTCCCCTGTAGTGACCCATTGATGATCCTTTCCCTGCAAGATTTCAGGGCGCCTGTTGCCCTGTTTTTCTGCCTGCTGGCCAACCACGCACCGGCCGAGGAATCGGTGCAAGGCGCAGACGGATTTTTCGAGGGCTCGACCCTTGGCGTGCTCAGTCGAAACTTTTATCTGAACAGCGACTATCGATCCCCCTCACCGACCGGAAAAAACTACAAAGCCGAATGGGCTCAAGGTTTTATCAGCGCTTTTGAATCCGGTTTCACGCCGGGCACAGTTGGTTTCGGTCTCGATGCCCATGCCTTTGCTGGATTGAAACTCGACGGTGGCAAAGGCCATTCCGGAACCGGTCTGCTGCCCGTGGGCAGTGACGGTCGTAGCGAAAGCAATTACTCCAGCGGTGGCGGCGCGATCAAGCTCAAGGCATCGAACACCACCCTGGCGTTTGGCGAAATGGAGGTCGAATCCCCGGTGTTCGATACCGCGGACAAACGCCTGCAGCCGGAGTACGCCACAGGTTTTCTGCTCAACAGCCGCGAAATCGACGGCATGAACCTGCAAGCCGGTCACTTCACGGCATTCAAGAATCAGGACAGTGCTTCAGACAAGGGCAACTTTTTCGGTTATGGCGCCAATACCGAGGCCGGCGGCATATCATTTGTCGGCGCTGATCTGTTTACCCAAAGCCCGGTTGGCGGCGCCCTGTATGCCTCGGATCTGACCGACACCTGGCATCAGTACTACGGCAACCTGCACTTCAAGCAGTCCGGGGTGTTCCTCGACGCCAACCTCTATCACACCAGGGACACTGGTCAGGCGCTGGCCGGCGCCATCGACAACACGGCGTACAGCCTGTCCGGTAAATACGCGCTGGGCGCCCATGGTTTCACCCTGGCGTATCAGAAAGTCGACGGTGATACGCCATTCGATTTCGTCGGTGGCGATTCCATCTACCTGGCCAACTCGATCAAGTACGCCGACTTCAACGGCGCCCACGAACGCTCCTGGCAGGTTCGTTATGACCTGGACCTGACTGCCTTCGGGATACCCGGCCTGAAGTTCATGACCCGCTACGTCACCGGCGACCAGATCGACGGCACCCATGCACCACAAGGCGGGGCCTACAACCCGTTCGACCCGGTGACCGGCACCTACGTGCCGCAACAAGGGGATGGCGGCAAGCATTGGGAGCGGGACATTGATTTGAAGTACATCGTCCAAACGGGGGCGGCGAAGGACCTGTCGGTACAGGTGTCACACGTTTCGCATCGGGCCAATGAGGCGCAGGCGGGTGATGACATAGACCGGATATATGTAGTGATTGAGTACCCGCTGGAGTTCTGAGCAAACCACGCGGCAATGTTTGGAATGTATTCAATTGTTGGAGCGGGCTTGCCGCAAATCTGCAAATTCTGTTCGGATTGGAAGGTTAGCAATAGTGGCCAGGTTGCTCGAAACCGCACCAATAGTATGATAGCTTGCACGCAGTCGACCATCTCCGTGGAGGCCCATTCATGGGAACCGTACGAAAAACCATCACCGTGACTGACCAGCAAGACAACTGGATCAAAGCGCAGATAGAAGCGGGCCATTACACCAACGACAGCGAATACATTCGCGATCTGATCCGTCGTGAACAGGAGCGCAGCGCTGAACTCGAAACGATCCGTTCCGCCCTTCGGGAAGGTGAATCCAGCGGAAAGCCTCGCCCATTCGATCCTGTTGCATTCAAACAGAGAATGTTAACCGCGCATGGCTGAATATCGTCTGACGCCTGCCGCAGAGGGTGACCTTGAGGCAATCTGGAGTTATACCGCTCGCCAGTGGGGTCTGGATCAGGCCAATCGCTACATTGATATCCTTACCTCAGCATTTGCGCAATTGGCCGAGCACCCGAAAAAGGCGCCGGCCTGCGACGCTATCCGTCCTGGTTATCGGCGCTGTAGTGTGGAGCGGCACATGATCTATTTTCGAATCACTGCGTACGGTATTGCGATCATCAGGATCCTTCATGATCGGATGGAAGCGCAGCGCAATCTCTGACGATCCATTTTCCAACCCCCGTGTAAAAACTGGACGAATGTGTTGCTTCGACCAACTGCCATCGCGAGCAGACTCGCTCCCACAGGGGATTCGGTTGAGTCAGAACGTGTGGGGTTGATTGGCGGAAGGCAGCCGGAGTCGAACCTGCCCGGGAACGGATGCCGTCCCCAACCGGGTTTGAAGCCCGGCCGCGCCACCGGGCGCGATTGCCTTCCTTGAATGATTGCCTTTGAATCAAAGCTCATTTCGCTGGGCCAACGCACTGTCCAGGCGAATCTGCCGACGATCACCAAAGCGCCGGGTCAGGCCGACACGGTCAAAATACTCCAGTATCTGAATGCTGCGCTTGCGCCCCAGGCCCACCGCATCACGAAACGCCGTCACCTGAATCACCGGGTTGGCGTCCGCCAGTTGCAACAGCATAGCCGCCAATCGGCGAATCATGCTGTCGGTGTAAAACAGGTCGCGTACCACCTGGTGCAACAAGCCCAGGCGCGCCATCTTGCGTAGCAATGTGCGGACGGTGGCTTCGTCATGTCCCAGGTTGCGCACCCAGGGCGGGGCGAATCCGGCCTGTTCGAATAGCGGCTGCAATTGTAGCCACAGGGTTTCGTCCTCTTCGCTCAAACGCACCTGATGTTCGGGCAGGTGCAACCACGGGCCACTGCTGGCGATGTCGCCGCTGGCCAACAACTCGTCGAGCAGGCTGATAAACGTTGGGCGTTCCAGTGTGCTGCCGATGAATCGACGCAAGCGATCCCGGTCCGGCCCCATTTGATCCGGTTCGAGTTGATGGAAATGCGCGAGCTGATCCACTAAGGGCGCTTTCAAGGATTCCCAGCGACTTGCACTGAACAGCAATGGGCCTTGACGGGTATCGATCAGGCGCACATCAGCGGGCAACACCCAACTGCTGCGCGGTCGGTTGAACTGCCGCTCCAGGCGCTGCGGATCGAGTCCGGTGTCGCTGTGGGCCAGCAACGCCTGCAAAACATCTTCCAGCCCGGCACTGTTCGCCAGCGCACTCAGTTGCGCCAGACGTTCGGGGCTGCGGCGTTGCCGATCCGGGGCAAACGGATCGAGCACCCGGCCGCCACCCAGGGTTCGTTGGGCACTCTGGTCACGCAGGATCAGCGGATCCCCCTTCACTGCATGCACCGCTGTGTTGAGCAGCAGTTGCGCAAACATCCGTCCACCGGGCGCCAGGCTGGTGCCTTCCAGCAAGGCGACGCGCCCGGTCACGTCCTGGGTGCCGAGGTGCACGTGCACCGGTTGAAAGTGTTCGAAAGCCCGGGGTTCGCCGGCCAGCAGTTGCATGTCGATGTCCAGGCGCCGGGTGGGCGCATACAGGCCTTCGGCGAGCAACCAGTGGCCGCGATGGATGTGTTCCAGGGCCAGCCGTTCGGCACTCAGGTTCAAGGCCACGCGCTGGCCGGCGAAAGCGTGGTCGGCGGCCTGGTTTTGCGCGTGCAGGCCGCGAATGCGCACCGGTTTGCCCTGTGGTCCCAACAGCAGGGTATCGCCCACCGCGACCTGGCCGGATAGTGCCGTGCCGGTCACCACGATACCGGCCCCGGCCACGCTGAAAGCCCGATCGATCGCCAGGCGAAAACCGCCTTCAGTGCTGCGCTGCTGTACTTCACGCTGGGCTTGCAGCAATTGTTGGCGCAGGGTTTCGATGCCCTCGCCGGTCACGCTCGACAGCGCAATCAGCGGCGCATCGGCATACGCTCCGGGCGCCAGCAAGGTACGGACCTGCTCACGCACGATCTGTACCCGGGCACTGTCGACCCGGTCGCACTTACTGATCGCCACCAGTGCCCGGGGGATGCCCAGCAACTGGACAATCGCCAGGTGCTCGCGGGTCTGCGGCATCACCCCGTCATCGGCGGCCACCACCAGCAACACCAGATCGATGCCCTGCGCTCCGGCCAGCATGTTGTGGGTGAAGCGCTCATGGCCGGGAACGTCGATGAACCCGGTCAGCTGCGCATCCGCCTCCAGCTCGGCATACAGGTAGCCAAGGTCGATGGTCATGCCGCGCTCACGCTCTTCGCGGCGCCGGTCACCCGCCTGACCGGTCAGCGCCTGGAGCAGCGCCGTCTTGCCATGGTCGATGTGCCCTGCGGTGCCGACAATCACCCTGCCCGGCCCTCCACGTGTAATTGTTCGAGTTGCGCCAGCCATGCCGGCTCGTCGTCCAGTTGCCGCAGGTCCAGCCACAGGGCGTCATCGTCGATGCGCCCCAGGACCGCAATCGGCAAGTCGCGAAAGGCTTCTTCCAGCGTCAACAACGAGCGCCCGCGCAAGCGCTTGGACGTCAGCGGGCGCAGACACAGCGCTGCGCTGGCCAGCCTCGCCACCGGTTGGCTGCCGCTGCCGATCATGCCCAGTGCCGGCATGGCACTGACGCTCCAGCCGTCACCCAGCACTTGGGCAAGCGCCGGCCGCAAACGCTCGGCCTGGGCGAGAATCTCGGCCTGTGGCCGGGTCAACAGGCGCAGGCTCGGCAAACGCTCGGCCAGTCGGTCCGGGTTTCGGTACAAACCCAGCACCGCTTCCAGGGCCGCCAGGGTCATTTTGTCGACCCGCAGTGCCCGCTTGAGCGGGTTTTTCTTGATCCTGGCGATCAATTCCTTGCGGCCGACAATCAACCCGGCCTGTGGTCCGCCGAGCAGTTTGTCGCCACTGAAGGTGACGATGTCCGCGCCATCGAGCAGGGCCTGGCGCACCGTCGGCTCTGCCGGCAGCCCCCAGCGGGTCAAGTCCAGCAGACTGCCGCTGCCGAGGTCTTCGAGCAACGGCAGTCCATGTTGGTGGGCAATTTGCGCCAGTTCAGCCGTCGCCACACTCGTGGTGAAGCCTTGAATGCTGTAGTTGCTTGCATGCACGCGCATGATCAAGCCGCTGCGCGGGCCGATGGCAGTCTCGTAGTCACGGGCATGGGTGCGGTTGGTAGTGCCGACCTCAACCAGCTTCACCCCGGCGCGGGCCATGATGTCGGGAATGCGGAAGGCACCGCCGATTTCAATGAGTTCGCCCCGGGAAATAATCCCTTCCTTGCGTGCGCCCAGGCTGTTGAGGGTCAAGAGCACCGCTGCGGCATTGTTGTTGACCACGGTCACCGCTTCGGCGCCGGTCAATTCGCGGATCAAGCCTTCGATCAGGTCGTCGCGATCTCCGCGCTTGCCGCTGCGCAGGTCGAACTCAAGGTTGAGCGGATAGCGCGCGGCCATTTGCACCGCTTCAATCGCTTCCTCGGGCAACAACGCCCGGCCGAGATTGGTATGCAAGACCGTGCCGGTGAGGTTGAACACCCGACGCACATGGCTGCGATGCTCGGTTGCCAATCGCTCGCCGACCCTGCCCGCCAGCACGTCGGCGCTGACTTCCACAGGTTCGAGCAAACCCTGCCGTACGCCTTCGCGCAGTTCATCCAGCAATAGCCGCAAGGCGCCCAGCAAGGCGTCGCGTCCATAGCGCTCGGCCAACGGCCGGCACGCCGGGTGACGCAACAAACTGTCGATGGAAGGTAGACGCAAGGGTTGGCTGGCACTGCGTGCAGACATCTGGCGCTCCTGAAAACGAATGGCCCTCGCGCCAGAGTGTAGACGCTGCGGTTACTCGTCTCCCGGCGCCAGCAACAGATTGGGTGCCAGACGCTGATAACCGTCCTGGGTCAGGCGCATGTCGAGCATCAGGCTGGACAGGTCTGCCGACAACGCTTCGGCGTCCGCATCGTTCTCCAGATAGAGCAACTTCAGATAACTGTTGCAACCGGGGCAGACTTCGGCGCGCAACGGTGCCTGGTTGGCGGCATGGCGATCATCTTCAAGGCTGAAGTATTCCAGGCCCTTGCTCTGTTCGCAATACACGCATTTGACCCGCACCACATGCCACTCGCAGGCACACAGCGAGCAGACCAGATAACGCAAGCCGTTGTGCTTGCCGCGATGACGGATCACCCCGGCCATGGCCGGCGAGCCGCAGGCCGGGCACTGGCTGAGGCTGTCGCCGGGAGTTAGCGCGAGGTTCGGCGTACTCAACAGCCAGTGGCTCCAGGCTGTTTGAAGCGCCGCACCGAGAAACGGCACCAGCGCCGCCGGCACCAGCGAATACTGGCCACTGACCAGCGCCACCGCCCAGGCACGCCGTTGCCCGGCACCGGCCAGGCGCAAGGTGTCCACGGCATCGGCCACGGCGGATTGTGACGGTGCGCTATAGCACTGCAGCAAGGCATCGAGGTAAGGCTGCCAATCGTCTTCGCGCGCCAGGCTGTCGGCCGCGAACGGCGGCAAGCCGTGTTGCTGGCACAACTCGATGCGTTGTCGGTCAAGGGGGTCGCTTGGCGGCGGGTCGTCCAGCACCTGTTGCTGCACCCGGCACAACCCGGCGATCAGGCGCAGGTAATCGGCCATCGGGTGCCCTTCGGCCAGCGTTTCCAGGCGCTGGCCACGCAGGCTGAACAGGTTATGCGGTGGCATGTACAGAAACGGCGGCGAACTGGCCGCCGCTTCGATTTCTCCGGGTTCAAGGATGGTTGGCAAATGTCAGCCCTTTTTGGTGATCGGTCGTTTGGGCGCTTCGTCGCGGGTCTCATCTTGAGTCACTTGGCGATACCAGAGTTCGTGGTGTTTCCTGGCCCAGCCGCGGCTGACCCTGCCGTGCAACATGGCGCTGACCGAGCCCTTGATCCAGATGCCGGCATAGATGTGCACGATGATGCTCAGGATCAGCACGAAACCGGCCAGTGCATGCAGCAACATCGCCCAGCGTATGGTGGTGATGCCGAAATACTCGCTGAAGTACGCACGCCAGATCACCAGCCCGCTGAACAACAGCACCAGCATGCACAGCAGTAAAGTCCAGAACAGCAGCTTCTGCCCGGGGTTGTATTTGCCGATGGGCGGGACGCCCTCCTCTTCATTTTTCATCACCCGGTCGATGCGCCTTAGCCACAGGCGATCATTGGCGATGAAGTAGTTGGCGCGCCAGAAGCGAAACACCAGGCCCAGGAACAGCACGAACATCAGCACGCCCATGAACGGGTGCAGGATGCGTGTCCATGGCCCGCCGCCGAACAGGTTGCTCAGCCAGAACAGCGCCGGGTGGAACAGCGCCAGCCCGGACAATCCGGCCATGAGGAACAGAATCGCCACCAGCCAGTGATTGGTGCGCTGGTTGCTGGTGTAGCGCAGGATCGTCTTGTCGCTCATGGCCTGCCCTCCCCTCGGGGATCGAAGGTGTGCACCGATGGATCGACTTCGTGCACGGCGTTGTCCGGCGGCTCCGGATGTTCATCCTCTTCGACGATTTGCGGACCGACGCGCACGTAGTGGAAGAACCCGGCCAGCACCGCCGCGCCCATGGCCAACAGTGCCAGGGGTTTGCTGATGCCCTTCCACAGCCCTACCAACGGACTGATCGCCGGGTGATCGGGCAAGCCGGCGTACAGCCTTGGCGTATCGGCGTGGTGCAACACGTACATCACGTGGGTACCGCCAACGCCTTCGGGGTCGTACAGGCCGGCGTTTTCAAAACCCCGGCTCTTGAGGTCGACGATACGCTCGGCCGCATGTTCCTTCATGTCGTCCTTGGAGCCGAACACGATGGCACCGGTGGGGCAGGTTTTCACGCAGGCCGGCTCCAGCCCTACCGCCACCCGGTCCGAGCACAAGGTGCATTTGTAGGCCTTGTGATCCTTTTGCGAGATCCGTGGAATGTTGAACGGACACCCGGTGATGCAATAGCCGCAACCGATGCAATGATCCTGATCGAAATCGACGATGCCATTGGCGTGCTTGATGATTGCCCCCGGGCTGGGGCATGCCGCCAGGCAACCGGGCTCGGCGCAGTGCATGCAGCCATCCTTGCGGATCAGCCATTCCAGGTTACCGGCGTCGGTCTCGTGCTCGGTGAAGCGCATCAATGTCCAGGTTTCTGCGGTGAGATCCTGAGGATTGTCGTAGGTGCCATGGTTATGGCCGACCTCGTCACGCAACTCGTTCCATTCCGAGCAGGCGACCTGACAGGCCTTGCAGCCGATGCATTTGGTGGTGTCGATCAGCTTGGCGACTTCCTCCATGCCGCGCACCGAGGGCGCAGGTGTGGTGGTGGCCGAGCGGGCAATGATGTCTTGGCTGGCCATTTAGACTTTCTCCACGTTGACCAGGAATGACTTGGACTCCGGGGTCTGGGTGTTGCCATCGCCGAGGAACGGCACCAGGGTGTTGGTCAGGTAACCGTGGCGCGTAAGGCCGGTGAACCCCCAGTGCAACGGAATGCCGATCTGGTGCACCACCTGATTGTTGACCTGCAGCGGACGAATCCGCTTGGTCACCACCGCCACCGCTTCGATGAAGCCACGCTTGCTGCTGACCCGCACCCGGTCGCCGGCGACGATGCCTTTTTCCTTGGCCAGCACTTCGCCGATTTCCACGAACTGCTCCGGTTGGGTAATCGAGTTGAGCTTGCAATGCTTACTCCAGAAGTGGAAATGCTCGGTCAGCCGGTAACTGGTCGCGGCGTACGGGTAATCCTTGGCCACGCCGAGGGAATCCCACACCGAATCGAAGATCCGCGCCGCCGGGTTGCTGGTGGCTTTCTTGTTTTGCGGGTGCAGCGGATTGATGCCGATCGGCGTCTCGAACGGCTCGTAATGCTCGGGGAACGGGCCTTCGTTCATCTTGTCGACGGCGAAGAATCGCGCCACGCCCTCGGGGTTCATGATGAACGGATTCATCCCCGCTTCCGGCGGCACGTCGGCCTTGTAGTCCGGCACATCGGTGCCGGCCCAGGCTTTGCCGTTCCACCACACCAGGCGTTTTTTCGGATCCCACGGCTTGCCTTGCAGGTCCGCCGAGGCGCGGTTGTAGAGGATCCGCCGGTTGGCCGGCCAGGCCCAGGCCCAGCCTTGATGCTGGTGCATGCCGTACGGGTCGTTGTTGTCGCGCCGTGCCATCTGGTTGCCCAGTTCAGTCCAGCTGCCACAGAAAATCCAGCAACCGGACGCGGTACTGCCGTCATCCTTGAGCTGGCCGAACCCGGCCAGTTGCGCATTGGCCTTGATCGCCGCGCCCGTCGCGTCGGTGAAGTCCGTGGTGGCGGAGCCGTTGATTTCCTTGGCCAGCTCTTCCGGTGAAGGTTCCTCAGGGATCTTGTACGGCCACGACAGTTTGAGCATCGGGTCGGGGTATTTGCCGCCATTGGCCTGATAACGCTGACGCAGACGTATGAACAGCTCGCTCATGATGCGGATATCAGTCTGCGCTTCACCCGGTCCGTCGGCGCCCTTCCAGTGCCATTGCAGCCAGCGGCTGCTGTTGACCAGCGAACCGTCCTCTTCGGCAAAGCAGGTGGTGGGCAGGCGAATGACTTCGGTCTGGATGTCGGCGCTGTTCACGTCGTTATACGGCCCGACCTTTTGCCAGAACTCCGAGGTCTCGGTGGCCAGCGGATCCATCACCACCAGCCATTTCAGCTTGGCCAGCGCCGCCATCACCCGGTTCTTGTCGGGCAATGCGGCAATGGGGTTGAAGCCCTGGCACATGTAGCCGTTGACCTTGCCCTGCCCCATCAGGTCGAACACCTTGAGGATGTCGTATTGGGGAATGTCCAGTTTCGGCAGGTAGTCGTAGGCCCAGTTGTTCTCGGCCGTGGCGTTGGCGCCGTACCAGGCTTTCATCAGGCTGACGTGGAATTTGCCGTAGTTCTGCCAGTAGGACAGTTGCCCCGGACGCAAAGGCTTTTGCGTGCGCTTGACGATGTAGGCGTTGTAGTCCTGTTCGGCATCGCCGGGTAGCGTGAGGTAGCCCGGCAGTGAGTTAGATAGCAGCCCCAGGTCAGTCAGCCCCTGGATGTTGGAGTGCCCGCGCAAGGCGTTCACGCCGCCGCCCGGCATGCCGACGTTGCCGAGCAGCAGTTGCACCATCGCCGCGCTGCGAATCATCTGCGCGCCAATCGAGTGCTGGGTCCAGCCCAGCGCATAGAGGATGGTCATGGTCTTGCCCGGTGTCGAGCAAGTGGCGATTTCCTCCCAGATTTTTTGCATGGCATCGACCGGCATGCCGCAGATCTGGCTCGCCAGTTCTTTGCTGTAGCGGCTGTAATGCTGCTTCATCAGTTGATAGACGCAGCGTGGGTCTTGCAGGGTCGGGTCGACCTTGGCAAAGCCGTCTTCACCGAGTTCATAGCCCCAGCCGGACTTGTCGGTGTAAAGGCGCTTGGCCGCGTCGTAGCCGCTGAAGATCCCGTCCTCAAAGCCATAGCCGGCTTTGACGATGAACGACACGTCGGTGTAGTTGCGCACGTATTCGTGCTGGATCTTGTCTTCGGTCAGCAGGTAATTGATCAGCCCGCCCATGAAGGCAATGTCGGTGCCGGTGCGGATCGGCGCGTAATAGTCGGCCACCGAGGCGGTCCGGGTAAAACGCGGGTCGACCACGATCAGCCGCGCCTTGTTGTGCGCCTTGGCTTCGGTCACCCATTTGAAGCCGCACGGATGCGCTTCTGCTGCGTTGCCGCCCATCACCAGGACCAGATTCGCGTTGGCGATATCGGTCCAGGTATTGGTCATGGCACCACGGCCGTACGTCGGGGCAAGACTTGCCACCGTCGGGCCGTGTCAGACACGCGCCTGGTTATCGAACCCCAGCATGCCGAGACTGCGCACCACCTTATGGGTGATATAGCCGGCTTCGTTGGACGCCGCCGATGCCGCGAGGAAACCGGTAGTCAGCCAGCGGTTCACCGTTTGGCCCTGGGCGTTCTTTTCGATGAAGTTGGCGTCGCGGTCGGCCTTCATCAGGTCGGCGACGCGATCGAGCGCTTCATCCCAGGAGATGCGGGTCCATTCGGTGCTGCCGGGTTTGCGCACCTGCGGGTATTGCAGGCGGCCGGGGCTGTGAATGAAGTCCAGCAGGCCTGCGCCTTTAGGGCAAAGGGTGCCGCGGTTGACCGGGTGGTCGGCGTCACCTTCGATGTGGATGATGTTTTGCGCGACATTCTTCGCCGTATCGCCCTGGCTGTACATGATCAAGCCGCAACCGACCGAGCAATACGGGCAAGTGTTGCGGGTTTCATGGGTGTGGGCGAGCTTGAAGTGACGCACCTGTTCGGCAAAGGCAAGCGTTGGGGCCATGCCCAACGCACCCAGGCTAGAGCCTGCAAGGCCGATGCCGGCGACCTTGAAGAACTGACGACGGCTGAGATCCATCGTGCACTCCTGATCAGGTGGGACCCGGTACATGGCCGGGCTTTTTCGAACAACCACGGTCGGGGCAGTCTGGCTGCCGACACTACAAACTGTAGTCAATGCTGTCGAATTCACCATGACAGCCGACCGTCGGCCCTCCAGACACTACCCACTGTAGGAGCGAGCTTGCTCGCGATGGTGTATCAGCTGAGTGAGTGTCGACTGACACTCCATCGCGAGCAAGCTCGCTCCTACAGGGGGTTGGCGCTTATCATGGCGCCATAACCAACCTGCCGTTACGAGACCCCGCATGACTTTCGATTTTGATCAGGTGTTCGACCGCCACAACACCGGCAGCACCAAGTGGAGCCGCTACCCCGCCGATGTGTTGCCGATGTGGGTCGCCGACATGGATTTCGCCGCGCCGCCGATGATCATCCAGGCCCTGCAAAAACGACTGGAACACCCGATGGTCGGCTACAGCGTGGCCCAGGATGACCTGCGCGAGGCAATCGTTGCCGACCTCTGGAACAAGTACGCCTGGCGCGTCGAGCCCCAGGAGCTGATATTCCTGCCGGGCGTCGAGTCCGGCTTCAACATGGCACTGAAGGCACTGGTGCAGGCGCCACAGAATGTCGTTGTGCAGGTGCCGAACTACCCACCGCTGCGTCATGCGCCCGGGCATTGGGGGCTGAACAAGGTCGAACTGAATTTCGATGCGCAAGCCGACGGCACCTACACCACGCCGCTGGATACCCTGAGCCAATCGCTGCAAGGTGGTGGCGCACTGCTGCTGAGCAACCCGCATAACCCGCTGGGCAAGGCCTTCCCCCGCGCAGAGCTGCAAGCCATTGCCGACATTTGCCTTGAGCATGATGCCTGGATCATTTCCGACGAGATCCACGCCGAGTTGTGCTTCGACGGCCGCCAGCACATTCCGATGGCGACCCTGAGCCCACAGGTCGCCCAGCGCACCATCACCTTGATGTCGGCGAGCAAGGCCTACAACATCGCCGGCCTGAAGACCTCCTTCATGATCATCCAGGACCGCCACCTGCGCGAGAAGGTCAACCACGCCCGTTGCGGCATGGTCGACAGCGTCAATCCGCTGGGCATGGAAGCCACCCGCGTCGCCTACAGCGAAGCCGCGCCATGGCTCGCCGAGCTGAAGGTCTACCTGCAAGGCAACCGGGATTACCTGGCCGAGGCCGTACACACCCGCCTGCCGGGCATCACCATGAACCTGCCGCAAAGCACCTACCTGGCGTGGCTCGACTGCACGGCACTGGGGCTGGACGACCCGCAGCAGTTTTTCCTCGAACAGGCCAAGGTGGGTTTGAGCGCCGGCCTGGACTTCGGCAATGGCTGCAAACAGTTCGTGCGCCTGAACTTCGGCTGCCCAAGGTCGCTGCTGGAAGAAGGCATTGCGCGGATGGAGCGCAGTTTGCGCCATCTCAAGGCCTGACCCGCCCCCTCTAGCCATACCTATCCCCTTGTGAGAGTGAGCCTGCTCGCGATGGCGTCCTGTCAGTCGGCAATGTGTTGCCTGACACGGCGCTATCGCGAGCAGGCTCACTCCTGCAGGTAATAATTGAACCGATGCAGCCCTTCAATGCTCAACAGCCTATAGCCCTGCACTGACGGTTGTTTCGGGATCTGAGCCATGAGTTTCGTTGCCTGGGTGGCGGTGTTGGGCGCGGTGTTGCTGACCCTGGCACTGACTTCGTCGTACCTGCGCTGGATGCCGGTAACCACTTCGGCGGTGTGCCTGGTCCTGGGCATCGCCATCGGGCCGGCGGGCCTGGGTATGCTCAGGCTGGATATCAAGGAGGCGGCGTTCTGGATCGAGCACCTGACGGAAGTCGCGGTGCTGTTTTCATTGTTTGTCTGCGGGCTCAAGCTGCGACCTCCTCTTCGTGATCGCCGATGGCGAGTGGCGTTCGTCCTGGCGGGACCGGTGATGGTGCTGACCATTGTCGGCGTCTGCCTGCTGCTGCATTTCGCTTTCGGACTGGCGTGGGGGCCGTCGCTGCTGATCGGGGCGATATTGGCGCCGACCGATCCGGTCCTGGCCTCGCTGGTTCAGGTCAATGACGCCAAGGATGATGATCCGGTGCGGTTCGGGCTCTCGGGCGAGGCAGGACTTAACGACGGAATCGCTTTCCCGTTCGTGATTCTGGGACTGTTGTTTTTGCAGCAAAACGGCAGCTTTGGCAGCGGTCTGGATGACTGGTTTTTCAAGCGCCTGTTGTGGGGCGTGCCCGTCGGACTGCTGACCGGTTACTGGATGGGGCGCGGTATTGGTCACCTGACGTTGTTCATGCGCATCAAGAATGCCGACAGCACGTTTTCCCCCAATGACTACCTTGCCCTGGCCTTGATCGCACTGGCTTACGTCGTGGCCGAAACCATCGGCGGCTACGGGTTCCTCTCGGTGTTTGCCGCCGGCCTGGGCTTGCGCCGGGCCGAGGTCAGGACAAGCAGTGACGCCCACACACCGGCCGAACACCTGGTTCAAGCGGTGGTAGGTCATCAGCATGTCGAACCCGAGGCGGCCGTGCTCGGCAATGTGGAGCACCTGGAAGACACGCAAGTCGCCGCCGGGATCATGATGGGCGACATGCTGTCGTTCGGCAGTCTGGTGGAACGGGCCATGGAAGTTTTTCTGGTCACCTTGCTCGGTATTGTGCTGATCGCGCACTGGGACTGGCGGGCGTTGCTGGTCGCGTTGGTGCTGTTCGGGATGATTCGCCCGCTGACGGTCTGGCTGATGCCATGGGGTTCGCTGCTCAATGGCCCGCAACGCTGGTTGATTGGCTGGTTCGGAATTCGCGGCATCGGGAGTTTCTACTACCTTTTCTATGCCTTGAACCACGGTCTGCTGCCCTCAGTGGCAACGGTGTGTGCCGACCTGACGCTCTCGGTGGTCGCCCTGAGCATTCTGGTCCACGGCATCAGCACCCAGCCGATGCTTGCCCGCTATGAACGGCATAACCGCCGCGTCACTTCATCGCCAAGGCAATGACTTCCACCAGGTTGAGCTGGGTAAAGGGTTTCGACAAACGAGGTAGACGCGCGGCAATGCCTTCCAGGCGTTCGGCAAAACCGGTGGCGAGGATGATCGGCACGCTCGGTCGCATGAGCCTGATGGCGTTGGCCAGTTGCGCGCCACTCATCTGTGGCATGGCCATGTCGGTGATCACCAGATCGATACCCGGTTCACTGCCGAACAGCTCCAGCGCCCTGGCTCCGGAAGGCGCACTGATGACCCGGTGCCCGAGGTCCTCGAGCAGCAGACTGGTGCTGGTCAACACCAGACTGTCATCGTCCACCACCAGTACGCACAGGCGGGGCACTTCCACGGTCTGCGTTTGCGCTACAGGCTCAGCCACCGAACCCCGGGTGGCAACCGGCAACCACAACTCGGCCGTCGTACCCTGATCCTTGTTGCTTTTGAGGATGAAGCGCCCACCCAATTGCTCGATAAAACCGTGGACCATCGATAACCCCAGGCCCGTACCTTTACCGACGCCCTTGGTGGTAAAGAAGGGGTCCATCGCCGAGGCCAGCGTGGTTTCATCCATGCCCTCGCCGGTATCGGCAATGTTCAGGCACACATAACGCCCCGCGGCCAATGATGAGGCGCCGCCGGTGACCTCCTCGGTCCTGGCACTGAAGATGATGGTCCCGCCGTGGGGCATGGCGTCGCGGGCGTTGGTCGCCAGGTTCAGTACGGCCAGTTCCAGTTGATTGATGTCCGCCATCACCGGTTCAAGATCCTCGGGAAAGCGTGTTTCGACTTTCACCGAAGGCCCCAGGGAGCTGCGCAATAGCCCGGAAATGCCTTCCACCAACGCCGGTATCCGCACAGGTACCGACTTGAGCTCCTGGCGTCGGGCAAACGCCAGCATGCGCTGGGTCAGGGATACACCGCGCAAGGCACCTTGGGTGGCGTTGTCGATCAGGCGGGTTATTTTGGGGTCATCCGTCACCCGTTTGCGCACGATTTCCAGATTGCCGAGGATCACCGTCAGCAGGTTGTTGAAGTCGTGGGCGATCCCGCCGCTGAGCTGGCCGATGGCCTGCATTTTCTGCGCCTGGAACAAGGCCTCACGGGTTTGCTCCAGCGCCTGCTGCGCCTGGGTGACTTCAGTGATGTCCCGGGTGATCTTGGCAAAACCGAGCAATGTGCCGGTGTCGCCCCAGATCGGGTCGACGATGACATGGGCGAGGAACCGCGTACCATCCTTGCGCATCCTCCAGCCCTTGTTTTCAAAGCGCCCTTCACGAACGGCGATTTCCAGCGTCCGTTGTGGCTCGCGGGCATCGCGATCCTCCGGGGTGTAGAACATCGAAAAATGCTGGCCAATGACCTCTTCCGGCAAGTAACCCTTGATGCGCTGGGCGCCGGGGTTCCAGTTGCTCACCCGGCCGTCCGGAGAAAGCATGTAGATCGCATAGTCGGTAACGCTCTGCACCAGCAGGCGAAACTGCTGCTCGCTTTGCTTGAGGACTTCCTCGGCCATTTTGCGATCGGTCAGGTCCCGGGTGATCTTGGCGAAACCGAGCAACGTACCCGACGGGTCGAAGATCGGATCAATGACCACATGGCACCAGAAATGTGTGCCGTCCTTGCGTACCCGCCAGCCTTCGCCCTCGAAACGCCCTTCACGAATCGCCGTGTCCAGTGCCCGCTGGGGCAAGCCGGCACGGCGATCGTCATCGGTGTAGAAGCGCGAGAAATGCTGACCGAGGATCTCGGCCTCCTCGTAGCCCTTGAAACGCCTGGCGCCGGCGTTCCAGCTGGTAATGATGCCGTCGGGATCAATCATGTAGATCGCATAGTCGATCACTGCATCGATCAACAGGCGAAAGCGCTTGTCCTCAACGGTACTCGGCCTGTTTCGATCCTCGCTCATTGAGTTCTCGCGTCATGATTGTTTTTCTGGAGTATGAGACAAACTGCCAATTTGGAAAGCCATGACTGCGGCAGTTTGCTTCATAGCCTGCAATCCCGGCTTAGCGATACACGTATTTGGTGATATAGGAGTAAAGGTCGTTGTAGACAAAATCGGGAACCTGTTTGTCATATTTGCTGGTTTTAAGCAGCTGCAGATGACATTCCCTGACCATCTCGTCACGCTCCTCCATCGAATAGACGGACCTTCTGAGGATAGTGTCATAGGCGCTGTACGCATATGGCTGCAACGTTGAAACTTCGTTCAGATTCCCATTTGAGTCCAGGGTATAGGTGCTGTGAGCACGCAGTACCCGTTCGCTCAGCGTGCCCAGACCGCGCTCGTACAAGAAGATTTGCGAGCCACTCACTGTCTTTGCGATGAACTCGAACGCAACGAGAACCGCAGGGGCGTTACTGATGCTCGACTCGAGTCTCGAATAGCTGACAAACCGTTCCATCTCCTGCTTTTCCAGGCTGGAGAATGCTCTTTTGATGCTGGACAGATGGGCGAACGCGTGATTGCAGCCCACGACATGGACTTCGAGTTGATAACCGGGAACAAATTTTGCCAATCCGGCAAAACCGATGTCATCGAACGCGCACTCCATGATGATGTTGCATCTTTGAGAAAGCGCGTTGGCGAAGATTTTCTCACCGAGCTCCCTGGCAAACGCTTCTGTATGTTCGTAGGCGTGCAAAACGCCGAGCTTGATCATGTCGGCGTAATGCGGGTGTTTTTTTCGATATTCAGGCAGGTACAGTCGAATGTAGTTCCCGTAATTCCCGGATGGCAGCAAGCTCTTTTCCAACAAGTAAGTCTTGCCCGAGCCCTCCACTCCGGCGGTGATCAGCAACTTTGGGATGGCTTCAGCAGTTTTGCCGACGAAGAGCGCAGGGAAGATCTCGTCGAACGCCTTGATCACGTCGTCTGAGGAATAGTTGTATTTCGGTGCTTCTGACATACCTTGATTTCCTTATCAAAGAATTGGGTTGTGATATCTAGCCTTTCCAATAAAGCGTGCTGGCGTTGATTGTTCAATTCGTTGTTTTGATCAAGGTATGTATTTGTTTTTAAAGGTAAAGATTCCTACGGCGCAGAGCGAGAATTCGTTGGCGCAATCGACCACCAGCGCGGCAGTAATTGCCTGACCTTGTGCTCGCCAAAACGGTCGTCGATCAACATCACCACCCCTTGATCCTGTTGCGTACGGATGACCCGTCCAGCGGCCTGAACCACTTTCTGCACACCGGGAAACAGGTAGGTGTAATCGTAGCCAGCGCCAAAAATCGCAGCCATTCGCTGTTTCAACTGCTCGTTGACCGGGTTCAGTTGGGCCAGCCCCAGGGTGGCGATGAACGCACCGATCAGCCGTGCGCCGGGCAAATCGATGCCTTCGCCGAACGCACCGCCGAGCACTGCAAAGCCGACGCCCTCGCCGTCTTCGGTGAACCTGTCGAGAAAGTCCTGGCGTTGTGCCTCGCCCATGCCACGGGATTGCGACCACAGTTTGATCCGCGGGTGCCGCTCGGCCAGCAACTGCGCCACCTGCTGCAAATAATCGAAACTGCTGAAAAACGCCAGGTAATTGCCGGGGCGTTTGCAGAACTGTCTGGCGATCAAGTCCACGATCGGTTCGAGAGAGGACTGGCGATGTACGAACCGCGTGGAGATCTGGTCGACGATGTGCACTTGCAGTTGATCGGCGTGAAACGGCGACTCGACGTCGATGCACACCGTGTCCTGCGGCGCTCCCAGTAAATCGGCGTAATAGTGCCGGGGGCTGAGGGTCGCGGAAAACAGCACCGTGCTACGCGCGGCGGTCAGGCGCGGGCGGATGAAGCCGGCGGGGACTACATTGCGCAGGCACAGTTGCGAGAGGTTGCGCTGGCGCTCGAGGTCGCGCTTGCTGATGTCGAACAGGAACTGCTCATCGAACAGTTCGGCGACCCGGCAAAAGTGCAGCATGTCGAAGTAAAATCCCTGCAGTGCGCTGTCCAGGCCTTGAGGGTGATCGTTGAGGTAGTCACCGATGTTGGCGCTGCACGATGACAGCGCCTGCAGGAGCTTTTCGGGCGCCTTGTCATAGGCCTGATAGGCGCCGGTTTGCGCGTTATGCAGGGCATTCCACTCGCGGCTGACCCGTTGCATCGGTTTTTTCAGCGCTTCGGGCGCGGTTTTGCGCACGCCGTTGAAGGTCGCCTGGTCGAGGCTGGCGCTGTACATCTGGCGGCCGCGTTCCACCAGGTTGTGAGCTTCGTCGACCAGCACCGCGACCTTCCAGTTGTTGGCCTGCGCCAGACCGAACAGCAACGCGCTGAAATCGAAATAATAGTTGTAGTCGGCAACCACCACGTCGGCCCAACGCGCCATTTCCTGGCTCAGGTAATACGGGCAGACATCGTGCGCCAGGGCGACCTCGCGCAAGGCGCTCTGGTTCAACAGGCTCAGTTGACCGGCCGCCTGCCGTGCGGCGGGCAGGCGATCGTAGAACCCCCGGGCCAGTGGGCAGGACTCGCCGTGGCAGGCTTTGTCCGGATGTTCGCAGGCCTTGTCCCGGGCGATCATCTCCAGCACCCGTAACGGCGGCGCATCGGCGCTGGCAAGCATCACGTGCGCGGCGTCCAGGGCCAGTTGCCGTCCCGGGGTTTTCGCCGTAAGGAAGAACACCTTGTCCAGTTGCTGCGGCGCCAGTGCCTTGAGCATGGGGAACAAAGTGCCCAGGGTCTTGCCGATGCCCGTGGGCGCCTGGGCCATCAGGCAGCGCCCCGTGCTGACGGCCTTGAACACCGACTCGGCCAGATGACGCTGCCCCGGTCGAAAACCGGCATGGGGAAAGGCCAGGCCCTGCGCAGCCAGATTGCGCCCTTCTCGATGGGCGACTTCCTGTTCGGCCCATTGCAGGAACTGCGCGCAATGCCGTTCGAAGAACTGTTGCAGCTCGATGGCGTCGAAAGACTCGACCAGGCAGGTCTCCTTTTCACTGACGATGTCGAAATACACCAGTGCCAGACTGATCCGCGAGAGGTCCAGTTTCCGACACATCAACCAGCCGTAGATCCTGGCCTGGGCCCAATGCAATTGGCGGTGGTTGGCCGGTTGTTTGCTCAAGTCGCCGCGGTAGGTCTTGACCTCCTCCAGGCAGTTTTGCCCGGGGTCATAGCCATCCGCCCTGCCCTTGACCGTCAAGGTTTGATACTGGCCCTCAAGGGCAATTTCGCTTTGGTAACCCTCGCTGCGTCGCGAGGCCACCGTACGGTGCCCGACGATACCTTCCAGCGCGGTTGGTGACGGCGTGAAGCGCAGATCGAGGTCGCCGGCCTTGGCGGTGAACTCGCACAGCGCCCGCACCGCAATGCTGTAGCTCAATCGCCCTGCTCCGCCCATTGCACGTAGCACACGGCGATGGGCATCTGGTGCTCATGGCAGAATTCCAGCCAGCGCAACTGGTTGTCCTGCAGGCGATCGCCCGGGCCTTTGACTTCGATCATGCGGTAGGTCTTTTGCTGCGGCCAGAACTGGATCAGGTCCGGCATGCCGGCGCGATTGGCCTTGATGTCCAGCAAGAGGCGGTTGAACCAGTGCTTGAGGTGCTCGGCCGGGAGGCAATCGAGGGCTTGCTCCAGCAACTCTTCGCTGAGCACGCTCCAGAACACGAACGGCGACTGCACGCCCCACTTGGCGGCATAACGTTCGCGGATGGTCTGCCGGTAGCGCCCGTCGTCGAGTTCGGCCAGGCAAGCCTGAAACAGTTCGGCCCGGCGGACATGGAAGTCTTCGCTGAGCAAATCCACCGGCCCGCGCTGGAACGGGTGAAAAAACGCCCCCGGCAAAGGCGCGAAGATCGCGGGCCAACACAGTAGGCCAAACAATGAATTGACCAGGCTGTTTTCCACGTAGTGCACCGGCGCCGAATCTTGCGCCAGATGCGCCTGAACATAGAACTCCACCGATAATGCCGGGTCTGTCCTGGGCAATTGCAGGTCCAGGCGCTGCATTTCCCGAGGCGCTGCCCGCTTGATGGGCGGCCCGCCGAGCTTGCGCCGCAGACGTGGCAGGACGCGGAGCAACTGTTGGTGTTCCGCGGCGCTTTGCGGTGCCTGTTCAGCCTGCACGGCCAGGTCCATCGCCTGTTCAAACTGGCCGCTGCGTTCCAGTACGCGAATGAGCCGCGCACGCGCGCCGGGAAAAGCGCATTCGCGGTACAGGTTCAGGGCCATGGAGAAATCGGCGATGCGTTCGCAGTACTGGGCCATCTGGAACAGCAGCTTGCCGCGCCGGCGCTGCAACCACGGATTGTCCAGCGCCAGGCCCTTGATCCGCTCGGCCACCTCTTCCAGCGCTTCACCGGCCTCGAATTGTTGCTGGTATGCGTGCAGGAGGACGCAGGCATCCACGTCTTCGCGGCTGCGCAAGCCACGGGACTCGGCACAGAATTCGACTTTTTCGTAGGTGTAGATACCGAGGTCGGCCAATACGAACTCCGACCAGTCCTGATACAGGTTGCCGAAAAACATCAGGCGCAGGCGATCGCACAATTGCATGATGGTCAGGCTGAACAGACGCTCGTCCAGGCTCGGACACCAGTCGTTGAAGCTTTGCACCTGGGGAAACTGCTCGCACAGCGCCGGCAACCAATCGGCTTTCCTGCCTTTGGGTTGATCGATGACCGGGCCAAAGGCCTGGAGGATTTCACCCTTGAGCAGCACCTCGAACAGCGCTTCGACCGCCAACGGCATTCGCTCATCGACCCAGCCGAGCGCTAACAACGGCCCGACGGCGCAGCCGGTATCGCCGATTTCGTCATAGTGCAGTTTGCTCGCCCTGAAATGAACACCCTTGCGCATGACCATTCTGACCAGCAGTGCCTGCGACTCACGGGGTAAGCGCTTAAACTCATGAATGAAACGCTGCTCGTCGACGCTCAGCACATCGGCAAAGCGCTGCTCAAGCCAATCAAGCACTTGCATGAAGTTGTTCAAGTAGTAGAACGGATCGTCGAGGGGATTTGCAGTCACAGGGAAATGGGCCATGGCGAGCGAATACTGGTTATGCGTACAGATACCAGTTCCGCCCTGCGCGGCGCAATCGGAAAAGGATAAATGGCGGCGCTGTACGGTATTTTTTCCGGGCAGTAGAACTTTCTGCCCCCGGGCGGCACCAACCGCCAGAGAGAAACGGTGACAGCCTCGAGCTGATGGTGCTGCTTCAAAACGTACGGGAGGTGATTATGGACATCAAGACATTGGGCTTGCCCTTGGCGGCGGCGGCCCTGCTGATGCTGGCCGGTTGCTCGACGCCAACGGTGGTGACCCTGCAGAACGGCACCCAGTATTTGACCAAGGACATGCCGGAAACCAAGACAAAGGATGGCTTCTTCGAGTTCGAAGATATTTCCGGGGCGAAAGTGAAAGTCAAGGCCGATGAAGTGGCCACGATTCGCAGGGAAGACTGAATTTCGCGTTATCGTTCATCGCGGGAAAGCCCGCTCCCACAGGGTATGCGCCAACCTTGCGGGAGTGGGCCTGGTCCGGGCGGCGCTCCGACGAAGAGGCCCTTACCGGCGCCAACTCACCATCAGGCGATCACAAACCCCGCACCCGACAAACTGTCCAGCCCGACCCCGACCAATGTCACTGAATCATTGCCAAACGTCAGCACGGTATCCTGCCCCACCACGGTGGCATGGTCCCGGAAGTCGTCGGCCGGCGTAACACCCTGTACCCCGAGAAACACCAGTTTGTCGTTCGACTGATAGCCCAACACCCGGTCGTGGCCAAACGCGCCGTTGAACAGGAACGTATCGATCCCGCCCCCCGATTCCAGCAGGTCGTTGCCGGCCCCGCCGATCAAGACGTCGTTGCCCTTGCCTGCGATCAAATGATCGTTGCCGTCGAGACCGAACAACCAATCGCCGACCGCCTGCGCCTTGAGCGTATCGTTCCCCATGCCCCCCTTTATCGACGACTCGTACCGGGTCAGCTGGTTGCCGTCCGCCAGCCCGTTTGCGGTGACGCTGTGGGTCACGTCATCCTTGACCAGCCCCCATAAAAAGCCCGGCTCCTTGCTCATGATGCTGCCGATGTCACGGGTGATACTGATGCCGCCATTGGCATCGCGGATGTACAGGTTGCCGGCGCCGTCGTTGGCAAAGTCGAAGTTTTTCACCGACTGCTGCAAGTCGAGCACGTTGTGCCCGTTGCCGCCCAAAAGGACGTTGTAGCCACCGGCATCACGGAAGGTGTCGTTGCCGTCGCGGCCTTCCAGATAGTCGTTGCCCTTGCCGCCCTGGATCAGGTCGTTGCCGTCACTGCCGATAATGAAAGTGCTGCCTTTGTGGATGTCGGCATTGCGGTTCAGGTCCTGGACCCAGGTGTTGGCCCGCGCCGGGTCCGAGAGGTTGGCAACAACAATGGTCGAGTCTTTGCTGGTGAGGTCGTAGAACCGTGACTCCAGCACCCGGGTCATGCCGTCGCCATAACCGGTCGGCAAGTGGGAAATCCAGGTCGGAATGTTGAGGATGGAAAACGGCAGCAGATTCCATGCGGTCGACGCGTAGTGGTCATTGAAGCTGACAATGTTGTTGGTGGCCGAGGCTTGATCGGCATCGTGCACACCGACCGATGCCAGGTTGAACGCCGAACCGTCCAGCGCGCGGAACACTGGATCGTTTTCATAGCCGACGTTCAGCACTTTGTCGCTGCTGCCTTGAGTTGGCGAGGCGTAGGCAATGTAGTTGGAATCCTGGAAGAAACCGCCCCATTTTTCGCGGCTCAAATCCGCCAGGCTATTGACTGCCAGCCCGCCGAGACTGTGACCACTGACCAGCACGTCATTACCCGACAACCCGTTAGCCCGGGCAAACGCCGCGACGTCGGCGAGCAGCTTGCCGAACGCTTCACCCACATAGTTTTTCGCGTAATCCTGTGGACCCAATGCCGCCAACAGGTCATTGATGACATCGCCGATGGAGTCACTGATCTGGCTTTCACGAGGGCCACTGGTGCCGCGAAAGGCGATGCCGATTTCCGTGAGGTGCCCTTGGGCGTCGTATTTACCGAGGATTTCCACCTGGGCGCTGGTATAGCCGGCCTTTTCACCGAAGAAGGTTCCCCGTGCATCGACTTTGCCGTCATAACCCAGCTGCGCGGCGGTGATGGGTGTCCAACCGGCTTTCTGTACCGCGTCCAGTGCGGCCTTTTCCGAATCGGGGTTCCAGGGGATACCGGGAATCACCCCTTGGGAGTCGGTGCCGCCAATCAGCGCGGTCACCAACGTTGCCGGCAGGCCCACGCCGAAACCGTTGTGCTGGTAACCGGTGGCAAAGCCGTTGTCGAGGTTGTGATAGGAGTACAGCGTGATTGCCATCGCGTCGGTGAACAACGCTTTGGCGTCTTCTGTACCAAGGTTCTTGTAGTCGTACACACCCATGGGTATTGCCTCTCTCTTTGTTGGAATTGTCAGAGATAGCTCACAGCCGGGACACCTCGATCGCGAGATGCCCGGAGCCTCCAGTGCTGTTACAAAAATCTGTCAGGCAAACACAAAACCGGAAGTCGACAGGTTATCCAGCCCCACCCCGACCAGGGTCACGGAAAAGTCGCCAACCTTCAGCACCGTGTCTTGACCGGCCTGGGAGACATGCTGTCGGTAGTCATAGCCCTGCCCCGCGTCTTCAACGCCCATGAACACCAGGGTGTCACTGCCCTGGTAGCCATTGATCGCATCAAATCCGAAAGCGCCGCTGAACAGGAAGGTATTGCTGCCGTCCCCGGTGGAATGCATCACGTCGTTGCCGTTGCCGCCGACGAAGGTCACGTGGCCCTTGTCGCTGCGCAATACGTCATCGCCGCCGTTGCCGAACAGCCAGTCGCCCTGGGTGTCGGCCAACAGCGTATTACCGAGGGCATCGCCGTTGAGCGAATGACTGTAGCGGGTCAGTTCGTTGCCGTTGAGCAGGCCGTTGCCGGTGACGGTCCAGGTGATGTCCCTGGTGCTCCACCATGATCCGGACTCCTGGCTCACCAGCGCGCCGATGTCCCGGGTCATGCTGATGCCGCCATAGGCGTCACGCACGAACAGCGTGCCATCGCCATCGTTGGCGAAGCTGAAGTTCTGCAGTGGCTTGAGCAGTTCGAACGTGTTGTTGCCCTTGCCGCCCAAAAGTATGTTGAAGCCGCCGTCGTCGCGGAAACGGTCGTTGCCGTCCCGGCCTTCGATGAAGTCATTGCCGGCGCCGCCCTTGAGCCAATCGGCGCTGTCGGTGCCGATGATAAACGTGCTGCCCGTGTGCGGCTCGCCACTGCGCCCGAGGTCCTCGACCCAGGTTGCGCCGCGAGACGACGCCGACAGGTTGGAGACGATCAGGGTCGAATCCTTCCCGGTCAGGTCATAGAAGGCAGAGTCGATCACCCGGTTCAGTCCGTCGGCGTAACCCGGCGATCCATGGGCCGACCAGTTCAGCGGGTTGAGAATGCTGAAGGGCACCAGGTTCTGCGCGGTGGAGGCGTACTGGTCATTGAAGTTGACGACGTTGTTGGTCGCTGAATCCTGATGACCATCGTGCTTGCCCAGTGAGCCACTGCTGAAGGTAGTGCCGTCGAGCACCCGAAACACCGGGTCGTTCTCATAACCGATGTTGAGCACATTGTTGCCGGTGGCGCTTTGGGTTGGCGAAGCGAAGGCGATGTAGTTGGCGTCCTTGAAGAAACCGCCCCAGTCATTGCCACTCAACTCCGCCAGGCTGTTGACCCCCAAACCGCCAAGGCTATGCCCGCTGACCACAACGTCCCTGGCACTCAGGCCGTGGGCGATGGCGAATGCAGCGACGCTCTTGAGCAGGCTGTCGAAAGCGTTTTTCGCGTAGTTGCTCGCATAATCCACCGGACCGACTGCGGCCAACAGGTTGTTTTTCATGTCGCCGAAGGTGTCGCTGTACCCCAGGCCACCGGTGCCACGGAAGGCGATGCCCAGGCCGATCAGGTTCCCGGCCCCGTCGTATTTACCGAGGATTTCGGCTTCGGCGCTGGTGAAGCCGTCCTTCTCGCCATAGAAGGTACCTTGGGTGCCAACCTTGCCCTGATAGCCCAAGGTCGAGGCACCAATTGGCGCCCAGGCGGTCGCCGGGAGTGGCTGGCCGGTAGGCGTATACGCGTACAGCGCCAGCGCGATCGCGTCGGAGTACAACGCCTTGCCGGCCTCACTGCCGGCATTTTTGTAATCAAACAGTCCCATTTTCTTGCTTCCTTTGCGTCAAATCAGAACTGCCAGTCCAGGGTCAGGCCCACACCATGGTCTTTTTCCCGGGAGCCGAGCAGTCCGTTGTAGTCCAGGTTCAAACGGGTATCGCGTCCCAGCGCCCAGCCGGCCCGGGCACCGACCACCGCGGCATCGCGGTCCATGGACACGCTTTGCACGCTGAACGCGGTGTTGCCATTGACGAAGGCCAGGTGGTCTTCGGAACGGGTGTTGCCCAGGTTGTGCTGCCAGCCGAGCGTGCCGGACAATTCCAGTTGTTGCTGATCGGACAGCGCAATGGCTTTGCTCGCCCGCAGGCCAAGGGTCGAGAGCACCGCGTCGCGGTTGTTTTCACCGCCCTTGAGTGCGGCGGCGTCACCTTTTTCGCTGAAGCTGTCGCTGTTCAGGTGCACGTAAGCCAGGTTGACGAACGGCTCCAGTGCCAGCGGTTGCAGGTCCAGGCGATACGCCGCTTCGGTGAACAGTTGCGCGGTGGTCGCATCGCGTTTGGATTTCTGCTTGCCGCTGACGTCACCGAATTGCAGGTCGCGTTTGACGTCGATGCGATGCCAGCTGTAAGCACCGCCGACGCTCAGGCGCAGCGCGTCGATTTCGTGGCCCAGGTAGGCGCCCAAGTGGTAGCTGTCGACCGATGCCGACGAGTGCGTGCCATCGCCCATGCTCAACGAGCTGTCGCTATAACCGGTAACGAAACCCAGTCGTGTGTCTTCAGTGATCAAGCCATCGACGCCGGCCAGCAGCCCGCCGATGGAGCTGTTGGAACTGGCGTTGTCATTCCCGCCATCGCTCTTGCCCCAGGCGCCGAGCACTTTGAGCCAGGCATTGCTGCGGTCATCGGTCGGTGCGCTGGCGTCGAACAGATCACGCTCGCGCAGACGTTCGCCGACCGCATCGCGCAGGTAGCGGCTGTCGTTGATCAGCAGCGTGCCGATCGCCGGATGAATCTCACCGGACAGTTGCTGGAACGCTTGTTGCGCGACAGCGGCGGTCGGCGACAACAGCAGGGTTTCGTAGAGCCGATTGCCTGTGCCCAGTTGCTCGGCGGCAGCGGCCACGGCCCGTTGATTCGGGGTCAGGCCTACACTGGTGAAAGATGTCGCATTGCGCTCCACCGCCAGTTGAATGCTGTCCGTCGTGTAACCGAGGGTGCCACCGATAAACAGGTAGTCCGGCAACACCGCCCCGAAACGCCCTTCGATCCCGCCAGCGGCTTGCAGGATGTTGTACTGATTGCCCAGCAGGGTTTTCGCCTCGCCGGTGGTCAGCAGCGTTGGACTGTTTTCCAGGGTCAGGCTGACCGTTGCGCCTTCGATGGTGGCTGTGCCGCCGGCAATGATCTGGTCGCTGCGGGTGGGCGACACCTCTACGGCGTAGGTCGAGCCGGGCTCGAAGGTCATGTCGCCCGTCACCTGCAAGGTGCCGATGGAGTTGCCGGGCGCCACGGTACCGCCGCTTTTCGCAGTCAGTGCCGCGATACTGCCGTTACCACCGAGGATGCCATTGTCATTGACGGTGACGGCCGATAGCAGCGAACCGTTGACGGCCAATCGGCCCTGATTGACCAGGGTCTGGCCGGTGTAGGTGTTGGCTCCGGTCAGCACCAGCGTGCCGATGCCCTGCTTGGTCAGGCCGCCGTGGCCGGATATGTCGTTGCGCCAGACGTCGAGCCCGCAGTGCACGTCGTTGCACACACGCTCGGTGGGTTTGCCGGCGTCGATGATCGCGCCGATACCCGGCAAGTCCGCGACAAACTGACTGGAGCCGTAGGCGCCGTCGATACGGAACTCTTCGGGAATGTCCTGCTCGGTGACGAGCATCGCCGGGCCGTCGATGCCTTTGCGCAGGTTGATCATGCCCCAGCCATACAGCGAATCGACGCCGGGTGCGCCGAGGTCGGTGGCGGTGGTACGCAGCACGCTGGCGACTTGTGCGCCGGTCATGTACGGGAAGCGTTCCATCAACACCGCCACCGAGCCGGCAACGTGCGGTGCCGCCATGGAGGTGCCGTTGTAATTGGCGTAGCCGGTAGTCAGGTCAGCGGCATCGGTGCCGCTGATGATCGAACTGTAGATCCGGCTGCCTGGCGCCGACACGCAGAAACTCGCGGTGTAGCCGCAGCGCGACGAGAAGGTGCTGATGTTGTAGGGGGCGGGACTGTTGGTGTCCGGGTTCTTCTGCAAGGCCGCGACGGTCATCCAGTTCGGCGCGATCTCGGGGACGAAATAACCGAGGCCGGCGATGGCGTCCGGGTTGTTGAGGTTGTAGTCGTTACCGGCGGCGAAAATCGTCACGATGCCGCTGCGGGCCGCCGCGATGGCGCCGTCGTAGGCACCGCCGGGTTTGGTCCCCAGCAAGGTCCGGATCTCGTTGAACTGCAGTTGTGCATCCTGCACGGTGAAGTGCGGATACGCCGGGTCCCGACCGCCGAGGTCGAAGCGGTCGGTGATGCCGATGCCCCAGCTATTGTTGATGATCCGCGCGCCGCTGGCGATCAGGGCGTCCCAACCGGCCTTGTACACCGCGCCGTCGTTGCCGCGTACGATACCGTCTTCCGGGCCCGGGTCGCCGTTGTCGGCGCTGATGATCTGTGCACCAAAGGCGACGCCGTGCATCGGTCCGCCATCGCGGCTGCCGGCGGCGATCCCGCCAACGTGGGTGCCGTGGGCACCGAGTTTGCCGTTGGAGCCCACCGAGGGCGAACCGTCATAGAGAAAGGCGTCCTCGACCTTGACCGGAATGTACGGGTCGGTGTACTCGCGGATACCGCTGGTCACCAGCGTGATGACCTTATTGGCTCCGGAAAACTCCGGGTGCAAGGCGTACACCGGTTGGTCGAAGATCCCCAGCTTCACGCCTTTGCCGGTGTAACCGGCCGCATAGGCATCCTGCGCGTTGATCGCCCCCAGGCCCCAGTCAGCGCTGAACTCTGTGCTGCGCCAGCTTTCGGGATCGCCTGTCCTGCCGTTTTCCACGTAGGGTGCCGCGTGTGCGGTGCCCAGTGTGGCCAACGCGCAGAGCACGGCTAGATTGTTGTACTTGTTATTCATCGAGCTACCTTCCTTAGTTGTGTTGCCAAAATCCTTGTTGTTAGAAGCCTTGCCTCAATTCCTCTTGGTTAAAACGCGCCACTACAGGGGCTGCGGTGTTCAGTTCCTCAACAGACAGGCATTTTTTGAGTCCTCTCCATACTGTTTTTAATAGCTACTGCACCCTCGGTCCCTGGCCGAAGGCCTCATCCACCTTGGCCAGGTCCTGCTCGCTCAAGGTCCCGGCGTAGAAATGCAACCGGGTCCAGGCCATCAGATAGTCGTAGCGGGCCTGGGCCAGATCCCGGCGGGTGGTAAACAGTTGTTGCTCGGCATTGAGCGCATCGAGGTTGACCCGCTCACCGCCCAGAATGCTTTGCCTGGTCGAGACCACCAGCGCTTCGGCGGAGACCAGGGCCTTCTGATAGGCACGCAGCTTGCTCACCCCTGTCAGGCAGGCGCTGAACTGCCGTCGCAATTCGATCAGGGTTTCCCGGGTCTTGCCGTCCAGTTCGTACTCAGCCTGTTCCATCGCACGGCTTGCCTGGCGGGTCGATGCAGAAACACCACCGCCGGCGTACAGCGGCACATTGATTTCGATGCCGATGGTGTTGGTGTCGTAGCGCTGGTTGTAGGTGTTGCCGCTTTCCGATTCATTCTGACGCACCGTGGCGTAGGCGCTGACCTTGGGCAGGTGCCCGGCCCGGTTGCGCTCGACCTCGTAGCGCGCCACTTCAAGCGCCTGGCGCTGGGAAGCCAGGTTGGGGTTGTTGGCCACGGCCATCTCATGCCAGGTGTCGTAATTGGCCGGCTGCAGGGTGAAGGTCTGGAAGTTTTGATCCAGTGGTGCAAGGTCGGCAATGTCGATCGCCGGCACACCGATCAGCGCGCCGAGTTCGCGCAGAGATGCATCCTGTTCATTACGTGCTTCGATTTCTTCGGCGGTGGCCAGCTCATAGCGCGATTCGGCTTCGAGAATGTCCGTGCGAGTACCTTCGCCCTGGCGAAACATCTGCTCGTTCTGCTGGAACTGCTGCTCGAAAGCTTTCTTCTTGGCCAGGGCGATATCGATCTGGTCCTGGGCGAACAACGCCTTGGTGTAGTTTTCCAGCACCCGCACCAGCAATTGCTGGCTCTTGCCACGAAAATTTTCGTCGGAAAACAGCGATTGCGCGACGCCCTTGCGATAAGCCGCGTAGGCCTCGTAGTCGAGCAACGGCTGTTGCAAGGTGAGGCTGGAACCGTAACTGCTGTAGTTGCGGTCATCGCTCTGGTTTTGCCCGCGCTCGTTGAGGTAGGTGGCCTTGGAGCTGTTCCTGCCCTTGTTGTAGTTGTAACCCAGTCTTGGCAACAACCCGGCGCGGCCGATGGCACGGTTCTCAAGGCCTGCATCGCGTTCCTTGATGGCGCCGAGGAATACCGGATCATTGTGCAGTGCCTGTTCATAGATCTCGAACGGTCCCATGGCTGCCACGGCCTGGTTGCCCGCGAACAACATCAACGCCGCCCCGAGCATCGAAAGCTTTTTCATACAGCCGAACATCCTTATTCCTCGGTCAACGCGGAGCCTGCCCGGTCGAGCAGCGGTTTGAACAAATAATTGAGGAGCGAACGCTCACCGGTACGCACGAACATTTCCGCCGGCATACCGGGCTTGATCACCAGGCCATTGAGTTTCTCCATGGCCTGGTCACTGACGCTGCTGCGCAGCACGTAGTACGGTGCGCCGGTTCTCTCATCGAGCAACTGGTCGGCGGAGACCAGGCTGACTTCACCAGGTACTCGCGGGGTGCGGCTCTGGTTGAAGGCGGTGAACAAGATATCCACCGGCAGGTGCGGACCGACCTTGTCGATCAGGTTGACCGGCAGGTGCCCTTCCACTTCCAGGCGCGTGTCCTGAGGCACGATCTCCAGCAGGTTGTCGCCCTGGCGCACCACCGCGCCTACCGTGTGTACACCCAGATTGACCGCAATGCCGTCAGCCGTGGCGATGATCTCGCTGTGCTGCAGATCGAACCCGGCGGAGGTCAACTGTTCCTCCAGCGTCACGCTTTTGAGCTGCGCTTCGGCCAGTTGGGTGCGTACTTCTTTCTGGTACTCCTCGATATGCTGTTGCAACTTCAAGCGGGACTCGACAATGCCCTGCTCCACCCGACCGCTTTCGCCGAGGTTTTCGGCCAACTGCTGTTGCACTTGCGACAGTTGCCGCTGGTACTCCATCAACCGATTGCGCGGGATGTAGCCGTTTTCCGCCAGTGGCGTCAGATTGCTTAGCTGTTGTTGCAGGGAATCGGCCTGAGCGCTCAAGTCGGTACGGGCACGGCGCATGCCGGCCAGTTGCGCGCCGGCGCCTTCGATGCTGGCGCGCAACGCGGCCTGCTCGCGGGCGAAGGCATCGCGACGACTGCTGAACAACTGGCGCTGGCCTTCGAGCACCAACGCCAGACGCGGGTCGGGATCATTGCTTAGCTCGGCGGGGAAATTCACCTGCTTGAGGTTGTCCCGCTCGCTTTGCCAACGGGCAAGGCTGGCCCAGGCCATGCGGTACTGCGCTTGCAGCGATTGCACGTCCGCGGCGACCTGGGTCTGGTCGAGCCGGAACAGCGGCTGGCCCTGTTTCACCCGCTGGCCTTCGCTCACCAGAATATGGCTGACCACACCGTTGCTCATCGACTGCACGGCCTTGCGCTTGCCCGAAACCACCACTGTGCCCTGTACCGGTATGCCCTGATCGAGGGGGGCCAGGCTGGCCCAGGTGAAGAAACTGCCAGCGCCGACAATCGCCAGTATCCAGCCCAGGCGAGCGAAGTAACGCGCATCGCGTTCAGGCTGTCCAGCCAGGTAGTCCTGCTCCATCGTCGCTTCGTTTTGAGGGTTTACCTGCCTGCGGCTCATACGCCCGAACTCCTTGTCGCGGGCTGAGACTGCCAGCTCATGCTGAGCCCGCCCGGCGCTTGCGCGGTTTTTTCATGTTGTGCTTGCTGAGCCCCCGAGAGTGCCTTGAGCACGTCCTGGCTCGAACCGAACGCCTGCAAGCGGCCTTCGTTGAGCACCAGCAACTTGTCCGCCTGGGCCAGCGCGGAAGAACGATGGGTCACCAGAATCACACTGGTGCCCTGGGCCTTCATTTGCGCAATCGCGCCGGCCAGCGCCGCTTCACCCACGGTGTCGAGGTTGGAGTTCGGCTCATCCAGCACCACCAGGCGCGGCTGGCCGTACAGCGCACGGGCCAGGGCCACCCGTTGTTTCTGCCCGCCGGAAAGGCCACTACCGTCTTCGCCGAGCACGGTGTCGTACCCTTGCGGCAGGCGCAGGATCAGTTCATGCACCCCGGCCTGCTGTGCGGCGGCCACGACGCGCTGTGGATCGGCCTCGCGGAAACGCGCGATGTTTTGCGCGATGCTGCCGCTGAACAACTCGATGTCCTGTGGCAGGTAACCGATGTAAGGCCCGAGGTCGTCGCGGTTCCAGCGATGGATGTCCGCACCGTCGAGCCGCACCGTACCACCGAGCGTCGGCCAGACACCCACCAGTACCCGTGCCAGTGTCGATTTACCGGAACCGGAAGCACCGAGCACGCCCATCACCTCACCCGCTGCGAGGCTGAAACTGACCAGGTACAGGGTCGCCGCCCGTTGCCCCGGAGGCGCCGCGCTAACCTGCTCAAAGGTGATCTGGCCCTTCGGCGCGGGCAACGCCATGGCCTCGTCGCCCGACGGGAAGGCTTGCAGCAAGGCGTCGAGACGGCGGTAAGCCAGCTTGGCGCCGCTCCACTGCTTCCATACGGCGATCAACTGATCGATTGGACTCAGCACACGGCCCATCAGGATCGAACCGGCGATCATCATTCCCGCAGTCATGTCACCCTTGATCACCAGCAATGCGCCAAGGCCCAGCACCAACGATTGCAGGCACAGGCGCAGGGTTTTGCTCAAGGAACTGATGACGGCGCCCGTGTCGCTGGCCTGGTTTTGCAGGCCGAGGAACCGTGAATGCACCTGAAACCAGCGATTGCGCAACGCCCCCAGCATGCCCATGGCCTGAATGGTTTCGGCGTTATGCAAATGGCTGGTGGCCAATTGGCTGGATTGCTGGGAACACGCGGCGGCTTCGCCCAACGGTTTTTTGGTCATGGACTCATTCAGCCAGGCCAGCGCAATCAGCAGCAGAGCCCCCGCCGTGGCAAAAACGCCGAGCCAGATGTTGAACAAATAAATCACCAACAGGTACACCGGGAACCACGGCGCATCGAAAAACGCGAACAACGCCGGGCCGGTGACGAACTGGCGAATATGTGTCAGATCCCCCAGCGCCTGTCCCGCATTGCCTTCGCCTTTGAACAGGTTGCGCTCGAACGCCGCCCGATAGACCCGCAGATTGAACCGTCGCTCCAACTGACTGCCAATACGGATGACGATGAAACTGCGGACAGCTTCCAGCAAACCGATAAAGGCAAAGAACCCGACAATCATCAGCGACAACATGACCAGTGTTGTTTCATTCTGCGAAGACAGTACCCGGTCATAGACTTGCAGCATGTAGATAGAGGGCGCCAACATCAGAATGTTGATCAGGGCGGTAAAACAACCGACGCTGATCAAGATGCTCTTATAGTCCCCCAGTGCCTTTATTAATGGTGCGGTGGCTGGGGCCTTCGCCATCTTCATTGGTTATTCCTGAGCTGATATTTATCGCCACGCGCGGGCGAGGTTCCAGTTAACTGTCCGCACACGGTCGAGACATTGTTTGCCCGTTATCGTTTACAAATAACGAACAATGTTTAGTGATCGATAAAGTGCCGGGGGATTGCGCTTGACTGCTTTTGCGGCTAACGCGTCGGCCGCTTGAGGGTAATGATCCGACCCGACTGCAAAGTACCTTGATAAAGCCCTTCGAACTGACGGTTGAAAAACAGGATTTTTGAGCCTTCCTTGCCGGTGATTGCAATGCCGTCCGGTTCGGGAAACCAGCCGATCGCCTGCTCCCCAAGCCAGGCGGTGAAACAGTCCGCGCCAGCACCCAGGGTTTGATTTGGCTGAAAGTCGATCAAGCATTCATTCGAAGCAACGAGCGGTGATTTGTCCGTGTCTTGCGCGGCTCTTAGCGTAGCCAGCCAATTGCCAGCCAACTCTGACGGATCCGCCAGTTTCAGACTGCTTGCCATGGTTTCCTCTCCAAAAAACATCATCAACGCTACCAGTAGCCACGCGCTTGTCTTGCGGGAAAAGACGCGGTGCGTCATAGGTTCTTGTACTCCGGGCCGCAACCCTGCTTACGGTAAGAGAGCAGCGCATCGGGCGCCGCCCTCCTTGTTCACCTCACATCAAGCCACGATGTCCGAGTACGCCGCCTGGCCCACGGTACTGACCAGGAAATCAGCCGCGCCATGCCCCGAGAAGTCGATCGACAACAAACTGTTGCCGCCCGCGGTGCTGAGCACCGCATCGCCCACCGCCCCGGTGAAGGCGCTGATAAAGTGCAGGCCCGCGCCGTTGGTGATGCCGGTCAGGTCGATCTTGTCCAGACCGCTGACAAAGTCGAGGATCTGGTCGACCGTACCTGGCCTGGAGTCACTGCTGGCCGCAAACACGAAGGTGTCCGAACCTGCGCCGCCCCACAGTTTGTCCGCGCCGCCAGCGCCGTAAAGGATGTCGTTGCCGGCACCGCCTTTGAGCTCGTTGGACACGTTGTTACCGATCAGCAAGTCGTTGCCCGAACCGCCAAAGGCGTTCTCGACGGTGACACCCTTGGCGATGGAGACGTTACCCACCAGGCCGCCGACGTCCGAGAACGACGTTTCATTGAGGTTGATCTTCTGGTTCTGGGTAAACCCGGAAAAGTCCAGGGTGTCCTTGCCGCCTGCATCCCAGACCGAAAACACCACCTTGTCCGCCGAAGAAGACGCGCCAAGGAAGTCGCGACCGGCGTTGGAGTTGAAACCGTAGGTAGTGTCGCCGGTGCGAGTGGTGGTGTTGGCACCGTAGAGCTGCTGAATGGCAGCGATATCGTCAATCAGCGGGCCGGACGCGTAGGCTTCGACGCCGCCCTTGCTGAAGTTCTGACTGGTATTGCTTTCACTCCAGTAGCTCATGACGCTGTAGCCGCGGGTGTCTTGCCCATAGGACGCGTCATTGTAGGTCGGTGCACCCTCGCCGGCGTTGTAGTCGCCGGGGTGGGCCAGGCCCAGGGAGTGGCCGATTTCGTGGGTCAGGGTTTGCCGGCCATAGTTGTTCAGGTCCGGGGTCTTGTTGGGCGTGTAACTGCTGTTGATCAGGTACCAGGAAGTCCCGTCGTAACCGGCCCCGGTACCAGGCAGGTAGGCAAACGCAGCCGCACCGTCCTGACCGCCGCTGTAGTTGCCGAAGGTCATGTGGCCATCGCCGCCGCTGGCCTTGTCAGTGAAGGTAACATTGGCCACGTCGGCCCAGGATTGCATGGCGAGCACGGCCTGGGCTTTCTGCTGCGCGCTGAACTGACTGAATCCGGTAATCCCGTGCTTGTACATCGTGCTGGACGATGCCGAAGTCAGGAAGGTATAGGTCAGCTCTATTTTGCCGCTACCATCCTTGTCCTGGTAAGCAGCGCCGTCGCGCAGCAATTGGTTGGCTGCCTGATCGACGGAGAACGACGGTTTGCCATTGACCGTGAGGTTGCCGCCCCGATCATACTGATGGCTGAAACTATTGATCTGATTGAATGCAGAACTGCTTGCCGCCAATGCTGACAGTGGCAGCAGCACCTGTTCGGCGGAATCAATAGCGTGATCTTTTACTTTCGACATAAACACACTTCCTTGTTTAGCTATGGAACAGTTTTTGTCAGATAAAGACGATCCCTGGCGAGATCGTCCTATCACTCGCCCAATGAAGGCGTAGGAAAACTGACACAATTAGAAATCAAACGTCCACTACTTTTTTGACGTCAAATTTGCGCATTCAGGAATGTGCCCGTAAACAGTGGGCGTACTGAGAAAGTATTGAGTTAAAAAAATATTAGACGGGAGTTATTGTCGGACAATCGACAATTTAATTATTAAATATAGGTAAATTTCCGGGCACTCGAATCGTCCGACTATTTATGTTTAATCCGTTAAACATTTCAATGAAGTGATCACCTCTGAATACCGGGTTATCGTTCTTCGCGAGCAGGCAACGAATGACCATCAGGCAATAACCATTTCAGCTCCGCAAAGGCTGCACAACCGGCGTTGTCGCCCCACTGGAACCCTCCCCGGTGTGGCAGGTTTTGCACACTGCCTTAAACTGCGATACAGCCCATGAACGAATGACGGTGCAAGGGTTCGATGGATTGCCTTACACCACGGGCCTCACGAAATGATCCGGGTGAAGCCGACATGAAAATGGTCACGCCTCTTTTGGCCGCTCTCATCGCCGCCAGCGCGTGTGCGGTAATGAGCATTTGTGCGAATGCCGGGACGACTACGGTCCTGGCAACCAGCTTCGACTGCGCCAGGGCCAGCGCATCCGTCGAGAAGCTGATCTGTCGCGACCCACAGCTGAAGCGGATGGAGATTGAACTGACACGCCTTTATCGCCTGGCGCTCACGGACGATCATTCGGTACCGCGCCCCGACAAGGTCGAGATCGAACAGCGCTTCTGGGTCGACGCGCGAAATCAATGTGCCACCAAGGCAGAGCCCAAGGCCTGCACGATCCGCAGTTATGCCGAACGCGCACACCAGCTTCGCCAGGGTTCGGCCATTGCGAGGACCAAGGATCCAAGCAGGCTCACCGATGGTCCCGTAGCCTTTCGTTGCGCAGGATTGAACGCGTTGATTGCCGCTACTTTCTTCAATGTCGAGCCGCGTGTGGTGTACCTGAAATGGGCGAATACCTCTGCCACCCTTATCCAGGTACCGAACGATTATGCAAGCCAATACAACGGCAAGGATTTGCGGGGTAGCTACGGCTTTTGGCAAACCGGTGACGAGGCCCTGTTACAGATCCCGGGCTCGGGGCAAATGCGTTGTACGCTCGAGCCAGTTGGCTGATGGCGCATCGGGACATCCTTTCCCGGTGGCCTGATGCAGCTTGTCAGCTGCCGGTGCGGATCTTGTTCCAGACCCGGGTACGCACCCGGTCGATGTTCAGTGGCATGGCTTCCAGCGCAAACAGCTTGCCCATCATTTCAGGACTTGGGTAAACCTTGGTGTCGTTCTTGATCGCAGGGTCGATCAGGCTGTCGGCCTGCTCGTTGCCATTGGCGTAATGCACGTAGTTGCTGACGCTGGCCATGACGTCCGGGCGCAGCAGGTAGTCCATGAAGGCGTAGCCGGCCTTGTCGTCCGGGGCGTCGACCGGCATCGCGACCATATCGAACCAGATCGCTGCGCCTTCCTTGGGAATCGAGTAGCCGATGTCGATGCCATTGTTGGCTTCCCTGGCGCGGTTTTCCGCTTGCAGGATGTCGCCGGAGAAACCGACCGCGACGCAGATGTCGCCATTGGCCAGATCACTGGTGTACTTGGACGAGTGGAAATAGCTGACATACGGCCGCACCTTCATCAGCAGGGCTTCGGCCTTTTTGTAGTCTTCCGGGTTCTTGCTGTGATGCGGCAAACCGAGGTAGTTCAACGCGGCCGGCAGCAGTTCGGGGCCGTTGTCGAGGATGGCCACGCCGCACTTGTGCAA
Source organism: Pseudomonas sp. GW823-FHT06E10 (assembly GCF_058794995.1). NCBI lineage: Bacteria > Pseudomonadati > Pseudomonadota > Gammaproteobacteria > Pseudomonadales > Pseudomonadaceae > Pseudomonas > Pseudomonas sp. GW823-FHT06E10. The sequence continues at coordinate 138,218 of NZ_JBXAHJ010000004.1, read as the reverse complement.
CTTCTGCATGTTCTCGGGCTTGAAGATCAGGTCCCAGGAATCCACCGGGGCGTTGTCGCCCAGCACCGCCTTGACCTTGGCAATGTTGTAGCCGATGCCGGTGCTGCCCCATAGGTAAGGGAAGCCGTGCTCGTTGCCCGGATCGTTGGTCTGCAATGCCTTGAGCAATACCGGGTTGAGGTTTTTCCAGTTCGGCAGCTGACTCTTGTCGAGTTTCTTCAGTGCGCCGCCTTCAATCTGCCGGGCCATGAAGTGGTTGGACGGAAACACCACGTCGTAACCGGATTTTCCGGTCATCAGCTTGCCATCGAGGGTTTCGTTGCTGTCGTAGACGTCGTAGGTGAAGCCGATGCCGGTTTCTTTCTGGAAGTTTTTCGTGGTGTCTGGCGCGATGTAATCCGACCAGTTGTAGATTTTGACGGTTTCGGCGGCCTGGCTGATGGATGCAACCAGCATCAGCGGAGCCAGAGTCAGGGTCTTTCGGATCATGAGTCGATTCCTGTAGAGGTTGTTGTTATTGGCAGGCAATCAAATGATCAGCTTTCAAATTTCAAAAGCATTCAAAAAATCAAAACGTAGGTCTTGCGCACGGTTTCCTGGATATCCCAGATGCCGAGGCTGTTGGCCGGCAACATCAGTGCGTCGCCGGCTTCTATGTGCAGGGGCTCGCCGCCGTCCGGGATGAAGGTGCAACGGCCCTGTATGAAGTGACAGAATTCCTGGGCGACGATCTGCCGCCGCCAGCGCCCGGGGGTACATTCCCAGACACCGGTCTCGACGCCGTCGTCGCGTTCGACGCTGGTGGTCGAAGCCACGGCCACGGGAGTTCCCAGGGGCACGGCGACCGGATTGGATTCGTCCAGTTTCAGGGTTGCGGTGTTCTTGAATTGCGTGATGCTCATGGCGATACCTGTCGATGTAGAGACGCTGTTTAGTGCATGAAACCTTCCATGAAACCGGCCACCCCGCTGGCCAGCCTGCGCCGCCAGGGCGCTGTGGCCGGGTTGGCCAGGGTCTGGTCCTCGTGGACAAAGCTGCGGATGATCGCGTTGTAGCCGAGCCAGCGGATCGGCTCCGGCTCCCAGGCCCGCAGTGCGTCGAGGCCGCGTTGGGGGATGACCCACGGTTGGCGTACCAGATCGGTATCGCGCCCCAGGATCAGGTCGGCCAGCGTGCGGCCTCCCAGGTTGCTGGCGCCAACGCCCTCCCCGCCGTAACCGCCCGACAGGGCAATGCCGTTGGTCCGGTCGCAAAGCATGTGTGGCTGGAAATGCCGGGACATGCCCAGGTTGCCGCCCCAGGAATGGGTGATCTGCACGTTCTTCAACTGCGGGAACAGTTCGCCGAACAGATAACGCCGCAGGTGTATTTCGTCAGCGCTCAGGTCGAAGTCGTGGCGCAGCTTGCCAGCGAACTGGTACCCGCCACGGGCGCCAAAGATCAATCGGTTGTCAGCGGTGCGTTGACCGTAGGTGACCTGGCGACTGGCCTCGCTGAATGCCTGGCCGTGACTCAGGCCGATTTCGTCCCAGATGGCCGCCGACAAGGGCTCGGTCGCGACGATCAGGCTCTGCACCGGCAACTGATAACGCCCCAATGGCGGCAGCGTCACGGAGTAGCCTTCTACCGCCGGCACCACCCAGCGACTGCGCACCGAAGCTTTGGCCGTGCGTAGGCTGCCGGGCTGCCAATGGGTGACCGGGCTGTTTTCGTAGATTCTGACGCCCAGGCGCTCCACCGCCCGGGCCAGCCCCCGTACCAGTCTGGCCGGGTGAATGGTCGCCACGTGCGGCGCGTAGATACCGCCGTAGGGTTTGGCGACGCGGATCTGTTGCGCCAGTTGTTCCGGGGTAAGCCAGCGATAGTGGCTGTCGTTGAGGCCCTGGCGGTGGAGATCGTCCAGGTAGCGACGCAGGCTGGCCTCCTGCTCCGGATAGCGTGCGGCGCAATACAGCACCCCGCCTTTGCGGTAATCGCAGTCGATTCCCTCACGTTCGAGGACAATCTCCACTTCATCCGGAATGCTGTGCAGCAAATCGTAGGAGGCGCGGCGCGCTTCGGCCGACAGTTTGGCCAGCAGGCGGTCTTCTCCCAGCAAATTGCCCATCAGCCAGCCACCATTGCGCCCCGACGCGCCGAAACCGGCGGTTTGCGCTTCGACGATGGCGATGTTCAGGTCAGGTTTGTGCTGCTTGAGGTAGTACGCGGTCCAGAGTCCGGTATAACCCGCGCCGATGATCGCCACGTCGACATCCAGGTCCCGCTCCAGCGCCGGACGCGCCATTAGCGGTTCTTCGAGCTGGTCCATCCACAAACTGATAGTGCGCCACGCCGGCATGCAAGACTCCGCCACTCAAACTTCGATGGCGTCGATCCTAGTGCGTGGGCTCAGGCGCTGTCTTGCGCGCGTGCACGCAAAGAAATTTGTTTGACGTAGGCCTTGGGGGACTGGCCGGTATGCTGGCGGAAACAGCTGTAGAACGCCGACAGCGAATTGAATCCGGCGGCGAAGGCCAGTTCGTCGATGCGCACTGGCGGCAGGGCGGCATCCAGCGCCGCAAGCAAATGTTGCAGGCGCGCCTGGTTGACGTAGCGGTAGAAGCTCTGGCCCAGCACCTGATTCAACAGGTAGGAAATCTGGTTGCGGCTGTAGCCACACTCCTTCGCCACTCGTTGCAGATCGAGCTCCGGGTCCAGATAAGGCTGTTGGCGCTGGAAATACTGCTGCAGGTCATCGGCCATGAAGCTCAGTTGGCGAGGCGACAGACCGAGCCGGCTGACCGCCGGGCGCTGGTTGCCGGACGTTTTGCTGCCGGGTTGTTCGTGCACCAATGAAGCATATTCATTGACCCGCCAGATCAGCCCGTCCTTGACGGTGATCGCTTCGCTGGCGCGGAACGACACCAACCCTTCACCACCGCGCAAGGTGATGCGGTACTGAATGAACGCAGTGTTGCCGTCCAGTCGAATGCGGTCGGAGTGCTCCAGCGCTTCATCCGGATCCCGGGGCATGCTGCTGCGCACATATTCGCGCAATTCGGCCAGGCCCATGACCCGGTTCTGGAAAAAGTCGTTGTACTGGACTTCAGGGTGATAAAGCGCCATGACGCCATCCAGATCCCGGTGCTTCCAGCGCAAGTGATAGCGCATGACCGTCTCGCCCGTGGCCTGGGTTTGCAGTGGGCCATCATCATCGGCGTGCATTGAACATCTCGACGGGAAAAGACCGAGCTTGCCCAACTTCCGTTTTGTCTTCAACGACTAAACCGATGATGGCTTGTGCCCGCAAATGGCCGATAAGCGTGACCTGAATCAAAAAAAGCGCCGGCAATCGCCAAACGACCTGAAAACTCCACATTGTTTTCACATCCGGATGCTACTTTTAAAAACTGTCACTGGTTGAACCAATGAAGGTTCTTCCCTCCTACCATGAGCTAACGGACGCGCTCGATAATGAAGGCGGGCAACACATGAATAAAGGGTTCAGTAAGGTTACGTTTCCAAACGCCTGCCAGCTGATGCGCTGGCATTTTCATCCCATGGGTTTCGAGGCGAGCATGGACGCGCCGGGCAGTATGATTGCCCGTCTTTTTGATCGTGCCACTGGCGAGACCATGATCGCCATTGCCGGTATTCCGTGCGCCACCGTCATGAATGCCGCGGATGTAGAACGAATAATCGAAGCGGTGGAGGACGAGCTTGAAGCCTTCATCCCACCGGAGGCCTTCAAGAGTTATGCCTGAAGGCTCAGCTGTTAAAAGGCCCACTTTATGTGGGCTTTTTGTTGAACGCTTCCCTGTACCTGTAGGAGCGAGCTTGCTCGCGATGGTCGTTAACGATAACGCGTATTTACTGGCTAACCACGGCGCTCTTGAATCCATCGCGAGCAAGCTCGCTCCTACACCTACAGAAGTCAGGCGGTGATTTGGCTTTTACGATGGTCGACAAAAAACGCTTTGCCCTTGCCGATCCGGTCGGAGGCCTTGGGCATGTTCGCGGCCTGGGATTCTTGTGCGTCGACGTACCAGTAGCAATGGCTGACAGCGCGGGTAATACCCACGTAGGCCAACCGCAGGATCTCGTCCTTCTGGGCATTGTCATAGGGCTCGCTGTCGCCGGCCTTGCCCAGGCCCGCCATCCGGTAAACCTGATTCTTGTAAGGTGAACTGGTCAGGTGCTGGCAGTCGCCCAGCAAAAACACCGCATCGGCCTGGAGGCCCTTGGCGCTGTGATACGTCAACTGCTTGAGCCTGCGAGCCTCATACGGCAAGCTGGAATCAACATTAAGTACTGATTGAATATGCTCTTCTATCAATGACTTATCGCTACTTTTTCGATAAAGCATCAAGATCGAATCGCCCTTTCGGTAATGCTCCATCAGGCGTTGGGCCATGCCCTGGTCATCACGATCAAGGACGTTCACCGGCAGCAATGCCTTGGGTTCACCGCTGGCCTTGGCTTTCTTCCCGGCAATCGCCGGTGCTGCGCGCACGATGTGCTCGGCGGCATCGATGATGTGCTGGTGGCTGCGGTAGTTGTCGCTGAGCATGACCTTGGTGGTGCTCGGCGACGGGAACTCCTTGTTGAAATCCATGAAGTAGGTCGGCGAACTGCCGCGCCACCCATAGATGGACTGCCAGTCATCGCCCACACAGAGCAACGAGGAACGCTGGGCTGCGCGCCCGACGTGCATGGCTGGCCCGCGACTGCGGATCTCTGCCAGGCTGGCCCTGATCCAGGAGACGATCTGCGGCGAGACATCCTGGAATTCGTCGATCATCAGGTGTGACAGCGGCCGCAGCAGCTCATCGCCGAGCAGTTTGAGATTCTCCGGCGAATGTTCGCTGAACAGGGCGAACATTCGGTTGTAGGTCATGATCGGCGGCTTCTGATCCAGCAAATGATCTTCCAGCGCCCGCCAGTACAGACTCAAGGCTTCGAAGAAGAACCGGTCGGGATCGTCCTTGGCGAAACTCATCCGGGCCACGGCGCCCGGCACGTCCAGCCCGAGGTTTTCGATGAACCCGGCGGCAGCGACAAAACAATCGAGCAGTGGCGCTGAAGCGAGCTCGCCCTTGACCTTGTAATCGAAACCCGGCCCGGCGCTGGCATCACCGGCGAGCGAGGCCAGAACACGTTTTGATGATTCGTAACTATCTAGCCATATCAATGGCTTACGACAGAAAGCTTGAAACAGGGTGCGCTTTACTGCCCACTCTGCGCGCACCGTCAGCTTGGCATTTGGTCGCGTGACCTGCGGGTTCTCCCGAGGATCGAACCCCAGCACCACCCAGGCATCCAGGGACGGGATGTAGCCGTGACAATGGAATGTCGAACCGTTGATATCGAACGACTGGCGATTCGGTTCGATGCCCTTGATGGGCCAGGCACCGGCGCGAAACCACAGGTCCTCGATGGCGTCGCATAGCTCCTCATCGCGTTTGGCCGCAAGCTCGGTAACGCCCATGCGTTTTTGCACATCCGGGTGATCGCGCTCCAGCTCCTTGAGTTGCAGGGCATGCCGGGACAATGGCTTGATCAACTCGCGAAAACGCTCATCGTCACGGTGCAGACGGTGATAGCAGGCGTTGAGCTGTTGGCGTTGGGCGTCGTTGATGCGCAGATCGAACGGATTGCTGTCGACCTCCTCATCACCCTGTGCAGCCCGCAGGCTGAGGTTCTCGAAAGCCTGTAAACGCTCGAAACCCGGAAGGCTGCGCACCATCGGCAGGATCCGCGAGTGAAAGGTGCGTACCAAGTCCCGCGCCTCCTTGAAACTGATCCCGCGGCCCCAGAGCGCAAACAGTTCGATCAGCTTGTTGATGAAGTCCTTGCGCGACTCGCGGGTGAAAGTCACCACCGTCATCGAACTCAGTTCGAAGCCCAGGTAGTGGGTCAACAATAAGATACGCAGCACCAGCGTGGTCGATTTGCCCGCACCGGCCCCCGCGATCACCGAGGTGGACGGGGTGTCGCTGAAGATCATTTTCCACTGTGCGGCACTGGGTTGGGCATGGGCCGGCAACAATCGGGCGACATCGGCCTTCATGCGCTTCTTCAGCTCGGCGCTCAACGGCAGGCGCCAGTCGTCGAACAACAGGTCATCGACATTCGGCGGTCGGTGTTCAGTGCAGCGCGAGTCGCGGATCAGCAGGACCTGCCGGCCCTCTTCCAGCCCCTCGAGCTTGCCTTCCCTATAGCCGTAATCGACCCCGGCGCTGTGACCACTGCGAAAACCGTCAGCCTGGCCATGCAACCACGACGCCCGATGTTGTGCGTGCAGGCGGGTCAGGCTGTAGCCGAAGAATCGGGCAAGCAATCGCTTGATCAGCGGCATCTCGGCCAGGGGGCGAAGTTCGGGAGGGAGATCGGGGGTGTGTTGCGGCACGCGGACTGACTCCAGGGTGTGAGGCTGTTGAGCGCTATGGTGTCTGCATTTGCCGTTGAGTTCTAGTCAATTGCTTATGACTCATTGGCTTATGCAATGAAGTGAAGGTTGGATGAGAAACTTTCGAAGTTATTTCATATCAATCCATTCGATAGGAATGCTGCATTTTTTACGCTTTTTATCGATTGTTGCCTGTTGGATGATGGCCGTCATCACTCACCGGTCTCGCTTCGTGGCCCAGGCGTTTCGCCCCATGACGAACCTTTTCTGGAGACGATCATGCTTGAACTCAGACCTTTCAACTCGCTCGGCGGTGCTCACCACGGCTGGTTGGATGCCCACCACCATTTTTCGTTCGCCGAATACTACGATCCCAAGCGCATGAACTGGGGCAACCTGCGGGTCTGGAATGACGACGTGATCGAGCCCGGCACCGGTTTCCCGCAACACCCGCACCGCGACATGGAAATCATCACCTATGTCCGCGAAGGCGCCATTACCCACCAGGACAACCTTGGCAACAAGGGGCGCACCGAAGCGGGTGACGTCCAGGTCATGAGCGCCGGTACCGGGATCGCCCACAGCGAGTACAACCTGGAAGCGACGCCGACCAGGATTTTCCAGATCTGGATCATCCCGAACGAGTCCGGCCTGGCGCCGTCCTGGGGCGCCAAGCCGTTCCCGAAAGGTAACCGCGAAGGTTTTGTCACCCTGGCCAGCGGCAAGGCAGGCGACGATCAGAGCCTGCGCATTCGGGCCGATGCCCGGCTGGTAGCCGCGAACCTCAAGGCCGGCGAATCCGCCGAGTATCACCTGGACAACGGTCGTCGCGCCTACCTGGTACCGGCCACGGGTGTCATTGAGGTCAATGGCTTGCGTGCACAAGCTCGAGACGGTGTAGCCGTTGCCGATGAGCGGGTGCTGCGGGTGACGGCCATCGAGGACAGCGAGATTGTTCTGGTGGATCTGGCTTGATTCGCTGAGCGCAATCGCAAATAAAAAGGGGCGACCGCATTGGTCACCCCCTTTAAGTGGCTGCAGCCAACCCCTGTGGGAATTACGCCGTTTATTTTGCGGAAATGGCACCATCCACCAGCGTTTGCGCCTCGGCCACCAGTTGTTTGAGGTGGTCGTCGCTGACAAAGCTTTCGGCGTAGATCTTGTAGATGTCTTCCGTGCCCGACGGACGCGCCGCAAACCAGCCGTTCTCGGTCATGACCTTGAGACCGCCAATGGCCTGGTCATTGCCCGGTGCGTGGCTGAGGATGCTCTGGATCGGCTCGCCGGCCAGTTGAGTCGAGGTGACCTGTTGCGGCGACAGCTTGCTCAGCAGCGCTTTCTGCTCCGGATTGGCCTTGGCGTCGACCCGTACCGAGAACGGCTCACCCAGTTCATCGGTCAAGGCGCGATACGCCTGACTCGGGTCGCGACCAGTCCGGGCCGTCATCTCGGCGGCCAGCAGGGCCGGAATCAAACCGTCCTTGTCGGTGCTCCAGACACCGCCGTCCTTGCGCAGGAACGAGGCACCGGCGCTTTCTTCGCCGCCGAAACCCAGGGAGCCATCGAACAGGCCGTCGGCAAACCATTTGAAACCCACCGGCACTTCGTACAGGCGACGACCCAGGCGCTTGGCCACGCGATCGATCAGGCCGCTGCTGACCACGGTTTTACCCACGGCGGCATCGGCGCGCCATTGCGGACGATTCTGGAACAGGTAGTCGATGGCAACGGCGAGGTAGTTGTTCGGTGCCAGCAAGCCACCGGACGGCGTGACGATGCCATGGCGGTCGTGGTCCGGATCGCAGGCAAACGCCACGTCGAAACGCTCTTTCAGGCCGATCAGGCCTTGCATGGCGTGGCTGGACGATGGGTCCATGCGGATCTGGCCGTCCCAGTCGACGGTCATGAAGCGGAAGGTCGGGTCGACCTCTTTGTTCACCACGTCCAGGTCCAGGCGGTAATGCTCGGCAATCGCCGACCAGTAGCGCACCCCTGCTCCACCCAGTGGATCGACACCCAGGCGCAGCTTGGCATCGCGGATCGCGTCGAAGTCGATCACGTTGATCAGGTCGGCGACATAGGTGTTGAGGTAATCGTGACGATGGGTAGTGCTGGCCTTAAGTGCCTGCTCGTAGCTGATGCGCTTGACGCCAGCGAGCTTGTTGGCCAGCAGTTCGTTGGCCTTGGCTTCGATCCACTTGGTGATGTGGGTATCGGCCGGGCCACCGTTGGTTGGGTTGTACTTGTAGCCACCGCTTTGCGGCGGGTTGTGGGACGGCGTGATGACAATGCCGTCCGCCAGGCCGGTGGTGCGTCCACGGTTGTAGCAGAGAATCGCATGGGAAATGGCCGGTGTCGGCGTGTACTCGTCACCTTCGGCGATCATCACGGTCACGCCGTTGGCTGCAAGTACCTCGAGGGCACTGGCGCCGGCCGGCGTGGACAGCGCGTGGGTGTCGATACCGACAAACAGCGGGCCATCGATGCCTTGAGCTTCGCGGTACAGGCAGATCGCCTGGCTGATCGCCAGCACGTGCCATTCATTGAAACTCAAGTCGAACGAGCTGCCACGGTGCCCCGACGTGCCGAAGGCAACGCGCTGGGTGGAAATCGCGGCATCAGGCTGGCCGGTGTAATAGGCCGTTACCAGTCGCGGGATGTCGACCAACAATTGTGCCGGTGCCGGTTTACCCGCAAAAGGACTGAGTGTCATGCAAAACCTCTGGAATAGAGTGGTTCAGGAATTGGGTCGCAGTTTACTGGCAGTTTGACCGCAAGGCGATGGGATCGATCCGCACAGTGGAGGTTGTTATTTTTTGTCTCACTCACTCGATTGATTCCAGGCGCAGCGCATCCCCCAGCAATCCCAGCGCGGCCGCCAGATTGTGATCGCCACCGAAGGTATGGCTCAGGCGCAGATGCTGTCCGTGCAGACCGTGGAGGCTGAACAACTCGCCTGGTGCGATGACCACCTGATGCGCCAGCAGGCGCTGGAACACACGACGGACATTGACCCGACGCAATGAGCGCATCCAGATCGTTGCACCCCCTTGCGGCTCGACGAAATGCAAGGCATCACCCAATCGCTCCTGCAACAACAGGGTCATTTGATTCTTGCGTTCATTGAGCAGCCGCCGCAGCACCAGCAGGTGTTGATCAATGCGACCGCTGCTATACAAACGGGCAATGGCTTTCTGGCGAATCGGCGAGAGTCGGAAGGACCGCAGCAGAAAGTGCCGTTGCAACTCCGCGCTCAAATGCCTTGAAAGCAGAAAACCGTAGGGCGCTTCAGGTCCGATGACTTTCTCGAACGTGGAAAACACCATCAGCCGTTCAGGGTCCAGCAAGTCTCGAAAGCGCAGGGTGCCCAGGTCGAATCCGAGTTCGCCATAACAGTCGTTTTCCAGCACCCAACTGTCATGCGCGGCCAACAGCCGGGCAATGGCCTGCCTGTTGTGGTCAGGCGCCAGGCTGCCACGGGGCATGTTCAGGGCCGATGACAGCATCACCAGCCTTACCGGTTCGGTATCGAGCAGCATTTCAAGACGTTCCGGATCCAGACAGGCATCGGCTTGTACGGGCAACTCGATCACCCGCACGCAGGCGGCTTGAAACAAACGCAGGATCGTCCAGTCGCACGGCGATTCGACCACCACCGTAGCGTCTTTCAATCCCAGCACGGCGATCAGGATTTCCAGTACACCGCGCAGGTCGGCGCCGATGTAGACATCATCGGCGTGCCAGTAACGCATGGGAGACGTGGTGTAGCGTGCTGCCAGGGCGGCACGCAGTTCGAGTTCGCCGCAGGGTTGCGAAGGCGACTGCGGCTGGCGGGGATACTGGCGCAGCAACTCCCGCTCCAGCAGCAACAACGGGCTGTCCAGTGGCTGCAATAACGCCGGTTCATCGGCGCTCATGACCAGCATCCCCGGGCGCCTGGCATTGACGTAGACCGCTTCCAGCAAGTCGCTGCCGCTGTCCTGCAGGTTGATTGCGGACACTGGCAATGCGTAGTAACCGGACTTGGCCACCGAATACACCCGCCCTTCTTTCTCCAGCAGCGAATAGGCGTACTGAATGGTCGAGATCGACACATTCAGACGCTCAGCCAGGTGCCGCAGCGACGGCAGGCGGATGCGCGAATCCCCTTCAGACTCGTTGATCAGGCTGACCAGATATCGATAAACCGCTTGATAGGCGAAATCCGTTTCTCGTGGACCTTTCATCGGCGAAGGCCATTTGCATTGACTGAAAATCCGCCCACGTTCAGTGACCCGCTGACCATTCATCCACCAACGTGCTGTCAGCATCAGGATCGTCCAGCGCATTTTTCGACACGGCCCTTGGGATGATTGCTTCAGCCGCCCCGCCAGCGTCTGCGGGCGTCCACTCCATGCGGTAAAGCCGGCCAATCAGGCTGACAGGCAATCCGCTGACATCAATCATCCATTGCATGATCTGTTCGGCGACCGGGTGCCCCTGCATGGCCTTGTGCAACTCGGGCATGGCCACCAGCATGCCCGGATGGCACTGACGCAGAAAACGCTCGAGCCCCGCACCTTTTTCGGTAAAGGGCGCAAACAGCAGGCACACCAGTTGTGCTTCGCTCAGGCCCAGATTCTTTTGTGCCTCGGCCGCCGCTCGGGCGCGCAGTTCGACCAGTGTCGCCGGATTGCCGAAGACCTCGATGGCCTGCTCGCACAATCGCTCGGGCAAGTGCTTGCGGCGCATCATCACCAAGGCCCGTTGCAGGTATTGCGCAACACCGGATTCGTAATTGCGATTCTGCACGAAGCACGCATGCAACCCTCGGACGTGCGCCGTGATCGACGGGCTGACGAATTCGTTGTCGCTGATCTGCGCGGACAGTTCGTCAGGCTGGAAGCCGAGAAACTCCGTCAACAATGGCCAACGCTCTTCCAGGTTGCTGACCAGCAGGTCGTGAATGTCGATGCAGGCCGTACGACGGCAGGTTTCGAAGCGCTCTTGCGGACGCCACCGGGCCTGGCCGTAATCGGCGTAGAACCCGTGATAACAGTCGCTGCCCAGTTCATCGAGCAATGCAAACAACCCCGCATAACCCGGCTCGCCCGCAGGCGAAGGCTTGAGCCCTGCCTTGGTGGCGGCGCGCCTCAAGCCGTCGATGAACTGCTTTTGCTGACGCGGCGTGTCACTGATGAGCAAGGCGTCGACACCGCCATCCCAGCGAGCGATTTGTCCGTAGAACTCTCCCGTGGCCAGATAACCGTCATCCCAAAGGTCGAACCCGCCGCGCCACTCCCGGCGATGGCCGATCAGCAGCAGGTTCAGGCGGCTGGACTCGCGGCCGGCGTCGGAGATCGGCGCCAAGTGGTTGAACGGCAAGACTTCCCGATCATCGACCATCAGTACCTCGACCCGGGGATCGTCATAGACAAACAATGCGCTGTTGGTCCGGTGCATGTTTTCCACGGCCGCGCCGCTTGTGCCGTTCAACCGTAACGAGGCGATGCGCAACTGGAATGTCGCCGGTGTCCGCGTGGCGATGGTCAACTGTGCAGCACGCAACAAAGCCAGGGTGTAGCAGTTGTCACGAGCCCCGGACTGGATCGCCAACACCTTGTAATCGCCAATGTGCTCCATGCCCCCGGCCGCTACTGCCAGGCGCTGAATCAACAATTGCAATGCAGTGCGTTCGGCACGGGAAAAAAAACCCAGCAATCGCTGCAGCACTTGTTGATAGACATAGTTCATCGCTTGGTCATGGATGCTGGTCATCTTTATTTACCTGATACTCGTAAGTTCAATATCGTGCAGACAGCAAATCCCGTTGGACTGTCGGCGCGAATGGAGTCATGGACTTTATTGCCAAATGCTAACACTTGAATTTTCTTGAAATCATTTGAAACGATCGCAGCACCCCCTCGACTTAACGACAAAGGTGGGGCTGGAACGCCCTACTGGCAAGGGTTTGCTGATTTGAAATCGGAGTCCTAGGAAATATCCGACAAAGTCCCACAGACACTTAATACAAGAAACAAGGAAGGAAGTTGCAGCTGTCTTTTTGGAAACTAGCCAACGGCCAACTAATTTGGAGATTTGCACCGATGGCGCACATTGAAAAGTTTCAGCCTGACACCCGGCCATGACTCATTCCTTGAGATGAAAGTAATCATTCAATTATCAGGGCTTAGTGGCTGATTAGAAGCTACAGATTACGGGCAAAAACCAGTTCAGTTGCTGGACCGGCCTGCGGATCGACGGCTTTCGGGGGGCTCAAACGAAAGAGTCCGTGTGGGCACGGACTCTTGGGAGGACTGGAAGTGCTACGCCGGCTCGACCTGCAGCGCGACCCGTTCGCGACACGGGCATTCGTCCATGTAGCGATGTGCTTCGACAAACTCGGCAAACGGGAAGACCCGAGTCTTGAGCGGCAGCAGAACGCGGTCGGCGGTCAGCTGATTGATATCGCGCAAGGCACGTTGCAGTGCGGCCTGGTCCTGGGTGATGCCCAGTTCCGGCTTGCCCGTGAAGTTGCCGATGCAGTGCACGAAGAACTGAATGTTCTTCTGGAACGCTGCGCAGGCCGGGAAAGGTGTCTGGTTGCCACCTTGCAGGCCGTACAGCACCAGGCTGCCGCGAGGCGCCAGCACATCGCCCAGCAACGACATCTGCGGACCGCCCAAACCATCGAACACCACATCTACGCCACGGTTATCGGTGATTTTGTTGATCCGCATCAGCAGATCTTCTTCCTCGGTGACGATCACTTTCTCGGCACCCAGCGACAGCAGGTATTCACGTTCCTCCTCGGTCTTGGTCGCGGCGATCACTCGAACACCCAAGGCCTTGCCCAGTTGTACGAACGAAGGTCCGGCGCAATGACTCGCGTCAGTCACCAGAACAAATTGCCCGGGCTTGACCCGTGCCAGATCGGCATAAGCGAAATAGGCGATCAACAACGGCGTGTAGTGCACGCTCGCTTCAATCGGGGTAAGCACATCCGGATAACGGGTGACTGCCGAGCGCGGCAGAACGATCTGCTCGCCGTAGACCGGATAGTCGTTCGGGCTTTGGGCCGGAAAGCTGGCGACCTTGTCACCGACCTCCAAGTCATCGACGCCATCACCGACAGCGGTGACGATACCGGCCATCTCCTGGCCAAGGCCTGAAGGCAGTCGGGCATGGGACGGGGCCAGGTTCTGACGCCAGAGAGTGTCATACCAACTGATGCCAATCGCCTCGACGCGCACCTGCACTTCGCCCGGTGCAGGCAGAGCCGTCGCATGCTCTTCGCATTTGAGCACCTCGGCTGGACCAAACTTGTGAAAACGTATCGTGCGGGACATCGCAAACCTCGCCAAATAAACCTCTAATGCCATGAACTCTAGCCGGGCTTTCAACCCAACACTATCTGTGGCTATTAATAGTCGACATGCCTGTCATTGATTCCGCAGCGGCGGCAACATCGTCAAATGTCGTAAGAAACCGAAGCAGCCTATGTAGGAAAAACTGAATTACCCGGTGCAGAGTACCAGTCTTTCCCCGTAATATTCCTGCTGGCCATTGTTCTCATATGGCCGCCCACGTCAAGCTTGCTGACTCTGCCAGGACTCCAGATGAATCGTAATGACCTGCGTCGTGTCGACCTGAACCTGTTGATCGTTTTCGAAACATTGATGCACGAACGCAGCGTGACCCGTGCTGCGGAAAAACTGTTCCTCGGCCAGCCAGCCATCAGTGCGGCGCTCTCGCGCCTGCGCGGCCTGTTCGATGACCCCTTGTTTGTGCGTACCGGCCGCAGCATGGAACCGTCCGCCAGGGCGGTCGAGATCTTCGCCCTGCTCTCCCCGGCACTGGATTCGATTTCCACCGCGGTCAGCCGTGCGGCCGAGTTCGATCCTGCCACAAGTACCGCCGTGTTCCGCATCGGCCTTTCGGACGACGTCGAGTTCGCCTTGCTGCCGATGCTGCTCAAGCGCCTGCGTGCCGAATCGCCGGGGATTGTGCTGGTGGTACGTCGGGTCAACTACATCCTGATGCCGGGGTTGCTGGCATCCGGTGAGATATCCATCGGTGTCAGTTACACCACCGACCTGCCGGCCAACGCCAAACGCAAGGTACTGCGCCGCAGCCAACCGAAGCTGTTGCGCGCCGACACCGTGCCGGGGCCGTTGAGCCTGGATGATTACTGCGCTCGCCCCCATGCACTGGTGTCGTTCGCTGGCGACCTCAGCGGCTTCATCGATGAAGAGCTGGAAAAGCTCGGGCGCAAACGGCATGTGGTGCTCGCCGTTCCCCAGTTCAACGGGTTGAGTACCCTGCTCGCCGGAACCGACATCGTGGCGACGGTGCCGGACTACACAGCCGATGCACTGACTGCCGCTGGCGGAGTGCGGGCCGAAGATCCGCCGTTGCCGGTGCGCAGTTTCGAGTTGCACATGGCGTGGCGCGGATCCCAGGATAATGATCCGGGGGAGCGTTGGTTGCGGTCGCGGATTCAGATGTTTTTTGGGGATCCGGACAGTCTGGCCTGATCCTGATTTTGCAGGGCTTCTGGCCCTATCGCGAGCAGGCTCGCTCCCACAGGGATTTGGGAACAGCGAAGATCCAATGTGGGAGCGAGCTTGCTCGCGATGGCCGCAACACGGTTCCAAATCTGACCATTGCATCCAATGCAACACACAATTGTCATCAATCCAGTTGATGACGACCGAACACAAGGTGCAGGCTAGAGGGCTGGCTTGGGTCTTATATCATTCCGGATGATAGTTACCTTCGCCCCATTCGATTCGTGAGATACAAACCCGCCGCGCATCATTCGCCAATCTCAACACATTGGCGGATGCATCCATGGAACAGTCACTCAAACATTTGCGCTTCCCGTTGGCTTTGTTGGCCGTAGTGGTGATCAGCGCTTGCGGCAAGGCCCCGGAAACCGCCGCCAGCATGCCAGCGGCCAAGGTCAGCGTGGCCAAGGTGCTGGAACAGCCGGTCAACGAATGGGACGAATTCACCGGCCGTCTCGAAGCGCCGGAAACCGTCGAGATTCGTCCACGGGTCTCCGGCCAGATCGATGAAGTGGCGTTCACGGAAGGCGCCCTGGTCAAGAAAGGCGACCTGCTGTTCCAGATCGACCCGCGTCCGTTCCAGGCTGAGGTCCGCCGCCTCGAAGCACTGGTTGCACAATCGCGCGCCAATGCCACCCGCAGCGAAAACGAAGCCCAGCGTGGTGAGCGTCTGCGCACCAGCAACGCGATTTCCGCCGAACTGGCCGACTCGCGGACCAGCGCCGCCCAGGAAGCCCGCGCCGCGGTCGGCGCCCTGCAAGCGCAGCTGGATCTGGCCAGGCTGAACCTGAGCTTTACTCGTGTGACTGCTCCAATCAGCGGCCGCGTCAGCCGTGCGGAAATCACCGCCGGCAACCTGGTGACTGCCGACACCACCCCGCTGACCAGCGTGGTCTCCACTGACAAGGTGTACGCCTACTTCGACGCGGACGAGCGTGTGTTCCTCAAGTACACCGAGCTCGCTCGCCAGGGCAAGCGCGGCGCCACCACCCCGGTCTACATGGGCCTGTCCAACGAGGACGGTAACCCGCACCAGGGCGTGATGAACTTCGTCGACAACCAGGTCAACCCGAAGACCGGCACCATTCGTGGGCGCGCCGTGTTCGACAACAGCGATGGCAGCTACACCCCGGGCCTGTATGCACGCCTGAAACTGGTGGGCAGCGGCACTTACAGCGCCATGCTGATCAATGACGAAGCGGTCGGCACCGACCTGGGCAAGAAGTTCGTGCTGGTGATGGATGCCGACAACAAGACCGCCTACCGCGCGGTGGAGCTCGGTCCGAAGATCGAAGGTCTGCGCATTGTGCGCAATGGCCTGAACAAGGACGACACCATCATCGTCAAGGGCCTGCAACGGGTGCGCCCTGGCTCACCGGTCACCCCTGAAGTGATTCCGATGGCCAGCGAACAAACCCTCGCGGCACTCGCACAACAACGCCAAGCGCTGGAAGCCAGCAACCTGCCCCAAGTCGCGCCTGCCAGGGTTGCGCCGGGCACGGCTGTGAAACTGGCTGCCACGACCCCACGCGGTTAAGGGATTTTTACGATGAATTTTTCCCAATTCTTCATTTCACGGCCGATCTTTGCAGCGGTGCTTTCGCTGCTGATCCTGATCGCCGGCGCCATCTCGCTGTTCCAGCTGCCGATCAGCGAATACCCGGAAGTGGTACCGCCGACCGTTGTGGTTCGTGCCAACTTCCCGGGTGCCAACCCAAAAGTCATCGGTGAAACCGTGGCCGCTCCACTGGAGCAAGCCATCACCGGTGTCGAGAACATGCTGTACATGTCCTCGCAGTCCACCGCCGACGGCAAGATCACCCTGACCATCACCTTTGCCCTGGGCACTGACCTGGACAACGCACAGGTGCAGGTGCAGAACCGTGTGACGCGGACCGAGCCAAAACTTCCCGAGGAAGTGACGCGCATCGGTATCACCGTGGACAAGGCTTCGCCCGACCTGACCATGGTTGTGCACTTGACCTCGCCGGACAAACGCTACGACATGCTCTACCTGTCCAACTACGCCTTGCTCAACATCAAGGATGAGCTGGCGCGTCTGGGTGGTGTCGGTGATGTGCAGTTGTTTGGCATGGGCGATTACTCCCTGCGTGTCTGGCTCGACCCGAACAAGACCGCTTCGCGCAACCTGACCGCCACCGATGTGGTCACGGCGATTCGTGAGCAGAACCGTCAAGTGGCGGCCGGTGCCTTGGGTGCGCCTCCTGCACCGAATGCCACGGCCTTCCAGTTGTCGGTCAACACCCAGGGCCGTCTGGTTTCCGAGGAAGAGTTCGAGAACATCATCATTCGCTCTGGCGACAACGGTGAAATCACTCGCCTCAAAGACATCGCTCGCGTCGAGCTGGGCTCCAGCCAGTACGCCCTGCGTTCCTTGCTGAACAACCAGCCGGCGGTGGCGATCCCGATCTTCCAGCGTCCGGGTTCCAACGCCATCGAAATCTCCAACGAAGTGCGGTCGAAAATGGCCGAACTGAAGAAGAGCTTCCCCGAAGGCATGGACTTCAGCATCGTCTAT
This sequence comes from Pseudomonas sp. GW823-FHT06E10, assembly GCF_058794995.1. Classification (NCBI taxonomy): domain Bacteria; kingdom Pseudomonadati; phylum Pseudomonadota; class Gammaproteobacteria; order Pseudomonadales; family Pseudomonadaceae; genus Pseudomonas; species Pseudomonas sp. GW823-FHT06E10. The sequence goes on along the minus strand of NZ_JBXAHJ010000004.1, from coordinate 120,742 downwards.
GACCCGACGATCTTCGTGCGCGGCTCCATCGAGGCGGTGGTTCACACCCTCTTCGAAGCACTGATCCTCGTGGTACTCGTGGTGATCCTGTTCCTGCAAACCTGGCGCGCCTCGATCATTCCGCTGGTCGCTGTGCCGGTATCGCTGATCGGTACCTTTGCCGTGATGCATCTGTTTGGCTTCTCGCTCAACGCCTTGTCGCTGTTCGGCCTGGTATTGGCGATCGGTATCGTGGTGGACGACGCCATCGTGGTGGTGGAGAACGTCGAGCGGAACATCGAACTCGGATTGACCCCGGTTGAAGCGACCAAAAAAGCCATGGGCGAGGTAACCGGCCCGATCATCGCCACGGCGCTGGTGCTGTGTGCGGTATTCGTTCCGGCGGCGTTCATTTCCGGCCTGACCGGCCAGTTCTACAAACAGTTCGCCCTGACCATCGCGATTTCCACGGTGATCTCGGCCTTCAACTCCCTGACCCTGTCGCCGGCGCTGGCCGCGGTATTGCTCAAGGGCCATGACGCGCCGAAGGACCGACTCTCCAAGGTGCTGGACAAGATTTTCGGTGGCTGGTTGTTCCGTCCGTTCAACCGCTTCTTTGAAAAGGCCAGCCATGGTTATGTCGGCACCGTTGCCCGCGTGATCCGCTCAAGCGGTATCGCCCTGCTGCTGTACGCCGGCCTGATGGTCCTGACCTTCTTCGGTTTCTCCAGCACCCCGACCGGTTTCGTCCCCGGCCAGGACAAGCAATACCTGGTGGCCTTCGCGCAACTGCCGGATGCCTCGAGCCTGGACCGTACCGAAGACGTGATCAAGCGCATGTCCGAGCTGGCGCTGAAACAGCCCGGCGTGGAAAGCGCCGTGGCCTTCCCGGGCCTGTCGATCAACGGTTTCACCAACAGTCCGAACGCCGGCATCGTGTTCGTGACCCTCAAACCGTTCGACGAACGTAAAGACCCGAGCATGTCCGCCGGTGCGATTGCCGGTGCCTTGAACGGCCAGTACGCGAATATCCAGGAAGCCTACATGGCGATCTTCCCGCCGCCGCCGGTACAAGGCCTGGGCACCATCGGTGGTTTCCGCCTGCAGATCGAAGACCGGGGCAACCTGGGCTACGAAGAGCTGTACAAGGAAACCATGAACATCATCAACAAGAGCCACAACGTGCCGGAACTGGCCGGCCTGTTCACCAGCTACACCGTGAACGTGCCCCAGGTCGATGCCGCCATCGACCGGGAAAAAGCCAAGACCCACGGCGTCGCCGTCAGCGACATCTTCGACACCCTGCAGATCTATCTGGGTTCGCTGTATGCCAACGACTTCAACCGCTTTGGTCGCACCTATCAGGTCAACGTTCAGGCCGAACAACAGTTCCGCCTCGAATCCGACCAGATCGGCCAGCTGAAAGTGCGAAACAACAAGGGCGAGATGATCCCGCTGGCGACCTTCATCAAGGTCAGCGATACCTCGGGCCCGGACCGCGTGATGCACTACAACGGCTTCATCACCGCTGAAATCAACGGTGCGGCAGCCCCCGGCTACAGCTCCGGCCAGGCCGAAAAAGCCATCGAGAAACTGCTCAAGGAAGAACTGCCCAACGGCATGACCTACGAATGGACCGACCTGACCTACCAGCAGATCCTGTCCGGTAACACCGCACTGTTCGTGTTCCCGCTCTGTGTGCTGCTGGCGTTCCTGGTACTGGCGGCTCAATACGAAAGCTGGAGCCTGCCACTGGCGGTGATCCTGATCGTACCGATGACCCTGCTGTCGGCCATCACCGGTGTGATCGCCTCCGGCGGTGACAACAACATCTTTACCCAGATCGGTTTGATCGTATTGGTGGGGCTTGCCTGCAAGAACGCGATCCTGATCGTCGAGTTCGCCAAGGATAAACAGGAGGAAGGCTTGAGCCCGCTGGCTGCGGTCCTGGAAGCGTGCCGTCTGCGTCTGCGGCCGATCCTGATGACCTCCTTCGCGTTCATCATGGGTGTGGTGCCCCTGGTGTTCTCCAGCGGTGCCGGTGCCGAAATGCGCCACGCCATGGGTGTCGCGGTGTTCTCCGGGATGCTTGGGGTGACCTTCTTCGGTCTGTTGCTGACGCCGGTGTTCTACGTACTGATCCGTAACTTTGTCGAGCGCGGCCAGGCACGCAAAGCTGCCAAGGCCACCCTGAAGCTGGAGTCGCACTGATGAGTTTGAAAGCCTTCCTGCCGAGCCTGCTGGTACTGGCCCTGAGTGCCTGTGCCGTGGGCCCGGACTACAAGACGCCAACCACCGAGGCGGCCAACATCACGGCCGCCACCGACGGCGCCGCCGGCCAGAAGAATTTTGACCGTTCGCGTTTCGAAGGCATCTGGTGGCAACAGTTCGAAGACCCGACCCTCAACCAGCTGGTGACGCAATCCCTGCAAGGCAACCGTGATATGCGCGTCGCCTTCGCCCGCTGGAAAGCGGCGCGGGCGATCCGCGATGACGTCAGCAATGACGCCATGCCGACCATCACCAGCCGCGTCAGCAGTGACCTGGGCAAAGGCCAGATTCCGGGCCAGACCACCGACCGGGTCAACAGCGAACGCTATGACCTGGGCCTGGACATGGCCTGGGAAATCGACTTGTTCGGCCGTATCCAGCGCAATCTGGAGTCGGCCAACGCCGAGCAACAGGCATTCGAGGCCGATCTGTACCAACTGCAAGTCACCATGATTGCCGAACTGGTGGACTCCTACGGGCAGCTGCGCGGCGCGCAGTTGCGGGAGAAAATCGCCCTGGCCAACCTGGAGAACCAGCAGGAGTCGCGCAAGATCACGGTCAGCCTGCGTGATGCCGGCGTCGGCGACCAGCTCGATGTGGAGCGCGCCGATGCGCGACTGGCGTCGGTTGAGGCCAGCGTGCCGCAGCTGCAGGCCGAACAGGTTCGGCAGAAAAACCGCATCGCCACCCTGCTGGGTGAACGTCCGGACAAGCTGACCGTGGACCTGAGCCCGAAAGACCTGCCGGCGATTGCCAAGGCCTTGCCGATCGGCGATCCGGGTGAACTGCTGCAACGTCGTCCGGACATTCTCAGTGCCGAACGCCAACTGGCTTCGGCCACCGCGCGTATCGGCGTGGCCAAGGCGGATCTGTTCCCGCGGGTCAGCCTCAGCGGCTTCCTCGGCTGGACTGCCGGACGTGGTTCGCAGATTGGTTCTTCGGCGGCCAACGCCTGGGCGCTGGGCCCGAGCATCACCTGGGCCGCGTTTGACCTGGGTAGCGTAAAAGCCCGCATACGTGGCGCCGACGCCGATGCCGAAGGCGCCCTGGCGACCTACGAGCAGCAAGTGTTGCTGGCCCTGGAAGAATCGGAAAACGCTTTCAGCGACTATGGCAAACGCCAACAGCGCCTGATCTCGCTGATTCGCCAGAGCGAGTCCAGCCGCTCGGCTGCCGACCTGGCGCAAATCCGCTACCGCGAAGGCACGTCCGATTTCCTCGTACTGCTTGACGCCCAGCGTGAACGCCTGGCGGCCGAAGACACCCAGGCCCAGGCCGAGGTTGACCTGTATCGCGGCATCGTCGCGATCTACAAGGCCCTCGGTGGTGGCTGGCAGCCGGAGACGGTCGCGAGCAAGTAATACGGTTTTTAAAGCGCTCCTTTGGTTGGCCGCAACCAACCAATTTCCTTGCCCTGCGTCTCATTCGGTCGCGGGGCTTTTTTTGCCCTGAAAAAGGCAGTACACACCCCCTGTGGGAGCGAGCTTGCTCGCGATGGCGCAAGCACCTTCACCAATGATGTTGACTGATCCACCGCTATCGCGAGCAAGCTCGCTCCCACAGGGGGGTTAGTGCTGGTCTTTGGATTTGCGGGTTTCCTGGACGGTCACGGTAGCCGTGGTCCCCGCCCGCAGGTTGTTTTTACCGGCATAGTCGGCATCGATCTCGATCCGCACCGGCACCCGTTGCGCAAGTTTGATCCAGGTGTAGCTGGGGTTGATGCTGGCCAGCAGACGGCCGCCCGGCAGGTTTTCCCGGTCGGCAATGGCGAAGGCAATACTCTGCACTTTGCCGCCGATCGTTTCGCCACTCATCAACTCGATCTTGACCCGGTCGCCCTCCCCGATCCGCGGCAACTTGGTTTCTTCGAAGTAACCGCTGACATAGAACGACTCGCTGTCCACCAGCGCCAACAATGGGCCACCAGCCGAGGCGTAATCACCCTCCCGGGTCAGCAGATTGGTGACATAGCCGGTCACCGGGGAGACGACATGGGTACGCTGCAAGTCGAGCTCGGACTGGGTCAATGCCGCGATGGCCAGTTGCACGTTGGCCTGGGCCAACACCAGACTGGCCTGATTACGCATCAAGTCGGCCTGGGCCACCGACACGTCGGTGCTGGCTTTCTCCCACTCTTCGCCGGAAATCGCTGAACGATCCTTGAGCGTGCGCCGGCGTTGCTCCTCGCTCTGACGTTGTTTGAGCAATGCTTCGCTGGAGATAATCGCCGCCTGGGCCTGCCCGAGCGAGGCTTTCGCCACCTCCACCGCGCGCCTGGCATGCTCCACCGCCAGGGTGTAGCGCGCCGGATCGATCTCCAGCAGCGCCTGACCCTTGCTCACATGTTGGTTGTCCTGCACGGCCAGGCTGACGATTCGCCCCGAAACGTCGGCGGACAAGGTCACCACATCGGCACGCACCCGGGCATCCCGGGTCCAGGGTGCGCGGGTGTAATGCTCCCAGGCGAACCAGCCCAGGATGAAGGCCAGCAATACCACCGCCACCGTCGTGAGTCGGGAAAGGATGTTCTTCAAGGCTTCAGGCTCCCATGACCAGAATCAACGTGGCGCAGACGCAGGCGTACAACGCGCCTTCGAACAACGCCTCGTGCCAGACAAACTGCAGCACGCCAAGGCGCCGCAATGTCCAGTCCAGCAACAGGAAAATCGGCAAGCCCAGCAGCAGCGCCTGGGCAATCGGGGGCAGATAGGCACCACCCACTTCCAGATCAATGGGCAAGGACAGGGTCTCCTTCAAGGCCTGAGGGTTGAAAGTGGCCGCGATAGCGTTCCACGAACGACACCACGATCAGCAGCGCCACACGCATGCGGAACACCGACCACAGGTGCTCGTGAACATCGGTGTGCAGGGCATCCAGGTCGTCGCCCAAGGTGTGGAGGCTATCAAGCACCTGCACCACTTCGACCCCGGGCCGACCGGCAACCAGCCTGCCCGTTTCCCGGACTGTCGAGAACAGGCGACGTTGCAGATCCGGACTCAGCAGTGCGTTGTTCTGCCCTTGCTGCCGCAGCTGATTCAAGGCGATACCCAATGCCATGCAGGCCAGGCTGACTTGAAACAGCTCGCGCGATTGTGGCTCCCGGGTCGCCGGCAGCAGCCCCAACATCATGGTCAGGCGATCAACCATACGGCTCTCGAACGCAAACTGCTGTTCATCGCTCGCCGACGTTTTCAGCAAGGCGTACACCTGCTCGCAGTTCTCTTTGTAGAGCCGGCGCATGCGAAAATCCGGCCTGAACGGAAAGATCAGCGCATAGACACTCAAAGCCAGCACGGTCGCACAGGTATAGGCCCCGGCAAACTCGAACCACTGGCTGGCGGTGTTTTGACCAATCCCCACGTTCAACGGGCCAAGCAACAAAAACGTCGTGAGCCCCAGGCCAATCCCGGTACCTGTGGTGGGTGGACTGGCCAGCCCCACCGCTACGGCGTAGAGCAAGGGCGCCAGCAGCAAGGCAAGCATCTCGAAATTGCTGATCATCGGCACAAACATGAACTGAAGGAGCGCCGAGACCACCAGTGCCAGCCCGAACCCCCTGGCATAGCTTTGAACAGCCAGTAGCGGCCGGGGAAACGTCGACATCAGCGAGCAAAGGATGCCCACCAGCACCATCCCGGCTCGCGCACCGTCCCAGCCGGTTTCGATCCAGATCAGGCCGGCGATCAACAGCGCGCAAAAGGCCCGGACGGCATTCATCGTCGCCAGGGTGAAGTCCAGATGCAGCGGATTTTCCCGCCCGCGAAACACGCTGCTAGCGGGTCGCCCGCTCTGGATGGCATCGCTCAGCTCCAGAATCTGCTCAAGCTGCTGCAACAGGCGCGCCTGCTCCCAGCGCAGCGACCAGGCCAGCGAACGCAAGGTGGCCGGCAGCGGCTCGGTCAATTGTTCGGCCCTGTAGGCCAGCTCATCAAAGCGTTGTTGCAGCGATGTGAAATGATGGCGCTTTTCACTGGACAGCGAACGCCCCTCCCGCGCCAGTTCATCGAGAAAGTCCAGCTCTTCGGCACGCAGCCGTTGAATCTCTTCAGGCAGCTCGCCCTCCCAGCGCTCGGTCAACAGCAGCCGCTGGTGGCGCAGGGCGGTCAGCCGCGCGGTCAACAACACCAATTGGTTACCCAACAGTTGCACCAGGCCGTTGGCACTGCGTAACCGGGGCGCATCGTAATACATGTGCCTGCGCACACCCTCCAGGCCGCTGATCTGGCCCAGCAGCTGCATTTGCCGCTGCTGGAATTCGGCTTCGCTCTCTTCGGTGCGGATGACGGCGCTGGCATGGGTGGCCAGCAACCGGGTGATTTGGTCGATTTTGGCGAAGTAATCCCGGGCCACGGCTTCCGGCCTGGCGGTGAGCAGGCTGACCACGCACACGCAGGCAACCGCCAGCAAGGTTTCGGTGAGGCGGGTCACTGCCAGCAAAAAGGTGCCGTCCTGATCGGGAATCGCCAGCAACGCGATGACCACGGCGGTGTAGCCACTGAGCACGAATGCCCCGGAACTGGTGTAGCGCAACAGCGTGCCACCGGCGGTGCACAGCGCCAGCCACAACGCCAGGGTGGTGATGAACGGCAGCGGTGCCTGGGGAAAGATCGCCATGATCAACACCGCCACGGCCGCCCCCAGCGTGGTGCCGATCACCTGGCCAAAACTGCGGGCCAGCACCATGCCAGCCAGTGGCTGGCTGATGATGACCACGGCCATGATCGACCACTTGGGCTGGTCCAGATCGAACAAAAACGCCAGGTACAGGGTCAACAACCCGGCCGCGATGGTTCGCAAGGCAAACAGCAACACCCCGGGGCCGGGGTTGAAAATCGCCTTGAAGTATTGCAACAACGCTTGCATGGGAACACTCGTCGAGACACCTCCAGCAAGCGTAGTCACTGCTGCGGTGCCTCGAGAGGTTTTGCCGTCGACGCAGCTTGCCGGCCCGTGGATTGTCGGCTGAAGGGCTGTTCAACGGTTTGAATCGAGCGAGAACGGCGTCAAGGTTTGACTCAAAGCCTGGCCTGACCGAAGCTTGCGCCTTTGCAAAAGCTTGCCAGCTTCCGGATTCCTGCATGCCCAAGTCCCGCCGCCTTCTGTTTATCAGCCTCTTCGCCCTGCTCGTCATCGGCGGTGTCTGGTTTTCCCTGCGCGATACCACCCCGGTGGTTCCCGAAGCCATCCAGCACGGCTACAGCGAAGCGCTGGCGGCTGCCCGGGCCGGCCAACCGGGTGCGGCGCGGGTGCTCTATCAGCAATTGGCCCGTCCGGACCTGTCCCCCAAACGTCGTATCGGGTTGCATGCCGAGCTGCCCAACTATCCAAGCTCGGTGGCCCTGAAGCTGGCGGATGCCGACCTGCAGAACGAGTCGCCCGAGGTACGTATCGCGGCGATCAGAAGCATCAGCGGCCTGGTACCGAACGGCCAGCGCAGTCTGTTGCTGGGGCCATTGCTCGATGACAGCGAACAAAGCGTGCGGCTGGCGGCGATCAACGCGCTGCTGGGGTTGTCCCCGGATGAACTGGGTTTGTATTTCGGGCCGCTGGAGCAAGCCATCGATGCCTGGGAGCAAGTGCTCAAGAGCGCGCCGCAAAGTGCCGAAAACCAATACCAACTGGCCCGACTGCACTTGCACAACGCCGAGCTCAAGCAAGCGCAACAGGCGCTGGACAACACCCTGCGCCTGGCGCCGGACAACCTGCCGGCGCTGGTACTGCAAATCGAAGTGCTGGATAAACAGGGCCAGAACGACGCTGCCCGGCAACTGTTGGCCAGGCAACTGCAGGCACAACCCAACTCGGCCTACCTGCAACACGCGTTGGGGCTCTGGCTGCTGCATCACGAGCAAAGCGAATTCGCCCTGCTCGGCCTGTCCAAGGCCGTTGAACTTGAGCCCAATAACCGGGACTACCGCTACGACCTGGCCACCACGTTGCACGGTGAGCAGGAGCTCGAAGCGGCGCAGAAACAGTTGCAGGAAATCGTTCAACGCCACCCGAACGATCGCAAGGCCCGGGTGCTGCTGATCAACTACTGGAAGGAAAGCGGACAGCTGCAAAATGTGCAGATCCTGTTGGCCCAACTCGAACAGATGAACCCCGATGATCCGGCGTTGCAACAAGGGCTTTGACCCCGACTGAAATTTCGTTGAACCGTCGTCCTGGCCAGGGGTCAAGTGAACAGGCAGCCCGTTATGGCGCTTCGCAGCGGCTGCCTCGTTGACCCTGGCCATATGAGGACGCTTGTTTGTCTCTATCCAACGATTTGAACCGAGACAAGGCCGCCACCGGTATCGAAGGTCTGGACGATATCCTCAATGGCGGACTGTCCCGCGGACATGTGTTTTTGCTCGAAGGCGAGCCGGGCACCGGCAAGACCACCGTGGCGCTGCACTTCCTGTTGGCAGGCGCGCAAGCCGGCGAACGCTCCTTGTACATCACCCTCTCTGAAACCGAACGCGAGTTGCGCCAGGGCGCCTTGTCCCATGGCTGGGAGATGGACGAAAACGTCCATATCTTCGAACTGACGCCCCCGGAAAGCCTGCTCAATGTCGAACAGCAGCAGACACTGCTCTATTCCTCCGACCTGGAACTGGGCGAAGCCACCCGCCAGATCTTCGAGGTGGTCGAGCGGGTCAAGCCGACCCGCGTTGTCCTGGACAGCCTTTCCGAGATTCGCCTGCTGGCGCAAAGCTCGCTGCGCTACCGTCGGCAGATTCTGGCCATCAAGCATTATTTCGTGCGTTACGACGCCACGGTGTTGCTGCTCGATGACCTGACCGCCGAGTCCCTGGACAAAACCGTGCACAGCGTGGCCCACGGCGTGATTCGCCTGGAAGAATTGACCCCGAACTACGGCGCCGAGCGACGTCGCATCCGCGTGGTCAAGTACCGCGGCCAGAAGTACCGCGGCGGCTTCCATGACTTCACCATCACGGGCGATGGCGTGCGTGTATTCCCGCGCCTGGTGGCCGCCGAACATCGCGGTCAATACCTGCGTCAGCAATTGACCAGCGGCATCCGGGAAATGGATGCGCTGCTGGGCGGCGGTATCGAGACGGGTTCCAGCACCTTGATTCTCGGCCCGGCGGGGACCGGCAAATCGCTGATCGCCATGGTGTTCGCCGCCGCGGCCGTGGCCCGGGGCGAAAAAGCCGCGTTATTCATTTTCGATGAAGAGTTGGGGTTGTTGTTCGAGCGCATGAAGAACATCGGCATCGATTTGCAGGCAATGCAAGACAGCGGCAATTTGCTGGTCGAACAAGTGGACGCGGCCGAGCTGTCCCCCGGCGAGTTCTCCCACCGGGTCCGGCGCTGCGTGGACGAAGGCAATATAAAGACCGTGGTGATCGACAGCATCAACGGCTATCAGGCGGCGATGCCGGAAGAAAACGCCTTGGTGCTGCACATGCACGAGCTACTGCTGTACCTCAATCGCCAGGGCGCCGCAACCTTCATGACGGTCGCCCAGCACGGCCTGGTCGGCGACATGCAGGCGCCGGTCGACATCACCTACCTGGCCGACACAGTCATTCTGCTGCGTTACTTCGAAGCCCTGGGCAAGGTGCGCCGCGCCATTTCGATCATCAAGAAACGTACCGGCAGCCATGAGTCGACCATCCGTGAATACCGCATCAGCGCCCAGGGCATGACCATCGGCGAGCCCCTGGAAGCCTTTCAGGGCGTATTGCGCGGCGTACCCACGTATCTCGGCGCCGGCAACCCGTTGCTCGCGGACGAAATCCCGTGACGGACATGCAAGCGACGTCCGAGCGCGCAATCATCCTTGCGCCGCGAGGGCGCGACGGCCAGATAGCCCTGATGATGCTCAACGAGGCCGGGGTTCACGGGGTGATCAGCCCCGACCTGCCCGGATTGTGCGCCGAACTGGAACAGGGTGCCGGCCTGCTGCTGATCTCTTGCGAGGCGCTGTTGGGTGCTGATCTGGAACCGCTGATTCGCCTGATCGAACAGCAGCCCGCATGGTCGGATCTGCCGATCGTGTTGATGACACACCATGGCGGCCCGCAACAGAACCCGGCATCGCGCTTCGGCCCGCAATTGGGCAACGTGACCTTCCTCGAACGGCCATTTCACCCGGTCACACTGATCAGCCTGGTCACCACGGCCCTGCGCGGGCGGCGACGACAGTACGAAGCCAGGGATCGGTTGATCGACCTGAGCCAGAGCGAATTGCGCCTGCAGAACACCCTCGAAACCCTTGAACAGCAGGTGCAAGAGCGCACCGCGCAACTGCGTCACAACGAGGAAGCGTTGCGCCAGTCGCAGAAAATGGAAGCCGTCGGCCAACTCACCGGCGGCATCGCCCATGATTTCAACAACATGCTGACCGGTATCATCGGCAGCCTGGAGTTGTTGCGTCGACGCCTGGCCCGGGGGCGAACCGAAGACCTGGACAGCCTGATCGATCTGGGGGTGACTTCGGCCAACCGCGCGGCGGGCCTGACCCACCGCCTGCTGGCGTTTTCCCGGCGCCAGTCGCTGGATTCGAAACCCGTGGAGATGAACACCCTGGTGATCTCCATGGATGAACTGCTGCAACGCAGCATCAACGAAACCATTCGTCTGGACATGCAACTGGACGAGCACCTGTGGGTGGCCGAAGCCGACCCCAATCAACTGGAAAGCGCCCTGCTCAACCTGGTGATCAATGCCCGCGATGCCATGCCCAATGGCGGCAGTCTGGTGGTCTCAACTTCGAACCAGCACTTTGACGAGGATTTCACCCAAGGCCAGAGCAATCTCGATGCGGGTGACTATGTGGTGCTCAGCGTGACGGACACCGGCTGTGGCATGCCGCAAAGCACCATCAACCGCGCCTTCGACCCCTTCTTCACCACCAAGCCTATCGGCCAGGGCACCGGGCTGGGGTTATCAATGATCTATGGTTTCAGCAAACAATCGGGAGGTCACGTCGCCATCCAAAGCGTCGTGGGCGAAGGCACCACGGTGAGCCTGTTCCTGCCACGCTTCGGTGGAGACCTGCCCCGGGATCATCCATCGGACGTCGAACATTCACCTTTGGCCAGGAGTGGCGAGACGGTGTTGATTGTCGAGGACGATCCGGCGGTGCGGGTGCTGGTCAGCACGGTGTTGAGCGATCTGGGCTATGCCTACGTCGAGGCTTGTGATGGCGATAGCGCGGTGCCGATACTCGATTCGGCCCAGCGCATCGACCTGCTGATCAGCGATGTCGGCTTGCCCGGTATGAATGGCCGGCAACTGGCGGAAATCGGCCGGCAGTTGCGTCCCGAGCTGAGGGTGCTGTTCATCACCGGCTACGCCGAGCACGCCGCGGTGCGTGGCGGGTTCCTCGATCCGGGCATGCAGATGATCACCAAGCCGTTTACCTTCGACCTGTTGACGGCGAAGGTCAGGGAGATGATCAGGGCCTGAAGGCTTACGAAAGCATGTCCTGCATCAATTCCTGCAATTTATCCAGATCGAAAGGTTTTTCCAGGATCGGTGCCTTGTGCGTAATCGGGCTGTCGGTCTCGCGGATTTCCTGAGCATAGCCGCTGATGAAGATCACCTTGAGTTCCGGTCGCAGCTTCACGGCGGGCTCGGCGATCTGTACACCGGAGATTCCTCCGGGCAGGCGGAAGTCGGTGATCATCATGTCCAGGTGCGGTTTGCTCGCCAGGATTTCGAAAGCCTGCTCGCCGTTTTCGGCCTGCAATACGCGGTAACCCTCGCCCGACAGATAAGCGGACAGCACCATCAGAATCGAGGGATCGTCCTCGACGACGAGTACTACATCTTGTGCATCTTCGCTCATGGGAAGCCTTTGCTCGGTCAATTGCTGCTGATAGACCGTGGGGTCGACCAGAGGTTGCGTTTATCCGGTTGTTTTCCTACAGCGGCAGACAAACGCGAAACAAGGCGCCTTCGCCGATCCTGCTCTGGACGGTAATAGTACCGCCATGGGCGGCCACAATCTGCTCTGAAATAAACAATCCCAGGCCCAGCCCGGCGACGGCGTGCCTGGCCGATACCCGCTCGAACTGCTGGAAGATCCGCTTCTGGTTTTCCTCGCTGATGCCAATCCCTCGATCCTGCACGTCCACCAGCGCCTGGCCACCTTCACAGTAGACCTTCACCGAGATCGGGCTCTTGGCCCCGTAGCGCAAGGCGTTGGTCAGCAGGTTGGAAATGACCTGTTCAATTCGAAACTCGTCCCAGTTTCCGATCACCGGTTGCGTGGCATCGAGCGAGACCGACGCTTCGGCGGCGTCGATCTGCTGGGAAAAGTTGTGCAACAACTCGCCAACCAGCGTTGAAAGGTCAAAGCGCTTGGGTCGGATCGACAACTTTCCGGTGCGAATGCGCGAGACGTCGAGCATGTCTTCAATCAATCGAATCAGACTTTTGATCTGCCGCTCGTCGCGGTCGACCATCGCGTGCATCTTGTCCAGGGTGAAGGCGGCGGAGTTGTCCCGGGCCAGGTGCATCTTGCGCAACTGGGTTTCAAGGATCAGGCCGTTGAGCGGCGTGCGCACTTCGTGGGCGACGATGGACATGAAGTCATCGCGCATGCGTACCGCCTGCTCCAGTTCCAGTTGAGTGCTTTGCAATCGCTTGAGCAGGGTCTCCTGTTCGCGGCGACTTTGCTCAAGGGCCAGCACTTGTTCCTTCATCGCCTTGCTCTGGCGATAGAGGTCGACGAACACATTGACCTTGCTCTTGACCGCCTGGAGGTCCAGCGGTTTGTACAGGAAGTCCACGGCACCGCTTTCATAGCCCTTGAAGGCGTAATTGAGTTCACGCCCGGCGGCGCTGACGAAAACGATCGGGATGTTCCTGGTTTTTTCCGTGCCGCGCATCAACTCGGCCAGCTCGAAGCCATTCATGCCGGGCATCTGCACATCGAGGATGGCCAAGGCGAATTCGTGTTGCAACAGCAGGGACAAGGCCTCGTCGGCGGACAGCGCCTTGTACACAATGCGGTCCTCACGCTTGATCAGCGCTTCGAGTGCCAGCAGATTCTCCGGCAGATCGTCCACGATCAGCAGTTTGGCCTGGAAATTACTCAGCATGCGATTCGTTCCAGCTCGACAAGCAGACGGCCGATGCCGCGTACAGGAATGATCGGAAGTGCATAGCCTTCGCGCAGCGGGCCGGGGATGTTCAACAGCGCCTCGACGCCACCGGCGCAGGCACCGATCACGATCGCTTCGATAGCCGGCATTTTCGTTGCACTTTTCATGATTTTCGATAGATCCGTTCTTGTTTGACCAGCGGCTCGAACTGATCGCCGAAGGCTGAGAAATCCGGGGTTTCCTTACTGCCCAGCACCAGGAAACCGCGATGGCAGAGGGACTCATGAAACAGCCCGAACGCTCGACCCTGAAGACTTTTATTAAAATAAATCAGTACGTTACGGCATGAAATTAATTGAGTTTCGGAGAATACGCTGTCCGTCGCCAGGCTGTGATCGGCAAAGGTCACGTTCTCGCGCAGGGTCTTGTCGAAAATCGCGTACCCATAGGCCGCCGTATAGTAGTCGGCAAACGAACTCTGGCCACCGGCCTGCTGGTAATTAGCAGTGTAGGCGCGGACGTTCTCCATCGAGAAAATCCCTTGCCTGGCCTTTTCCAGCGAGCGCGGATTGATGTCGGTGGCGTAGATGATGGTACGGTCCAGCAGGCCTTCTTCGCGCAGCACAATGGCCATCGAATACACCTCTTCACCGGTGCTGCATCCGGCGATCCAGATCTTGATCGAAGGGTAGGTTCGCAGCAGCGGCACCACTTCCTTGCGGATGGCCAGGAAGTGCGAGGGATCGCGAAACATTTCGCTGACCGGAATGGTCAGCAACTGCAGCAGTTGCATGAACGCGGCGGGATCGTGCAGGACCTTTTCCTGCAACGCCGAGATGGTGTTGCACTCGAACTGACTCAACGCATGGTCGACCCGGCGTTTGATCGAAGCGCCGGAGTAATCGCGAAAATCGTAGCTGTACTTGAGATAGATCGCCTCGATCAACAACCGCAGTTCGATTTCGCTGTTTCGATCCACTGAAAAATTGCGCTCCACTAGATACGTTCCATCTTCGGTAACCACACACGAATCAGCGAAAACAGGCGATCGAGATCGATGGGCTTGGCCAGGTAATCGTTGGCGCCGGCCTGCAGGCAGCGCTCCTGATCGTCCTTCATGGCCTTGGCTGTCACGGCGATGATCGGCAGCTTGCGCCAGCGCAGATTCTTGCGGATTTCAACGGTGGCTTCAAAACCATCCATTTGCGGCATCATCACGTCCATCAACACCAGATCGATGTCTTGCACCTCATTCAATCGTTCAATCGCTTCGCGGCCGTTGCGGCCAATGACCACGACTGCGCCCTTTTGCTCCAGCGCGCTGGTGAGGGCGAAAATGTTGCGCACATCGTCATCCACCAGCAGCACCTTGCGGCCTTCGAAGACCTTGTCGCGGCTGCGGGCGACCTTGAGCATCTTCTGCCGTTCATGGGACAACCGTGATTCGACTTTGTGCAGAAAAAGCGTCACCTCATCCAGCAACCGCTCCGGCGAGCGTGCGCCCTTGATGATGATCGAACGCGAATACTTGCGCAGTTCGGCCTCTTCATCCCGGGTCAGGTTGCGCCCGGTATAGACGATGACGGGCGGAAAGGAACAGATGTCTTCGGTGGACATGCGCTTGAGCAAGTCATTGCCGAGCATGTCGGGCAGCTTGAGGTCGATGATCATGCAATCGAAGACGGATGAGCGCAGCAGGTCCAGCGCCTCCTGCGCCAGGCCAACGGCGGTGATCTCGATGTCATCGTCGCCGATCAGGCGGGCAATGCTGTCGCGCTGCACGTCGTCGTCCTCGACCAGCAGCACGCGCTTGACCTTCTGGGTCAGCTTGGCCTCAAGGCGTGCAAACACGTCCTTGAGTTCCTCGCGGGTGGTCGGTTTGACCACGTAGCCGATGGCGCCCATGTGCATCGCCGCCTCGACCCGGTCTTCGACCGAAATCACATGCACCGGGATGTGCCGGGTTTCGGCGTGTTCCTTCAAACGTTGCAGCACGCTCAGGCCGGAATGATCCGGCAGGCGCATGTCCAGCAGGATCGCATCGGGGATGAACGCCTTGGCCAGGTCGTAGCCTTCGTCGGCGCCGTGAGCCACCAGGCACTGATAACCCAGTTCATGGGCCAGGTCGTAGAGGATGTGCGCAAAGTTCGGCTCATCCTCCACCACCAGAATGCAGCGTTTGGTGAACGGCCCTTTGTTGCGGTCGTCGTCGAAGCGCGGAATGTCGACTTCGGCCACCAATGGCGACAACGTGGGCGGCAATACACTCGACACAGCCGCCACAGGAACGGCTCGCATCGGTTCGACAGGTGCTTCGCCCGGTTCCACGTACTGCTGTGGCAAGACCAGGGTAAACACACTGCCCTGCCCCGGCGTGCTGGTCACGCTGATGGAGCCGCCGAGCAGGGCCGCCAGGTCACGGGAGATCGACAACCCCAGCCCGGTGCCGCCGTAACGCCGATTGGTGGTGCCGTCGGCCTGACGGAACGCTTCGAAGATGCTTTCGTGCTGATCCACCTCGATGCCGATTCCGGAGTCGCGGATGCTGAACGCGATGCCGTCATTCGGCGCCGTGGCAACGGACAGGCTGACGCTGCCGCTTTGCGTGAATTTCACCGCGTTGGACAGCAGGTTCTTGAGCACTTGCTCCAGACGCTGGCGATCGGTGAACAGCATCAACGGCGCACCGTCCTGCATACCCACCCGGAAATCCAGTTGCTTGTCCGTTGCCAATGGCTGGAACAGGCCGCGCAGGCCATCCACCAGGCGCGCCACGCTGGTGTTCTCCGGACGGATTTCCAGCTTGCCGGCCTCGACTTTGGAAATATCCAGAATGTCGTTGATCAGGTTGAGCAAGTCGTTGCCGGCGGAGTAGATCGACTCGGCGAATTGGACTTGCTCGGCAGTGAGGTTCTCTTCCGGGTTTTCCGCCAGCAGCTTGGCCAGGATCAACGAGCTGTTCAGCGGCGTGCGCAGCTCATGGGACATGTTGGCGAGGAATTCGGACTTGTACTTGCTCGAGCGCTGCAATTCTACCGCGCGTTCTTCGAGCTGGATCTGGGCCTGATTGAGTTCGGTATTCTTCAGGTCCATGGCGTCGCGCTGCTCGGCCAGTACTTCTGCCTGCTCGGCGAGTTGTTCGTTGGTCTGCTCCAGCTCCACCTGCTGGGTTTCCAGGTGCGCCTGGGACTCCTTGAGAATCCGCGACTGCTCTTCGAGCTCTTCGTTGGCGGTCTTGAGTTCTTCCTGCTGAACCTGCAGTTCTTCGTTGAGTTGCTGGGTTTCGGCCAACACCTCCTGCAAACGCTGGCGATAACGTGCCGCCTCGATCGAGGTGCCGATGTTGCCGGCAATCAGCTCAAGCAATTCAACGTCACGGTCGGTCAGTGGACGCAGAAAGCCCAACTCGATCACGCCATTGACCCGCTCGTCGTCGCTGGTTGGCACCACCAGCACACTGCACGGCAAACCGTCACCGAGGCCGGAGCTGACCTTGAAGTAATCTCCCGGCACCTCATCCAGGCGAATCAGCCGTGCCTGTTGCGCCACTTGGCCGACAATGCCTTCTTCGCTGTAGATCTGCTGTTCACGCCCTTCCTGTTCACGGGAAAAACCATAGGTGGCGATGCGCTTGAGGCCGCCATGGTCTTCGCGCACATAAATAGCCGCCACGGCGGTGCCCAGGTACTGCGCGCAGAATTGCAGGATATTGCGACCCAGCATGCTCAGGCTCAATTGTCCCAGCACCTGCTCGGCCAGCTCGGTCTGGCCGTTACGCAGCCAGGCCTGTTGCTCCAGACGATGGGCGCTGGCCTGTTGGGCGGCAAGGTTGACGCTGTAGTTCTGCGACAGGGTCAACAAATCGCGGCGCCCGACGTACGCCAGCAACCCGCTGACCCCGGCTATGAACAACAGGTAGAGGCTGATGCTCATGATGGTGGTGCCGCGCACTTCGTCATTGCGCGATGCGCGCAACTGTTGTTCGGTGTCGATCACCGCCTCGAACTGCTTGCGAATTTCATCGGTCAGGCGTTTACCGCGTCCGGCCTTGACGATGGCGCGATAATCGCCGCTGCTGCGCTGCAAATCGATCATCGATTGCGCGTAGTTGGTCCACTCCAGCTGCAAGGCCCGCAACCGTAGCAAGCGATCAGTCTGCACCGGGTTGTCGGCGGTCAGTTCAAGCAAGGTATCGAGCGCCACGGCGATGCGCGGCTTGGCGGTTTCGTAGGGATCGAGGAAATGCTCGTCGCCACTGAGCAGGAAACCGCGCATCCCGGTTTCCAGATCCACGGTCAGCTTGACCGCTTCATTGGCGTTATTGATCACCCGGTCGGTGTGCTCCACCCACTGGATGGTCGACAGCAAATAGCTGATCAGCGACACGAAAAACACAGCGCTGATAAGACCCAGACCCAACGGCAGGCTGATGTTACGGCTCAGGAGTTTACGAAATCGTTGCTCATCAACCGAGGACGCTGAGGTCATGGGGCAGGCCTTGTCGAACTGTCAGAATGCAAGGAGTTTGCCCCAAAACTGGCAAATTGATCCAATTATCTGACATGTTTGCGCGCAAGGTCCTACATTGCACTGCTCCCGCGTTATCCTTGCCTGGCCTGTACCGCCAATCCTTTTTCCATCGCGCAGGGAACTTGTCGGGATCCGCCACTTACTCATGCAAGAGGCCGGTGATTTCCAGCGACCGGCAATGCCAATCTTTTTCGGGAACTCGACCATGTCATCCGCCAACGGCTCCACCATCCTTGTCGTCGAAGACGATGCCATCGTGCGCATGCTGATCGTCGACGTCCTGGAAGAACTGGAATTCAAGGTGCTGCAAGCCGATGGCAGCGAACAGGCACTGGTGATGCTCAAGGACTTGAACCAACACATTGACCTGATGATGACTGATGTTGGCCTGCCGGTCATGGACGGCCGCGAACTGGCCAATGAAGCAAGAGCTTTACGTCCAACCCTTCCGATATTGTTCGCCAGCGGTTATGCCGAAAACATCGAAGTGCCCGTCGACATGCACCTGATCGGCAAACCCTTCTCCATTGATCAGTTGCGCGACAAGGTCAAAAGCATTCTCGAGTGACGCAGCGCTGCGCTGTGGTTTAATGCGCGCCTTTTTCATCCCTGCCCTGTCTTCGCTTCAAGGATATCCCGTACATGATTGAGCCCCGCGCAACCAAAGTCCTGGTCATTGGTTACGTCTGGCCCGAGCCCCGCTCTTCCGCGGCCAGCGGGCATGTCATGCAGATTCTCGACGTTTTCCTGGACCAGGGCTGGGACATCACGTTCAGCAGCCCGGCAGGCTTCGGCGAGCAACGTGCGGACCTGACAGCGTTGGGTATTGACGAAGTACCTATCGAGCTGAACAACAGCAGTTTCGACGCATTCATCAGCGAACTGGCGCCTGACATCGTGTTGTTCGATCAATTCATGATGGAGGAACAGTTCGGCTGGCGGGTCGAGAAGCATTGCCCCGATGCCTTGCGCGTGCTCGAAAGTTGCGACCTGCAAAGCCTGAGGCTGGGTCGGCATCAACGCCTCAAGGAGCGTTTGAAGGCCAGTGACGACAACAATGACTTCAACGAACTGTTCGCCCCGGCGGCGCGCGAAGAGTTCGAACACATGGCTGATACCGATCTGGCGAAGCGCGAGATCGCCTCATTTTATCGTTGTGATTTGACGCTGATGGTTTCCGAAGTGGAAGTCGAATTGCTGGTCGAGCAGTTCAGGTTTCCCCGCAACCTGTTGCACTGGTGCCCGTTGATGGTCGATGTTCCGTCCCGTGCATCGGTACCGTTCGAAGAGCGGGCACACTTTCTTCATATCGGTAACTTTCGCCATGCGCCCAACTGGGATGCGGTGCTCTGGTTGAAAAGTGCTATCTGGCCGTTGATTCGCGAGCAGATACCCGGCGCTCAATTGCATATCTATGGTGCCTACACTCCACCCAAGGCGACTGCCCTGCACAACCCGGCCCAGGGTTTTCATGTGATGAACTGGGCAGAAGACGCCCTGCAAGTCATGTCGTCGGCGCGGGTCTGTATGGCACCGCTGCGTTTTGGGGCGGGAATCAAAGGCAAGATTGTCGATGCGATGCTCTGTGGCACGCCGAATGTGACGACGCCAGTGGGTGCCGAGGCGATGCATGGTCAAGAGGCATGGCCCGGTGCAGTGACCCGTTCGGCACGCGAGTTCGCCGATCATGCCGTGCAACTGCACAACGACAAGACGCGCTGGCTGGACGCCCAGGCCCACGGGAAAACCCTGCTTGCCAGTCGCTACCGAAAATCCGTTCATGGCCCGGCCCTGATCCAGCGGCTGGTCGATTGCCAGCAGAATCTGGCAAACATAAGACGAGATAACTTTACCGGCAGCATGCTGCGTCATCACCAGCACAAGAGCACTCAATTCATGGCGCAATGGATTGAGGCGAAGAACCGGCTGAATCAGGAGTAGCCCACTTTTCTTGTGCAATACATAGTTACCGCCATTGCTGTGCCCGACCGGTTAATCTGACCGCTTCACACCCAATGGATGGGGTGATTCGCACAAGGAATGGCCATGACCAGCAATACGCGTGGTTTGCTCGACAAGCAAACCTGGATGAGCAGCACCCTCGAAATCAATCAACTCAAACTCACCGATATCGTCTGGCCTGGCGTGCATAACGCCGGAATGGACAAAAAAGCGCCCAACCACGATGCGGTGCTCGGCCATTGGACGATTTGTCAGAACGACACTTTTTCCTGGCAACTGGCCAACGGCGCCCGCGCCTTTGATATCCGTCTGGGCTACACCGCCGGTGCGGCTCGATCGGGCTTCTACTTTCACCACAACGGCTTTCGCTCGCACCGCGCCCTGGACGATCTGATCGACGCGGTACTGCTGTTCCTTGATCGAAACCCGGACGAATTTATCGTGCTGGACTTCCATCAACTGGCTGATGGCAATAAACCTTTCGATCATGAAAGGTTCAGTGACTGGCTCGTGCGACGTCTAGGGCTGCGGGCCGTCCTTCCAGGCGACAGATTCAAAACGGTTGGAGAACTCAAAAGTGCGAGCCCACATCGCCGGGTGATCATGGCGGCACCCGCCCTGTCGGCGCTCGATGGCGAGTACTTCTGGCCTCGCATCCCGCACAAATGGCGCGACAACGCGTTCTCCGCCCCCGCCGAGCTGCAACGCTACATCGCGCAAACCCTGGAAGATGCGCCCTACGAAACCTTCCTCTGGTCACTGTCCGCGACCACCTACTCGCTGCTCGGCGGACCCGGAAATATCAAGCGGCAGATCAACGACTGGTTCGACACCACGAGAAACTGGGTCACGCGTTGCAGCATCATCAGCACCGATTTTTTCGACGAGTCCGACATCGTTCGTTATTGCTGGAGCGCCACCAGCATGAAAGCGGTTTACGGCCGTGCCTTGCACGAACAGACGTACCGGCGGTAGTAGCGCTATCCATCCGGCAAGAGGCATGATCGGGGCGGGATAACTACACAAGCGCCCTGACATGACCCGTACCGCCAGAGTCACCGATCCTTCCTATGAGTTGATGGACGACCACAACGGCTTGTCCATCATCTATCGCCAGCACGGTTTCCCCTGCCCTCTGGTGCGCTGGCATTTCCACAAGGAATACGAACTGCACCTGATCGTCGCCAGTTCCGGCAAGGTGTTCATCGGCGACTACATCGGCAACTTCTATCCCCGGACATTGTTTCTCACCGGCCCCAACCTGCCCCACAACTGGATCAGCCAGGTGGCCGAGGATGAAGTGGTGCCCAAGCGTGACATGCTGGTCAATTTCACAGACGAGTTGTTCGACAGCGGCTATCAGGTGTTCGCCGAACTCAAGGCCCTGGCACCGCTGCTGGAGCGCGCGCAGTACGGCATCGAGTTTCGCTGCAAGCACACCATCGACAAGGCGATGGACCTGATGCAGCGCATCGCCGATACCACCGGTATGACCCGGCTCGGGCACTTTTTCATTCTGCTGGAGTTGCTCGCGGCCACCGACGACTACCAATTGCTCTCTGGTGCCACGACCCCACAACTGGCGGACGAGCACAACATCGATCGCACCAACCGCGCGGTGGATTACATTTTTGCCCACTACGCCCGGGACTTGACGCTGGAAGAGGTCGCCGAGCACCTGGGCATGAAGCCGACTTATTTCAGCCGGGTATTCAAGCAGGCCACCGGGCGCAATTTCATCGAATTCGTCAATCGCCTGCGCATCAGCAAGTCCTGCGAGTTGCTGGCCGATGGCGACAAGCCGGTGACTGACGTCTGCTTCGAATCGGGCTTCAACAATATTTCCAACTTCAACCGGCGCTTCCAGCAGCTCAAGGGCATGACGCCTTCGCATTACCGGCGGCTGGTGGTACAGCGGTTGACCGAGCAAAACCTGGGTTGAAGACACGCCTCAAATTCCTGTGGGAGCGAGCTTGCTCGCGATGAGGCCGTGTCAGTCGACATTTATTAACCTGATACACCGCCATCGTCGGATCGCCGCCCGGACCAAGCTCGCTCTCACAGGTACAGCGTTACCCCCTGAAACCTGTACGGATTCAATACCCCTCCTTCGCTGAAAAGCCCTTCCCTGCGTCTACCCCTCAAAACTTCAGTGCAAAAAAGTATCGATTGAAGTGCGATGGATGATTTGTCTCGCCCTCGATTGAAGGATGTAATCAGCGCACATTCTTCCTGCCTTCGGAAGACACAAAAACAATAACTGTCCTTCTGTAGCCCGCCGGCTGCAGAAAAGGAGTGCACGATGCAACCTTCGGTAAAAGCCCTGCTTGCCCTCACCTGCATGACCCTCAGCAGCGTCAGCCTTGGCGCACAGACCCTGACCATCGCCACCGTCAACAACAGCGACATGATCCGCATGCAAAAGCTCTCGAAAACCTTCGAGGCCGAGCATCCGGACATCAAGCTCAATTGGGTGGTCCTCGAAGAAAACGTCCTGCGCCAGCGCCTGACCACCGACATCGCCACCCAGGGCGGGCAATTCGATGTGCTGACCATTGGCATGTACGAAGCGGCACTCTGGGGCGCCAAGGGCTGGCTGGAGCCGATGAAGGATTTGCCGGCTGGTTATGCCCTCGACGACGTGTTTGCGTCGGTGCGTGAAGGCCTGTCTGTCAAAGGCCAGCTGTACGCCCTGCCGTTCTACGCCGAAAGCTCGATCACCTATTACCGCACCGACCTGTTCAAGGACGCCGGCCTGACCATGCCCGAGCGCCCGACCTGGGAGCAGATCGGTGAATTCGCCGCCAAACTGAACAAACCCGAACAGGAACAGTACGGCATCTGCCTGCGGGGCAAGGCCGGCTGGGGTGAGAACATCGCGCTGATCAGCACCGTGGCCAACGCCTATGGCGCGCGCTGGTTCGATGAAAAGTGGCAGCCGGAATTCAACGGTCCCGAATGGAAAAACGCGCTCAACTTCTATGTCGACACCATGAAGAAATCCGGCCCGCCGGGGGCGTCGAGCAACGGTTTCAATGAAAACCTGGCGCTGTTCAATAGTGGCAAATGCGCGATCTGGGTCGATGCCAGCGTCGCCGGTTCGTTCGTCACCGACAAGTCCCAGAGCAAGGTCACCGATCACGTCGGCTTCACCTATGCGCCGCATCAGGTCACTGACAAGGGCTCGGCCTGGTTGTACTCCTGGGCACTGGCCATTCCGACCAGTTCCAAGGCCAAGGACGCAGCGAAAACCTTCAGCGCCTGGGCCACGTCCAAAGAATACGGCGCACTGGTCGCGGAAAAAGACGGCATCGCCAACGTGCCGCCGGGCACCCGAGCCTCGACCTACAGCGAGGCGTACATGAGTGCCGCGCCGTTCGCCAGGGTCACGCTGGAATCGCTCAAGGCCGCGGACCCTAGCAAACCGGGCACCAGACCTGTGCCGTACATCGGCATCCAGTTGGTGACCATTCCCGAGTTCCAGGGTATCGGCACCCAGGTCGGCAAATCCTTCTCGGCGGCGCTGATCGGCCAGACCACGGTCGACCAGGCGTTGGCGGCGGCCCAGCAAACCACCGAGCGCGAGATGAAGCGCGCGGGTTATCCCAAGTAACCGGCAGTAGCCTGCCCCTGTTCCCCGTGGGAGCGAGCTTGCTCGCGATGAGTCCATGACATTCACCAGTGATGTCGGCTGACAGATTGCTATCGCGAGCAAGCTCGCTCCCACAGTTGATCTTCATTGCCTGTACCCATTCGGTTTAACACCATGAATACATCGACTGCAAAAGCTCACATGGACATTGCCCAGCCGCAGCGCAAAAGCCGCGTGGCCAATCCCGGCTGGTTTCTGGTCAGCCCTTCGGTGGCATTGCTACTGTTGTGGATGATCGTACCGCTGGGTATGACCGTCTACTTCTCGACGATTCGCTACAACTTGCTCAACCCCGGCGAGAACGAGTTCGTCGGCCTGGAAAACTTCACCTACTTCCTCACCGACTCCGGCTTTCTGCCCGGCGCCACCAACACGCTGTTGCTGGTGGGCAGCGTGCTGCTGATCAGTGTGGTATTCGGCGTGCTGATCAGTGCATTGCTGGAGGCCAGTGAGTTTTTCGGTCGCGGCATTGTACGGGTGATGCTGATCTCGCCGTTTTTCATCATGCCCACGGTGGGCGCACTGATCTGGAAGAACCTGATTTTCCATCCGGTGTCGGGGATTCTCGCCTACGTCTGGAAGCTGTTCGGCGCGCAACCCGTGGACTGGCTGGCGCACTACCCGCTGCTGTCGATCATCATCATTGTCTCGTGGCAATGGCTGCCCTTCGCGATCCTGATCCTGATGACCGCCATGCAGTCCCTCGACCAGGAACAGAAAGAAGCCGCGCGCCTGGACGGTGCCGGGCCCATCGCGATTTTCTGGCACCTGACCCTGCCGCACCTGGCGCGGCCGATTGCGGTGGTGGTGATGATCGAAACCATCTTCCTGCTCTCGGTGTTCGCCGAAATCTTCACCACCACCAACGGCGGTCCCGGCTACGCCTCGACCAACCTCGCCTACCTGATCTACAACCAGGCGCTCGTGCAGTTCGATGTCGGCATGGCCTCGGCGGGCGGCCTGATCGCCGTGGTCATCGCCAACATCGCCGCGATCATCCTGGTGCGGATGATCGGCAAAAACCTGACCGACAAAGCCTGAGGCCTGCCATGACTCTTCAACAATCCCGTCGTTTGCAAAGCCTGCTGCTCGGTACGTTGGCCTGGGCCATTGCGATCCTGATCTTCTTTCCGATCTTCTGGATGGTACTGACCAGTTTCAAGACCGAGATCGATGCCTTCGCCACGCCGCCGCAGTTCATCTTCATGCCGACGCTGGAGAACTACCTGCACATCAACGAGCGCAGCGACTATTTCAGTTTCGCCTGGAACTCGGTGGTGATCTCCTTCAGCGCCACCGCGCTGTGCCTGCTGATCGCGGTGCCGGCGGCCTACTCCATGGCGTTCTACGAAACCCGGCGCACCAGAGGCACGCTGCTGTGGATGCTCTCCACCAAGATGCTGCCGCCGGTGGGCGTGCTGATGCCGATCTATCTGCTGGCCAAGAGTTTCGGCCTGCTCGATACACGGATCGCGCTGATCGTCATCTACACGCTGATCAACCTGCCGATCGTGGTCTGGATGATTTACACCTACTTCAAGGACATCCCCAAGGACATCCTCGAAGCCGCGCGGCTGGACGGCGCAACGCTGGCACAGGAGATGCTCCGGGTGTTGCTGCCCATCGCCAAGGGCGGCCTGGCATCCACGGTGCTGCTGTCGTTGATCCTGTGCTGGAACGAGGCGTTCTGGTCGCTGAACCTGACCTCGTCGAAAGCCGCACCACTGACCGCATTGATCGCCTCGTACTCAAGCCCCGAAGGGCTGTTCTGGGCCAAATTGTCGGCCGTCTCGACCCTGGCCTGTGCGCCGATCCTGATCTTCGGCTGGATCAGTCAGAAACAACTGGTGCGCGGCCTGTCGTTCGGCGCCGTGAAATGAATACCGCTAACCGAATGCGACTCCTGTGGGAGCGAGCTTGCTCGCGATAGCGGTGGGTCAGTCAGCATCAATGCCGACGGATACACCCTCATCGCGAGCAAGCTCGCTCCCACAAAAAAGCCCACCTGGTTCAACTGAATAAAAACAAACGGAGGCCCATCACCATGGCCAACCTGAAAATCAAGAATCTGCAAAAAGGCTTCGAAGGCTTTTCCATCATCAAGGGCATCGACCTTGAAGTGAACGACAAGGAGTTCGTGGTATTCGTCGGCCCGTCGGGCTGCGGTAAATCCACGCTGCTGCGGCTGATCGCCGGGCTGGAGGAAGTCAGCGGCGGCACCATCGAACTCGACGGCCGCGACATCACCGAAGTGAGCCCGGCCAAGCGCGATCTGGCGATGGTGTTCCAGACCTACGCCCTGTACCCGCACATGAGCGTGCGCAAGAACATGTCGTTCGCCCTCGACCTGGCCGGTGTGGCGAAAGCCGAAGTAGAGAAGAAGGTCAGCGAAGCGGCGCGCATCCTCGAACTGGGGCCGATGCTGGAGCGCAAACCCAAGCAACTGTCCGGCGGCCAGCGCCAGCGCGTGGCGATTGGCCGGGCCATCGTGCGCAACCCGAAAATCTTCCTGTTCGACGAACCGTTGTCCAACCTCGATGCCGCCCTGCGGGTGCAGATGCGCCTGGAACTGTTGCGCCTGCACAAAGAACTGCAAGCCACGATGATCTACGTGACTCACGATCAGGTCGAAGCGATGACCATGGCCGACAAAGTGGTCGTACTCAATGGCGGCAAGATCGAGCAAGTCGGCTCGCCGCTGGATCTCTATCACCAGCCAGCCAACCTGTTCGTCGCCGGTTTCCTCGGCACACCGAAAATGGGGTTCCTCAAGGGCAAGATCACCCGCGTCGACAGCCAGGGCTGTGAAGTGCAACTCGACGCCGGAACCCGCGTCAGCCTGCCCTTGGGCGGCAGGCATCTGAGCGTCGGGAGTGCGGTGACGCTGGGTATTCGCCCAGAGCACCTGGAACTGGCCAAACCCGGCGACTGCGCCTTGCAGGTCACCGCCGATGTCAGCGAGCGCCTGGGCAGCGACACCTTCTGCCACGTCCGGACGGCATCCGGCGAAGCCCTGACCATGCGCGTTCGCGGCGATCTGGCCAGCCGCTACGGTGAAACCCTGAGCCTGCATCTGGATGCGCAACACTGCCATTTATTCGATGCCGACGGCGTGGCGTTGACCCGCCCGTTGCGCGTCGCTGCCTGATTTCAGAGAGCCTGCGATGAAATTGAACCAACTCAACCTCAACCGCCTCGCCCCTGAAGTGGTCCTGCCCGCCTACGCTCTGGGCGAGACCCGCCAAGGTATCGCGCACATCGGGGTCGGCGGTTTCCACCGTGCCCATCAGGCGTACTACACCGACGCCTTGATGAATACCGGTGAAGGCCTGGACTGGGCCATCTGCGGTGTCGGCCTGCGCGCTGAGGACCGTCGCGCCCGTGACGATCTCAAGGATCAGGATTATCTGTTCACCCTGTTCGAACTCGGCGATAGCGACGACACCGAAGTGCGGGTGATCGGCGCCCTTCGTGACATGCTGCTGGCCGAGGACAGTGCCCAGGCATTGATCGACAAGCTGGCCAGCCCCGAGATCCGTATCGTCTCGCTGACCATCACCGAAGGCGGGTACTGCATCGACGACAGCACCGGCGAGTTCATGGCGCACTTGCCGCAGATCCAGCATGACCTGGCGCACCCTGGCGCACCGAAAACCGTGTTCGGCTTCCTGTGTGCCGCACTGGCCAAGCGCCGCGCCGGTGGCACACCAGCCTTCACCCTGATGTCCTGCGATAACCTGCCGCACAACGGCGCCGTCACCCGCAAGGCCCTGCTGGCCTTTGCCGCCTTGCACGACAGCCAGTTGCGCGACTGGATCGACGCCAACGTCAGTTTCCCCAACGCCATGGTCGACCGCATTACACCGATGACCAGCACCCTCCATCGCCTGCAACTGGCGGACCGGCATGGCGTGGACGATGCCTGGCCGGTGGTCTGCGAACCCTTCGCGCAATGGGTGCTGGAAGACAGGTTCGTCAACGGTCGCCCGGCCTGGGAAAAAGTCGGCGTGCAATTCACCGACGACGTCACGCCCTACGAAGAAATGAAGATCAAGCTGCTCAACGGCAGTCATCTGGCGCTGACGTACCTGGGATTCCTGAAGGGTTACCGCTTCGTCCACGAAACCATGAACGACCCGCTGTTCGTGCGTTACATGCGCGCCTACATGGACCTGGACGTGACGCCACAGCTGCCGGCGGTGCCGGGAATCGACCTGGCCGAGTACAAGAACACCCTGGTGGCGCGGTTCTCCAATCAGGCGATTGCCGATCAGCTTGAACGGGTGTGTTCGGACGGTTCGTCGAAGTTTCCGAAATTCACCGTACCGACCATCAACCGTTTGATCGCCGATGGCTGCGATACCCGGCGCGCGGCGTTGGTGGTGGCGGCGTGGGCGCTGTATCTCAAAGGCGTGGATGAACAGGGCGAGACCTACACTATTGCGGATCCACGGGCGGCGTTCTGCCAGGCGCTGGTGGCCGATGATGTGCTGATTACCCAGCGCTTGCTGGCGGTCGAGGAGATTTTTGGTACGGCCATTGCGCGCTCACCGGAGTTTGTCGCGGCGTTTGAGTGGTGCTGCAACAGTTTGCGCGAGGTTGGGGTGTCTCGGACGTTGGAACGGGTGCTGGCGTAAGTCCTGCGGTGGACCTGCTGCCGCCTTCGCGAGCAAGCCCGCTCCCACAAGGAGTTTTGTGCCCTGTGGGAGCGAGCTTGCTCGCGAAGGCGGCCTGACAGGCACCGGGGATAGTGAATCCAGACTTGTATCTAGCTGACGACCAGGAATACTGCATGACAACCCGACAACTCTTCCTCGGCATCGACTGCGGAACCCAAGGCACCAAAGCCATCATCCTCGACTCGGCCAATGGTGAAGTGCTCGGTCAGGGAGCCGCCAGCCACAGCCTGATCAGCGGCCCCGATGGCCGCCGCGAACAGGACACCCAGCAGTGGCTGGAAGCCTTCGCCACCGCCACTCGCCGCGCATTGCTCGCGGCCAAAGCCAATGGCCAGTCGATCCTCGGCATTGGCGTGTCCGGCCAGCAACACGGCCTGGTGCTGCTCGACGATCAGGGCAAGGTGTTGCGTGCGGCTAAACTCTGGTGCGACACCGAAACCACCCCGGAGAATGATCGACTGCTGGCCCACCTGGGTGGCGAAAAGGGTTCGCTGAAACGCCTGGGCGTCGTCATCGCGCCGGGCTACACCCTGTCCAAGCTGTTATGGACCAAAGAGCAGCATCCCGAAGTGTTCTCCCGGATCGCCCGCATCTTGCTGCCCCACGACTACCTCAACCATTGGCTCACTGGCCGCAGTTGCAGCGAATACGGCGATGCCTCGGGCACCGGGTATTTCAATGTGCGTACGCGCCAGTGGGATTCGCAATTGTTGCGTGACATCGACCCCAGCGGGCGCCTGCAAGCGGCGCTGCCGGAGCTGATCGCCCCCCATCAGGCGGTCGGCACGATTCTGCCAGGCATCGCCGAGTATCTGGGCATCAACCCTCGGGCACTGGTGTCCAGTGGCGGTGGCGACAACATGATGGGCGCCATCGGCACCGGCAACATCCAGCCTGGTGCAATCACCATGAGCCTCGGCTCGTCAGGCACGGTGTACGCCTACGCCGATCAGCCGAACGTCGCCACGGATGCCGCCGTTGCCACGTTCTGTTCTTCCAGTGGCGGCTGGCTGCCTTTGATCTGCACCATGAACCTGACCAATGCCACCAGCCTGATTCGCGAACTGCTGGACCTCGACATCGATCAATTCAACGACCTCGTTGCCCAGGCGCCAATCGGTGCCGACGGTGTGTGCATGCTGCCGTTCTTCAATGGCGAACGCGTGCCCGCCCTGCCCCATGCCAGCGCCAGCCTGTCGGGCCTGACCATGACCAACCTGACCCGGGCCAACCTGTGCCGCGCGGTGGTCGAAGGCACGACGTTCGGTTTGCGTTACGGACTGGACCTGCTACGCCGCAATGGCTTACAAAGCCGCAGCATTCGGCTGATTGGGGGTGGGTCAAAAAGTGCGGTCTGGCGGCAAATCGTCGCCGACACCATGAATACACCGGTGATCTGCACCGAACAAAGCGAGGCCGCAGCCTTGGGCGCGGCGATTCAGGCGGCCTGGTGCGTATCCCGGGCGAACGGGCACGAAGACAGCCTGGCGCAACTGTGCGAGCGCTGCGTAAAACTCGACCCGGCCAGTGAAACCCTGCCGGTCGCCGACAATGTGCAAGCCTGTCAGCAGGCGTATGAACGCTATCAACAGCATGTCGCAACCCTTTGAAGAGTGAACAACTATGTACCTGGTGTGTGGCGAAGCGCTGTTCGATTTTTTCAGTGAAAACGACGCCAGTGGGCTGGCGTCCAAAGTGAACTTCAAGGCCATTGCCGGTGGCTCGCCGTTCAACGTGGCGGTGGGTTTGCGCCGCTTGGGCGTGGACGCGGCGCTGTTGGCCGGGTTGTCCACCGACTATTTGGGCCGGCGCCTGCTGCAAGTGCTGCAAGATGAGGGCGTGTGCCTGGACTACCTGCTGGAGTTTGCCGCGCCGACCACCCTGGCAATGGTCGCCGTGGGGGCCAATGGCTCGCCGCAGTACAGCTTCCGTGGCGAAGGTTGCGCGGATCGACAATTGCAACCGGAGCACCTGCCGACACTCGGGTCTGAGGTACGCGGCCTGCATATCGGCTCGTTTTCCCTGGTGGTGCAGCCGATTGCCGACACGCTATTGGCATTGGTGCGCCGGGAAAGCGGCAAGCGCCTGATCAGCCTCGATCCGAACGTGCGCCTGAACCCGGAGCCGGACATCGACCTGTGGCGTAAACGAGTCGCGACACTGGTGGAACTGGCCGACCTGATCAAGGTCAGCGACGAGGACCTGCATCTGCTGTACCCCGGCCAGGACCCGGCCCAAGTGATCCAGGGCTGGTTGCAGCACCGCTGTCAGCTGGTATTCCTGACCCGGGGCGGCGAAGGCGCGACCGTATTCAGTCGGGCACATGGTTCGTGGTCCACCCCCGCCTCTACGGTAAAAATCGCCGACACCGTGGGCGCGGGCGATACCTTTCAGGCGGCGCTGATTACCTGGTTGACCGAACACCAGCTGGATTCGGTGGAGGGCGTGAAGCAACTGGGCCGCGAGCAGATCGACCGCATGCTGAAGTTCGCGGTGCGGGCGGCGGCACTGACGTGCAGCAAGACCGGGCCGGATTTGCCTTATCGCAAGCAACTGGATGTGCGCTGAATTCTAGGGCCTCTTCGCGAGCAGGCTCGCTCCTACAGTGTTGCGGGTCGTTCACAACATTTGTGTCGACGCTCGGGCATTGTGGGAGCTTGCTCGCGATGACTTTCTATCAGGCGCCCGATGGTCTTAACTGATATACAGGATCGCGCATCCGCGACAGGCGGTGTTCAGCCGGGTTAACCCTCGCTTAACCGTGCGATCCAACACTTCACTGGACCGCACGCCCTCAGACTGTTCTGACGCCCAGTGCGGCAAGTTCGACAAGCGACACATCGAACTGACATTCCGTCCGCACCGGAGATCGCTGATGAACACTCGCACCCTGCTGGTTACCGCCGCCCTCACCTGCACCGCGTTTGCCGGCCTGGCTCAGGCCAATGACACCACGACCTCTCAAGCCGTGCCCTATCACTACGGCATGCCATTGCATGTCAGCAAAGTGATTTCACTGACCGAGCCGGACACC
The DNA here is from genome assembly GCF_058794995.1 of Pseudomonas sp. GW823-FHT06E10. Taxonomy (NCBI): domain Bacteria; kingdom Pseudomonadati; phylum Pseudomonadota; class Gammaproteobacteria; order Pseudomonadales; family Pseudomonadaceae; genus Pseudomonas; species Pseudomonas sp. GW823-FHT06E10. Next base: position 89,571 of record NZ_JBXAHJ010000004.1, on the reverse strand, counting down.
CTGGAGTGCAAGGTGGTGAAGGCCGAGATGAAGTACATCGATGACACGGGAAAAACCGCAGAAATTTCCTACCGTAAACTTTCCGACGCTTGCGAGAACCAGGGCTGACCGAAAAATCTGATTTGGTACTTGGCAGTATTCCTTTGAGGGTCGCGGCGCTATGCTCTAGCGCCTCCCTCTCTGCCCGCAAGGATTCGCCATGCAGTTGTCGTTTCGCACGCTGTCGTTGTTTTGCGCCGCCCTATGTCTTTTGCTCAGTCTGGTCTGGGGTCTGACACCGCAATGGTTATTGTCGTTCTGGGATATCGAGTTTTCATTCGCGGTGGGGTTGGTCGCGCGACGCACCGCCGTGCTGTTTGGGGCGTTAAGCGTGTTCTCTTTTCTGGTTCGCAACGCCCCTCCTTGCGCAACCCGCAATGCGCTGAGCCTCGGCTTCGTCGTCGGCTGCTGGGGATTGGCCGTGCTGGGTTTTGCCGAATGGCTCAACGGCCATGTCGGGCCGGGCATTTTACTGGCGGTCGGGTTTGAACTGGCGCTGGGCCTGGCGTTCTTCCAGACCCGGCGCGTGCCCCTGGAACCCGAAACAGCAGACTAGAGTGCTTTGCCCAGCATAGAGTGCGGTTCGACCTCTACGTGATGCTGCCTGGAACGCAGTTGGGCAATCAGCTCGTTGATTTCCCGACAACCATTGAGCCCGGAAGCATCGATGCCGGTGACCAATAGATCGAGCTGATCGGTTTGCCCGTCTGCATAGACCTTGACGGTCATCGACAGGTCCGGTGACAGCGTGCACTGGCAGCGCTTGGGCAGAAAACTGCTTTCGATGATATTGCGAATTTCCAAGGCAGAAAGAAACATGGCAACTCCCTCCTTTGTGAAACGGCCCGACGATCAATGCTTGCTCATTTGAAATCCCGGCAAGCTTCAAGGGCACCTACAGCATAAAACATACCTTGATTTTCGTGGTGCAGTTCATCGGCACTTCAAGGATTTAGACGAATCACCTTAAACCTGCCATGCGGTTTGCAATGAACGCCCCTGGCGACCCTGCAATTTGCACGCGGGGGATCCCGGGTTTGCATTCACTGCACACGACAGTGAAAATGCCGCCCTTCACTTCAAGCAAGGAGGCATCATGAATTCTTTGACCGTTAACGCTTGCACAGCGCTGTTCGCACTGGGGCTTGCCGGCGTTGCTCACGCCGCCAAACTCGAAGACACCGCACCCTATCCGAAGGCCGAAAGCGGATTTACCCGCCAGGTGATTCACCTCGCGCCACAGACCCGGGAAAGCGACTTCCAGGTCGAGATCCTGGCCGGCAAGACGATGACCGTCGACTGCAACAACCCGCGCCTGGGCGGTATTCTCGAGGAGAAGAACCTCGAGGGTTGGGGCTATCCGTTCTATCGCCTGGAAAAAGTCATCGGACCGATGAGCACGTTGATGGCCTGCCCGGGCGGCACGAGCAAACAGGGTTTTGTACCGGTGGTCGGTGACGGCTTCCTGCTGCGTTACAACAGCAAGCTGCCGCTCGTGCTGTACGTACCCAAGGACATCGAAGTGCGCTATCGGATCTGGTCGGCGTCGACCAAGGTCGAGAAAGCCATTCAGGAATAACCCGGCCATCCGGCGGCCCCTCGCGGCGCCCGTTTGCGGCGTCCGCTGTCGACCTGCCCAGGCATCATGCCGGGGCGCCACTCAACGCGGCGCGCTCGGCCACGTGCCCCAGACTATCGAAATTGATGTTGGCACCCGAGTCGATCGCCACCAGGGTCTGCCCCAATGCACCGGTCTGCGCGACGTACCTCTTGATCCCGGCCACGGCCAGCGCACCGGAAGGTTCGGTGATCGAGCGTGTATCGTCGTAGATATTCTTGATTGCGGCGCAAAGTTCATCGTTACTGACCGTCACCACGTCATCGACGCAAAACCGGCAGACCTCAAAACCGTAAGCGCCGATCTGCGCCACCGCCACCCCATCGGCGAAGGTGCCGACGCTCGGCAACACGACCCGTTCGCCGGCATGCATCGCCGCTTGCAGACACGCGGAATGTTCCGACTCGACGCCAATGACGCGAACTTCCGGCCGCAAGTATTTGACGTAGGCGGCGATACCCGCGATCAGCCCCCCGCCACCCACTGGCACGAAGATCGCATCCAGCGGCCCCTGATGCTGGCGCAGGATTTCCAATGCCACCGTGCCTTGCCCCGCGATCACCTCCGGGTCGTCGAAGGGCGAAACAAAGGTGCGACCGGTTTCCCGGGCCAAATCCAGCGCAAAGGCCAGTGCGAACGGAAAGCTTTCGCCGTGCAACACCGCATCGGCGCCCCGACTGCGCACGCCGATGACCTTCAACTGCGGCGTCGTGCAGGGCATGACGATGGTGGCGTTGATCCCCAACTCCCGCGCCGCCAGTGCCACGCCCTGCGCATGATTGCCCGCAGAAGCCGTGACCACGCCGCGGGCCTTTTGCACCTCGCTCAGTTGCACCAGCTTGTTGTAGGCACCGCGGATCTTGAAAGAAAAGGTCGGCTGCAAGTCTTCGCGCTTGAGCAGGATCTGGTTGCCCAAGGCTTCGGACAAGGCCGGTGCCGGTTGCAAAGGCGTGCGCACGGCCAGCTCATAGACCGGCGCGGCAAGGATTTTTTTCACGTAGCCTTCAAGCAAGGCCTGTTGATCGGTTGTGAAACTCATCGTCGTCTCCTGACATTGATCGGGGCCCGGGAGACAGAAAGTAAAAACCCGCCTCGAGGGCGGGTTGGGTGCTGCAGTCGTGAGCTAGCCCGCCAAATGAGGAATGGCGGTAATAATGCTTGGCTGGCAGCGCAATACGGTGGAAGTCATGGCTCGAAATTAGCCGGACGTTGATGGCAAGTCAATGGCAAGTTTGCGGTGGTCGCTATAGGCTACCGGTTCTATTCATTGCCCAAGGAAGGAAAACATGAAGGCCATTACCCTGCCCCTTATCGCCTTGATCGCTTTTGCCGGCTATACGGTTTCAGTGATGCTCCAGGCCGAACAATCGCTGATCGATTTCGGCATCAGCCTGATGTCACGCCCGGATACTGCGCAAGTGGTGATCGATCTTTACCTGCTGGCGACGCTGGCAGCGATCTGGATGTACCAGGATGCGCGAAAGCGCGGGCAGTCGGCGGTTTCGGTGGTGCCATATCTACTGATTACCGCTGTGTTCGTGTCGATTGGGCCATTATTGTATCTGGTGGTACGTGGGTTTCAGAATCGAAAGCGTTCAGTTGCCGCGACTCGACAGATCTGACCGACCTCCCGTAATGAGGTTTAAATTGCAATCGCGAGCAAGCTCGCTCCTACACGAGACTTGAAAAACCGATGCCCTGAAACTCAATACCCGTTCTGCAGCCGCTCACTATGGCGGCTGCAGGACAAGCCCACGGCTGGTTACTTCAAACCCACCTTGTACAACCCGCCGTTCTCCTCATCGGTCAAAACATACAAGTATCCGTCCGGCCCCTGCCGTACGTCGCGAATGCGTTTTTTCAGCTCCCCGAGCAAGCGCTCCTCGTGGATCACCTTGTCGCCATCGAACTCCAGGCGGATCAGTTCCTGGCTGATCAGCGCGCCGACAAACACGTTGCGCTGCCAGACCTTGAAACGATCGGCATCGTAGAACGCCATGCCACTCAGGCCCGGGGACTTTTCCCAGACATGATTCGGGACAAGGGTGCCTTCGGCGATTTCACCCTTGGCTTCGGGAATCGGTTGACCGGAGTAGTTGATGCCATGGGTCGCCAGCGGCCAGCCGTAATTCTTGCCGCGCTCGATGATGTTGATTTCATCGCCGCCCTGAGGGCCGTGTTCGTTTTCCCACAGCGTGCCGTTCCACGGGTTGAGCGCGGCGCCTTGCGGGTTACGCTGCCCGTAGGACCAGATCTCCGGGCGCACGTTGGCCTGGCCGACAAAGGGGTTGTCCTTGGGCACAGTGCCATCCGGGTAGATTCGCACCACTTTACCTTGCAGCTTGTCGAGGTCCTGGGCGGTCGGGCGGTCGTTGTTTTCCCCCAGGGTCACGAACAGATAGCCGTCGCGATCAAACACCAGCCGCGAGCCAAAATGGTTGCCCACCGAGAGCTTGGGTTCCTGACGCAGGATCACCTGGAAATCCTTGAGCGCCGTCATATCGTCGGAGAGCCGGCCGCGGCCCACCGCCGTGCCGGCCTTGCCGCCCTGACCGCCACCTTCGGCATAGGACAGATAGACCATCCGGTCCTGCTTGAAGTCGGGCGACAGCGCCACGTCGAGCAATCCACCCTGCCCCTTGGCCCAGACCGTGGGTACGCCATTGAGCGGTGCGGACAACTTGCCTTCAGCGGTCACCAATCGCAGGTTGCCGGGCCGTTCGGTCACCAGCATGCCTTTGCTATCCGGCAGGAATGCCAGGGCCCAGGGGTGCTCCAGCCCCGTCACGATGGGGGTGACCTCAAGGGTGCCATCTTCGCTTTTCATCGTCTGGGCCGGTGCGGCAAGCACAGGGACAGCGGCGCTGATCAATACGCCGGCACAGAGGGTTGCCAACAGGCTTTTACGCAACATGCAGGATTCCTTTTCTGATGGAAATGGGACTTGGTGAAAAGTAGCGGGCAGACGTCATGCCTGCCACTCAACGGTTGCTGCTACCAGTGTCTCGAGGCGGTGGATTGGGAATGAATTTCGGTGGGCTGGCGGGCGCTGTCCGGTCGGGGTAGCGATTACCAATGCCACCGTTGTCCAGTGTCGGCGGGCGCGGGACCGGCACGGTATTGGGTCCTCGTATGGCCGGGGTGCTGGGTTGGGTGCCTTGCATGCTGTTGGGATTGGCCCGGCGAATCGGACTGTTATAAGGGTTGTTGTTGGTGCTGCCCGGCAGGTTCTGGGCCAACTGCAACGAAGCAGAGACGTCGGCCTGGACCAAGGAGCCAAGTACGCCACTCAAGGCCAGTGCAATGGCGCCAAACACGTATCGGTTCATGGGGGTGCCTCTCTGCGTCCGCGTGGGTAAGGACTTCGATACCACGCTACGCCCGAGGTTCGGATTTGTTAACCAAAAACTCCCCGTCACGATCTGGCACCCGGTTGATCCGGCGGGGGAACCGGCGCGCAGACCACAGAAACTTTTGCAAAGGACCGCAGGTCACCTGAACATCACTCGCGAGTAGACGACCATGGCACGGGCAATCTGGAAAGGCGCAATCAGCTTCGGACTGGTGCACATCCCCGTGGCGCTGGTCTCCGCAACGTCCTCCCGAGGCGTCGATTTCGACTGGCTCGACAGCCGCAGCATGGACCCGGTGGGCTACAAGCGTGTCAACAAGGTGACGGGCAAGGAAGTCACCAAGGAGCATATCGTCAAGGGCGTGCAGTACGAAAAGGGTCGGTACGTGGTGCTCAGTGAAGAGGAGATCCGTTCCGCTCATCCGCTCTCGACCCAGACCATCGACATTTTCTCCTTTGTCGACGGCAAGCAGATTCCCTTGCAGAACATCGACACGCCTTACTACCTGGCTCCCGACAAACGCGGCGGAAAGGTCTATGCACTGCTGCGCGAAACCCTGAGCAAAACCGGCAAGGTCGCCCTCGCTCGCGTGGTCTTGCATACCCGCCAGCACCTGGCCGCATTGATGCCGCTGGAATCGGCACTGGTCCTGGTGATGCTGCGCTGGCCGGCCGAGGTGCGAAGTCTCGAAGAACTGGCGCTGGGCAGCGAAGTGACCAGCCCCGAACTGGCCAAGGGCGAACGGGACATGGCCAAACGCCTGGTGGAGGACATGAGTGCCGAGTGGACGCCGGACGACTATCGGGACGGCTTCGAAGACAAGATCATGGCCCTGGTGGACAAGAAGGCCCGTGAAGGCAAGATCGAAGACGTCGAAACCGCTTCTGGTGAAGAGGAGCGCAAAACGGCGGATGTCATTGACCTGACCGAACTGCTCAAGCGCACCTCGGCAGCGGTAAAGCAGCGTCCAGGCCGAAGGCGGGCAGCAAACCGCTTGCCAGGAAGAAAGTCAGTAAGTGATCCGTTGGATGTCCCGGACTGCTCGCGAAGCCTTGGTACGCTACACCGAAAAAATCAGATCAGAATGAAGACCGCCAGCAACCCGGCAAAGATCGACCATTTTTGGAGGTAGTAAAGCTTGCGGTTGCGCTTTTTCAGTTCCTTGGCGCGCAGGCGAACCTTGTAGACCTTGCTGAACAGCCGGTTGATCCCACCGGTGCGGTCTCCGTCCTCGTTCGGTGCACCTGCCGCCGACATGACAGTGCGGCTGAACCAGCGATTGAATGCCGCTGCCCACCGATACTTCATCGGCCGCTCGACGTCGCAGAACAGGATGATGCGGTTGCGTGGAGTGGTGTTCTCTGCGTAATGAATGAAGGTCTCATCGAACATCACCGCTTCGCCATCGCGCCAATGGTAGTTCTGGCCATCGACATTGATGTAGCAACCTTCAGCGTTGGGTGTGTCCAGTCCGAGGTGATAACGGTACGAACCGGCATACGGGTCGCGGTGGCGCACCAGTCTCGAGCCCGGTGGCAACTCGGCGAACATCGCCGCCTTGATCGAGCCAATGCCCTGTACCAGTTCGGTGGTACGCGGGCAGAGCTTCATGGCCGACGGGTGGCTATCGCCATACCACTTGAGATAGAAACGCTTCCAGCCGGTCTTGAAAAACGAGTTGAAACCGACGTCATCGTATTGGTTCGAACGTTTGATCTCGCCGGCGTGAAGCAAATTCTGGCCTTCGGCACGAATTTCTTCCCAATGCGCCTGCAGCGGGCTCAGGTCGGGAAAATCAGCCGGATCGAGATACGGTTTGTTGGGGATTTTCGAAAACAGATAAAGAAAGCAATTGATCGGCGCCAGGAATGTCGAGTGATCACTCAACTGGCGCCCCAGCTTGTGGCGCACTCGACCACGCAGGTGAACGTACGCAATAGAGACAACGTAGATAACGGCAATGATCAGTTTCACGGAAATCGTCACAGGTTGGAAATAAACAAACTGCGCCCTTTACCGGCATGCCGGTCCCCGGGTCTTGTGCAGCGACTGAATGCGAAACAGCGGCCCCGTAATGCCATCGAACCACGCCGATGGTCGGCCTTCAGCTGATGGATGGCATTTTAGCCACAGTTTGTAACCAATAGTTAACCCGCAACTGTGAAAATGTGTCCGCAAAAACCGCCAAAGCGTTGCAGAGGCCTCCATCGCCCTATCGTTTAAAGAGCCAGACCAGTACAATCGCCGCCAAACTTTACGCGCCCCCAGGTTGAGAGCGGGAAAATCCCCTTTCAGCGCACGTTGTCTCGGGCCAGGCGCGCCACATGCTGCTGTCCACTTGATGCCAGATGGATCTTCCACTGCCGATCGGGATGAATGTCCCGGGGGCCCAACAGTGGAAACAGGTACTGAACCGGTACTGCCGCAACCCTAGCTACTCTGAATGCTTCGCAGGAAAAACCTTTGATTTCTACAGCTAACATCACGATGCAGTTCGGCGCCAAGCCGCTCTTCGAAAACGTTTCGGTCAAGTTCAACGGTGGCAACCGTTACGGCCTGATCGGCGCCAACGGTTGCGGCAAGTCGACCTTCATGAAGATTCTCGGCGGTGACCTCGAGCCGTCCGGCGGCCAGGTCATGCTGGAGCCGAACGTGCGCCTGGGTAAATTGCGCCAGGACCAGTTCGCCTACGAAGAATTCACCGTGATCGACACCGTGATCATGGGTCACGAAGAGCTGTGGAAGGTCAAGGCCGAGCGCGATCGCATCTATTCGCTGCCGGAAATGAGCGAAGCAGACGGCATGGCCGTGGCCGAGCTGGAAACCGAATTCGCCGAAATGGATGGCTACACCGCCGAATCCCGTGCCGGCGAACTGCTGCTGGGCCTGGGTATTCCCCTGGAACAGCATTTCGGCCCGATGTCCGAAGTGGCTCCAGGCTGGAAACTGCGAGTATTGCTGGCCCAGGCGCTGTTCTCCGATCCGGAAGTGCTGTTGCTCGACGAACCGACCAACCACCTGGACATCAACACCATTCGCTGGCTGGAATCGATTCTCACCGTGCGTAACAGCACCATGATCATCATTTCCCACGACCGTCACTTCCTCAACAGCGTCTGCACCCACATGGCCGACCTGGACTACGGTGAGCTGCGCCTGTTCCCGGGCAACTACGACGAGTACATGACTGCGGCGACCCAGTCCCGCGAGCAACTGCTGTCGGACAACGCCAAGAAGAAAGCCCAGATCGCCGAACTGCAAACGTTCGTCAGCCGCTTCTCGGCCAACGCCTCGAAAGCCAAGCAGGCCACTTCCCGCGCCAAGCAGATCGACAAGATCCAGTTGGCCGAAGTCAAGCCATCGAGCCGCGTGAGCCCGTTCATCCGCTTCGAACAGACCAAGAAGCTGCACCGCCAGGCCGTGACCATCGAGCAGATGTCCAAGGGCTTCGACGGCAAGACCCTGTTCAAGAACTTCAGCTTCACCGTAGAAGCCGGCGAGCGCGTGGCGATCATCGGCCCGAACGGTATCGGCAAAACCACCCTGCTGCGCACCCTGATGGGCGAACTGACCCCGGACGCCGGCTCCGTGAAGTGGACCGAAAGCGCGGAGCTGGGCTACTACGCCCAGGACCACGCCCACGACTTCGAAGACGACGTCAGCCTGTTCGACTGGATGGGCCAGTGGACTCAGGGCGAGCAGATCATTCGCGGCACTTTGGGCCGCATGCTGTTCTCCAACGACGAGATCCTCAAGTCGGTCAAGGTCATCTCCGGTGGTGAGCAAGGCCGCATGCTGTTCGGCAAGCTGATCCTGCAAAAGCCGAACGTACTGGTGATGGACGAACCGACCAACCACCTGGACATGGAATCGATCGAAGCGCTGAACCTGGCGCTGGAGAACTACCCGGGCACGCTGATCTTCGTCAGCCACGACCGTGAGTTCGTATCGTCCCTGGCCACCCGCATCATCGAGTTGAGCCCTAACGGCGTGACCGACTTCAGCGGCACCTACGACGATTACCTGCGTAGCCAGGGTGTGGTGTTCTAAAGGTAGCTACAAGCCTTTAGCTACAAGCTTCAAGTGAAAAGCCCTGTCCTGATGACGGGGCTTTTTGCATTCCGGGCCAAGGTTTCTTGTTGGTACATGAATCATCGCGAGCAAGCTCGCTCCCACAGGGGGATGCATTTCAAAATGTGGGAGCGAGCTTGCTCGCGATGAGGCCATGAGGAACAACGATAATGTCACGGCAAAAGTAGTTAGCCTGCTTTCTTTTATCCCAGCGCCGCGCCATGATGCAGGTCTCCCACCGCCGCCCGCGAACGAGCCCTCATGTCTGTGCAGCAAGTTGCTCCGCAAAGCTCATTGGCGATCACCCTGCAGATCGTCTCCATCGTTTTCTATACCTTCATTGCCTTCCTCTGCATCGGTTTGCCGATTGCGGTATTGCCGGGTTATGTCCACGAACAACTCGGGTTCAGCGCCATCGTGGCCGGGCTGACCATCGGCTCGCAATACCTCGCCACCCTGCTCAGCCGGCCCATGGCCGGGCGGATGTCGGACAGCGTTGGTACCAAGCGCGCAATCATCTATGGCTTGGCGGGGATTGTGCTCAGCGGCGTGCTGACCTTGCTGTCGACCCTGTTGCAAGGCTTTCCCTTGCTCAGCCTGCTGATCCTGATCGCCGGGCGCCTGCTACTGGGGATCGCCCAAGGGTTGATCGGTGTCGGCACCATCAGTTGGTGCATGGGCCAGGTGGGCGCCGAGCATACCGCGCGGTCGATTTCCTGGAACGGCATCGCGTCCTATGGGGCGATTGCCATTGGTGCGCCGCTGGGTGTGGTCATGGTGCAACAACTGGGTTTCGCCAGCCTGGGTATCGCCCTGTCGCTGCTGGCCATGGCCGCACTGTTGCTGATTCGCAACAAGCCCTCGGTGCCCGTGGTGCGCGGCGAGCGCCTGCCGTTTTGGGCGGTGTTCGGGCGCATTGCGCCGTTCGGCGCGAGCTTGAGCCTGGCGTCCATTGGCTACGGCACCCTGACGACCTTTATCACTCTTTACTACGTCAATCGTGGCTGGACCGGCGCGGCCTACTGCCTGACCGTGTTCGGCGTGTGTTTCATTCTGTCGCGGCTGCTGTTCATATCCGCCATCGGTCGGTTTGGCGGGTTCACGTCGGCCATTGCCTGCATGTGCATTGAGACGGTTGGCCTGGTGCTGTTGTGGCTGGCCCCTTCGACCGGGTATGCGCTCATTGGCGCCGGCCTGACTGGATTTGGCCTGTCTCTGGTGTATCCGGCGCTGGGTGTCGAGGCCATCAAACAGGTGCCCAACTCCAGCCGGGGGGCGGGCTTGAGTGCTTATGCGGTGTTTTTCGATCTGGCGCTGGCGATTGCCGGCCCGTTGATGGGCGCAGTGGCGTTGAACCTGGGTTATGCGTGGATTTTCTTCAGTGCTGCGTTGTTGTCGGTCACCGGCCTTTGCCTGACGTTGATCCTGTTACGTCAAAGTGCGCGCTAAAACCATTGAAAGCTGGCACTAACAAGGTAATACATCAAAACTTTACCGCATAATTCAAACGCAACATTCCGCACCGATTGATACAAAGAGCCAGCATTGTGTGAAGCATCAACTTTGACAGATTCTTCACGTCGCTCTTACATAACAATCGACAAATGGAAATTGATAAATATGCGTATATTGCCTTTAAGCCTGCTCGCCACGACGTTGCTGTTTTCCCTCTACGGTACTGTCCATGCTCAAAGCTCGACGTCGCAGCAAATCTGCCATAACGGCCAATGCTGGGACATTGGCGGCGATATAGGAGATGAGTGCTGCCCATTCTTCAGTGATGAACGACTGAAAAGCAACGTTCAACGTCTGGAAAACCCGACGGAAAACCTCCTGAAACTCCATGGTGTAACGTTCAACTGGAAGCAAAACGACCAAGCCGATGTCGGTCTGATTGCCCAGGATGTGCAGAAAGTTTATCCACAGTTAGTGCGCACCGATCGCGGTCATTTGCAAGTTGATTACCAAAAACTTGTGGCGCCTCTTATCGAATCTGTGCGTGAACTTAATGCCAGAGTAGTAACACTGGAAACTGCTTTAGCTGATAAGTAACTAACGATAAAAACCGCCGATCTCCCTCACTGATCGGCGGTCTGCATCCCCGCCCGGGTCGGCCTGCCCAGGGTACGCGTGAAGAAGCGTCCGGCTTCGGAGATCAGATTGCGATGAATGTCCTGCCGGTCGACGCCATCGGCATCGGTGCACAGCGCAGGCATGATTACGATCTGTTCGTCATTGCACGGCGCCATGAAGACGAAGTGCCCTGCCCCGGCCAGTAACTTGAAGTCGGGCGCGGTCGGCAGTTTGCGCGCCAGCGCCGCGGCGTTCTTGTCGACAGCCACCAGCTTGTCGCCATCGCCGCTGTAAAGCAGCACCGGCACATGCACATCGGCCAGGGTGTGGCGACCGAACTTCAGGCTCAACGGTGCCATCAGCATCAAGGCGTGGACGCGTGGATCGGCCACCGGTTGCAGGTCATCGCGGTCGACAATCAATTCGCCCTGGGTGTTACAGGCATCGCGGTCATCCGGGCGCTCCTGGCAGTAACGGCGCAGGCGATCCAGGTCCGGGGTCGCGCCGGATAGAATCAATGCGGTCTCGCCACCGGCCGAATAGCCAATGACCCCCACCTGATCGGCATTGACGAACGGCGACAGCATACGGTCGCCCAAGGTCGCGGTAATGGCTTCGGAAATCTGGATCGGCCGGCCGTACAGGTTACTCAAAGTACCGAGTCGGCTGTGGTCCCTGGAGTTGTCACCGGGGTGAATCACCGCCACCACGACAAAGCCTTTGCGCGCCAGCGACGTGGCAAGGTCGTGCAGGGCCAGCGGGGTACCGGTATTTCCGTGGGACAGCATCAGCATCGGGAACCGGCCGATGGCGACCTTGGTGTCCTCCCCGGCTTCGACGGTGTAACCCTCGAGCTTGCTGGTGTGCTCCCGATCACTGGAAGGATAGAAAGCAATGGCGCGCATCGGCTGCAAGTCCAGCGGGTCGAGAAAAGTCATCTCGTGGAAGCCGACGCTCCAGTGAGGATGCGGTGCAGGCGCGGCGTGCACTGTATTCAAGCTGCTGAGCAGGCAAATCAGTAAAGTTGCACAAAGACGCATCATGGATGCCCCGCCTTGTTACCGGACTTGAGACGTACGCCCTGGACTGCATGAGTCGGGCCACAATCTGAAACGACCAGAAACAAAAAACTCCGTAACTGGTACTTGCGTAGCCAGAATACAGAGTTTTTTGGGCTTTACCTGAACGGTTGCTTACTTTTACCCAAGCCTTACGCAGCGGCGAACAACTGCTCGCTGATTTGTGCGTGGGCAGCGCTCATGGCTTTGCTGCGTACGTCGTCACCGTAAGCCAGGCCTTCGGCACGGACGATTTCGATGTCGGTGATACCGATGAAACCGAACAGCAACTTCAAATACTCTTCGTGGGCAACACCGGTTGCCTGACCGGCGTGCATGCCGCCGGAGGTCGAAACGATCACGACTTTCTTGCCACCGCACAGGCCTTCAGGGCCGGCTTCGGTGTAACGGAAGGTCTGGCCGGCCACCGCGATGCGGTCGATCCAGGCTTTGAGTTGAGTCGGGATGGTGAAGTTGTACATCGGTGCGGCAATCACCACGGCATCGGCAGCCAGGAATTCGGCCAGGGTCGAGGCGCTCAGTTCGGCTTCGTGCTGTTGTGCGGCGTTGCGCAGTTCAGCGGTGGTGCCGGCGGCGACCAGGGTGGTGGCGGAGAAATGGCTGATGGCGTCGGCGGCCAGGTCGCGGTAAGTCACCACGGCGGTTGGCTCGGCGGCTTGCCAGGCTTTAACGACTTCACCGCTCAACTGACGGGAAGCCGAGTTGTCGCCCAGGATGCTCGAATCGATATGCAGCAGTTTCATGTGGGATCTCCAAGTGAGGATCGCCCACAAGGGCGATCTGATGGGACTAATCCTACACACGAAACCAATAGCTGATTAGACGGTAACAATGCGATAGTTCGTCCCATAGATAGGACAATTGGATTCACATCATGCAAGACCTCAACGACCTGTATTACTTCGCCAAAGTCGTGGAAGCCGGGGGGTTCGCCGCGGCCGGGCGTTTGCTGGGCATCCCCAAGTCCCGATTGTCACGGCGCATCGCCGAACTGGAAGAGCGACTCGGCGCAAGACTGCTGCAACGCACCACCCGACAACTGAAACTGACTGCCGTCGGTGAGCGTTACCTCAGGCACTGTCAGGCGATGCTGTTGGAGGCGGAAATGGCCGATGAGGCCGTGGCCAGCATGTCCAGCGAGCCCCGCGGGCGTTTGCGGGTGTCCTGCCCGGTTGGGCTGGCCCATGAAATATTGCCGGGGGTGATCAGCGACTTTCTGGAAAGGTTTCCACAAGTCCAGCTGGAGGTCATGCTGCTCAACCGCCGGGTCGACCTGGTGAACGAAGGCATTGACGTGGCCCTGCGAGTGCGGGAGCTGGGCGACGAAGACCCGCTGCTGGTGACCCGCCGCCTGCGTCAGGCGCAGATGCTGATGGTCGCCAGTCCCGGCTTCCTCGTTGGCCGAGAGATCAACCATCCCGACGATCTGAAAAACCTGCCGGTGCTCGGCGCCCTCGAGGCCGACCGCATGGTGCACATCCGCATGCTGGATCAAAAAGGCAAAAGTTGTGAACTGGCGCTCGAGGCCCGGCTGGGCATCGATGACTTTATCGTGCGCAAGGCCAGCACCCTCTCTGGCCTGGGCTTTACGATGCTGCCCATGATGTATTGCGAGCAGGAACTGGAAAACGGCGCACTGGTGCAGTTGTTGCCCGACTGGTCGTTACCCGGTGGCTGGCTGCAAGCGGTCTATCCTCATCGACGCGGGGTCATGCCGGCGGTACGCGCCTGGATTGACCATCTGGTCGAGTCATTCAATGCCTGCGGGGAGCGATTGTTATGAAAGCCGGACGGATGAGCGAAGAGGATGTCGCGAAATTCTGCCTTACCCTGCCCGGAGCGCGGGAAGACTATAAATGGGGAGGCGTGCGGGTGTTTTCGATTGCCGGGAACAAGATGTTCGCCTTGCAGGGCCTGCGGGGTGATTCCCTGGCCTTCAAGGTCGACAAGGATCTGTTTCTCGGTCATTGCGACCGCCCGGGGATTCATCCGGCGCCTTATCTGGCGCGCGCCCAGTGGATCATCATGGAAACGCCCTACCCGCTCGGCAACGAAGAACTGCAGGGCTTGTTGCAGCGCTCCCACCAGTTGGTGGTGAGCAAACTGCCCAAGCGTACTCAAGTCGGCTTGTTACTCTAGGGCCTTGTCGATCAGAACAAGGCGAACAGGTGTGCGCCGAGGAACAGGTGGTCGATCCAGAACACCTGGTGCATGAGCACGATGATCCAGAACACCAACTGGTAGGAGATTTTGCGGGTTTTGTGCCGGAACGCTTGCTGCGCCAGCAAGGCACCGGGCCAGCCGCCGGCGAGCTCCAGCGCATGCAGGACATTCTCCGGCGTACGCCATTGCTCGGCGCGGGCCTTGCGCTTGTCGCTCCAGTACAGGAAAAACGTCACGACGCTGACGATGCCGTAGGCCGCCAAGGGAATCAGCGACACCCCGTGCAGCCATGAAGACACCGACCCCGACAGCGGCAACGCACACAGGATTGCAAACACCAGCCACTTCAGCCGTGGATTACGGATCTGTCCCCCGGGCTGGCGCCCGGGGTTATTGCGCGAGCTTGAGTCACTCACGGCTTGACCGCGCTCCAGTCGACCCAGCCGAATTGCCAGGTCGCCAGGATGATCAGGCCGAACACAATGCGATACCAGGCAAACGCCGCATAGCTGTGGTTGGCGATGAACTTGAGCAGCCCGCGAACCGCGATCATCGCGAAGACGAACGCGGTGACGAAGCCGATCGCGAACACCGGGAAATCGGACGGGACAAACAGGTGACGGTATTTATAGCCCGAGTACACCGCTGCGCCGACCATGGTTGGCATCGCCAGGAAGAACGAAAACTCGGTAGCGGTCTTGCGCGACAGGCCGAACAGTAACCCGCCGATGATCGTCGAGCCCGAACGCGAAGTGCCCGGAATCATCGCCAGGCATTGGGCTAAGCCGACTTTCAGGGCATCTTTCCAGGTCATGTCATCCACCGTTTCGGCGTGGACTTCATGCTGCCGGCGCTCGGCCCACAACATGACGAACCCGCCCACGACCAGCGCCGCTGCCACAGTGATCGGATTGAACAGGTACTCGTGGATCATGTCGGCGAAGATCACGCCCAGCACCACGGCCGGGAAGAACGCAATCAACAGGTTCGCGGTAAACCGCCGAGCGCTCGGCTGGGTCGGCAGGCCGATGACCACATCGAAGATCTTGCGTCGAAACTCCCATACCACCGCCAGGATGGCACCCAGCTGGATAATGATGTTGAACGCCATCGCCCGCTCGCCCCCGAAGCCGAGCATGTCGGCCACGATAATCTGGTGGCCGGTACTGGAAATGGGCAGGAACTCGGTCAGCCCTTCTACAACCCCAAGTATCAATGCCTGAAAGGCGGTCCAAAGATCCATCAATCCCCCAAAAGGCTATGCGCGCCGGCATGCCCCGTTAATATTTTTCCAAAGCTTGAATTGCGATCAGCCTAGCTGAAGCCCCGCGCATCAAGGATCACCACGGAACCGTCAAAATCCTGTGAAAAAACAATCCTGATCCGGGTTTACCCGCGCGGGGCCGAAATCCTATCAGACAAGTCCGATTGGCGCTGCCGCGTTATCGCGCACCAACGAAGCACATCCTGCTCCACGGGATTCCCGACGCCAATCCGGTTACAATCGGCCCCTCTTCGATTTCACCAAGGAACCTCCATGTCCGGGCTTGAACTGTTTGCCGCCACCCTCGGTGTCATTGCCGTCTGGCTGACGGTCAAACAGAACACCTGGTGCTGGCCCATCGGTCTGGTCATGGTGCTGCTCTATAGCTGGATCTTTTTTGAGGTGAAGCTGTATTCGGACATGTTGCTGCAAGTCGTCTATGCCGCCTTGCAGCTTTACGGCTGGTGGCAGTGGACACGGGGTGGCGAAACGACCCATGGCCGCGAAGTCAGTTGGCTCGATTTCCGTTCCGTGGCGTTGAGCCTGGCCATCGGCGCACTCGGCAGCCTGTTGCTGGGGGCGGCCATGGCCCACTGGACCGACGCCGCGCAACCCTGGCTCGATGCGGCGCTGACCGGATTCAGCCTGGTGGCGCAGGTCTGGATGGCGCAAAAACGTGTCCAGTGCTGGCCGCTATGGATCGCCCTGGATGTGATTTTCGTCGGGCTGTTCATCTATAAGGACCTGTACCTGACCGCCACCCTGTACGGGCTGTTCGCCGTTATCGCCGTGCAGGGCTGGCGCCAATGGCGCGCCGATCCGGCGTTGCGCGCATGAAAGTCCTGGTACTCACAGGCCCTGAATCCAGCGGTAAAAGCTGGCTGGCGGCCGAGTTGCAACAGCGTTTCGGCGGGATCCTGGTGGACGAGTATGTACGCTGGTTCATCGAGCACAATCCCCGGGACACCACCTTGGCCGACATTCCGGACATCGCCCGCGGTCAATTGGCATGGGAAGACGAAGCCCGTGCGCAACAACCGTCTTTGCTCATCCTCGACACGCACCTGCTGAGCAATATCCTCTGGAGCCAAACCCTGTTTGGCGACTGCCCCGCCTGGCTCGAACAAGCGCTACTGGCCCGGCATTACGACTTGCACTTGCTGCTGTCGCCGGAACACGTCGAATGGACGGATGATGGCCAGCGTTGCCAACCCCGATTGAGTGAGCGCCAGGCATTTTTCGAGCAGACCCTGGCCTGGCTTGAGCGCCACGCCCAACCGGTTCAAGTACTGCGCGGAGATTGGGCAGAACGCCGATTCCAGGCACTGAACGCCGTGACCCGATTGCTCGGCGCCTGACCGGCCTTTTGGGGCAACTTCCCCACTATCCCCCCCTGTCCCGGGGGAAAAGTGTCCGGTCCTGAAACACCCTTCCCGCCTCAAACCGCCTGTTTAAGCGCCCTTCACCGCTGGATCATCGGATTTGTTAAGTCATTGATACAGCACCGCTGAAACCCTTGTTCCAGAGCGATTTATCCGCAAATAAGGGCTGCCTGCGCAGGGTTTCGTCTCACCTTTGAAACATTCTCGGCAAAGGCTATCCGGACAATATCCATAAGCCATTGAATCAACGAGATATTCAAAAACCGGCACAGCTTTCGCTCTCTCCTTCAAAAAGCCGACCAGAGCCAGCCCACATGAGAAGGAAAGACTGTCGTGGGGATACTCGATAAACATGCCTTGACGTGCCTGCTGCTTTTCGCGAGCGCTGCAGGCGCGGTTATCAGTTTTGACGTTCAAGCCGAAGGCAACGGCGTCATCGTGCTTGATCGCACCATTCACCCGACGCCCATCGGTCGCAGCGGCGGCAGGGATCCAAACCCCAACACCCTCAATGCCAACCCATCGGCCCGCGTCACCGGCGAACTCAGTGATGCCGACATCGCCGGGGTCACCACCGGAACCGCCCTTCGCCACAACAACGGGCAAAGCCTGGGTGGCCTGCAAGGCCTCAACGCCGTCACCAACCCCAACGGTATGCCCGGCATGTCTGTCGGTCACGGTGGTGGCAGTGGCAGCGCCATTTCCGGAACCATCAACCGCGCCATGAGCAGCGGCCTCGGTTCACTGGGCAGAATGGCGGGAGGCCAATGAGATGTGTCGATCCCTGCTGTTACTTGCCCTGCTCGGCTGCACCAGTGTGATGGCCGACTCGGGCGTCAGTTCGGTGAATAACGCCACCCTCCAGGATTCGGGTACTCAATACCGCGGCAACTTCAACGTCAACCAGGCGGCTGGCGATCAACAACAGCAGGCCAACGTCCGCGCGATCGCCATTGGCACCCAAGCCGGTGCGATCACCAGCGTCCGGCAGAAAATCACTACGCCCGCCAATCCGTCGATGGACGCGACGGCCACTATCGGCGGCTCCTCCTTCAGTAATGGCAACGGCGTACTGGGCGTCAACCAGAGCGCCGGGGCGAACAACCAGATGGCCAACGCCATGCGCATCAGCATCAGCGCCGCACCGCAAGCCATCGACGATAGTGCCCTTTCTCAACAGAACGTGGCGTTGTTACCGAACTCGGGAGCAACTGGCGCCCCAAATGGCAGTCGCCAGGTCGTGACAAGCGACCAGGCCTTCACCGGCAGCCGGGGAGTGATCCAGGTAAACCAGAGTGCCGGGGTGGGGAACCGAATGGCTAACACCTTGAGCATCCGGGTCGCTGACTGACCCGAAACAGTGCGATTAGGGAAGTACCAACACCTGACCAACTAATGAGCACGGAGAAACACCATGAACCCGACAACTGCTCTCAAACCTCTGGCTTTCGCTCTGGCAGCAGTGATGGCATTCGCAGCACAAGCAGGCAGCCTTGATGATGATCAAGGCAACGGCCAGAGCGACGGCCAGAGCAACAACCATCAGCCTAAAGGCCCGACGCTGGAACAAATTCTGCAGATTACAGCAGGCGCCGGGGCCGCCGTGCTGGACTCGCAGGAAAGCAGTGACAGCAGCGTATTGAGCCGGGACACCAGGAACGACGCTAGAGTCGATAACTCCCTGAACAACTCCAACGGCAACATGGGCGCCAACGTTGCAGCCGGTAACGGCAACCAGCAAGACAACGCCGCCGCCCTTGCTACGGCTGACGAAAGCTTCATCTTCGGCACCGCGGTCGCCGCCTCCAGCGCGACTCAGAAGAGCACCGGCAACACCGCCAGGAAACACTCCAGCACCAACAACACAACGCTCAACAACGCAGGTAACAGCGGTTCCGGCAACATCGGCATCAACGTGACCACCGGGGACTTCAACCAACAGAAAAACAACCTGGCGATTGCCGTTTCGGGCGGTCGTGTAGCGCAAGCGGCGGCGGCGGCCAACCAAAGCACGTCCGGACTGAACGTCACCAACAACGCCAACCATGACGACAGCACCCAGACTGATTTCGCTACCGTGGGTGTACTCGGTCTGGCGGGTGTAACCACTCAACAAGTGATCACGCCAGAGGGCTGGAAAGCCCCTGTAACCAACAATGCGTCGATAACGGGCTCGATGAACAACTTCTCCGGCAACGGCGGAGCCAACGTATCGTCTGGTGTGGGCAACCAGCAAAGCAACTCGCTGTCCATCGCCGCGGGTTGCAAGTCCTGTCTGTAATCGCGATTGCAATGAAAGCCCCGGCGACGGGGATTTTCCACAGTCCCAAGGCGTATCGATCATGCGTAAGACTGTCCTTTTCGCCCTGCTCTGCCTGTCTGGCCTGACCCAGGCTGCACAGATGCCGGTTGCCGCCCTGCCGGGCGGCGTGCTGGTGTACAAGCACGTACAGAGTTTGCGCGAGCGCAAGTTCAGCGACATCGTCGAACAAAAAACCGATTTCAGCTGTGGCGCCGCCGCGCTGGCAACGATACTGCGCCAGGCCTATTGGCTCGACGTCGATGAGGAGCACATCATCAAGGGCATGCTGGTCACCGCAGACCAGGACCTTGTGCGTACCCAGGGTTTCTCCATGCTGGACATGAAGCGCTACATAGAGCGCATCGGCATGCGCGCCCGGGGTTACAGGATCCCACCGGAAAGACTCGAATCCGTGACGATTCCGGTGGTGGTATTGATGGAAATTCGCGGCTACAAGCACTTCGTGGTGTTGCAGCGGGCGGACAAGAACTGGGTGTATATCGGCGATCCGGTACTCGGTCACAAACGCTACTCCCATGATGACTTTGTCAAAGGCTGGAATGGCATTATTTTCGCTATCGTCGGTCCCGGTTACGACAAGACCAATGCGTTACGCAGTCCACCGGAACCGCTGACAGCCAAGAACAAGATGGATAACTTCAACCCGGTCAAAGATGCCGAATTGATGGATTTTGGTTTCATACAGAGCGACTTCTTTTAATCGCCAACAAGATGATAGGGGGCAGGATGCTCCGGGAGCAGCAAATGAAAACCTCGTATTGGGTGGTCGCTGTCTGTCTGGCAGCGAACACTTCAGGTTTTGCTGATGAGTTCAGACCCATCGAAATCAAGGACCAGGAACTGGCCGAGTTGCGTGGCCGATATGTGATGCCGGGGCGGGTCATCAGCTTCGGTGTCGTCATGAGCAGTACCTGGCGCAATGCCAGTGGTGACCTGATCGGAGCCTCCACCTCGATGCAGCTTCAAGCCGCAACGGTCAAGCCCGAGTTCTATGTTTCGACCATCAAGCAATCGGGTCATGGCGGTACGTCCAGGTCGGGCAGCGGTCACGTGTCGGGGGGCGCAGCCCTGAGCACTTCCCGGGGGATAACCCAGGTCACACGGGCCGCAGGTGATGGCAACAGCGCAAACAACAACATCGCCATCAACGTCAAAGAGGCCAGCACGGCCCCTGCACTGGTGGCGGGCCAGGGCCAGGCGCTGATAGCCGGTCAAACCATCACCGGCAGTAATGCCGCAGGCAGTGTCGCGGTATCCGCGACCAGCGGCGGCGTTCAGATGGCCATTACCGCCAACAACAACCAGGGCACCAGCCTGCAACAAGTCGCCCAAGGCGGGTTGCTGCAAAACACCCGGTTGCTGGGCAGCAGCAATGTGGTCGACAACATGACTCAACTCAACGTAGTGCTCAACAATAATGGCCCGAGTGCGGGGGCATTGGACTGCAACCTCAACCAACTCGCTGCATTACGGACCATGGGCTATTGAACTACGCTGAGTCTGGACCATTGGGCACAAATGGACGGCATATTTCATGTACCGATCAGTATCACTGCGTGCAGTTGCATGCTTGAGTGCTCTACTCCCGGCGGCGATGTTGCAGGCAGCACCTGACCCGGAACTGGAGGCTCTCAAACAAGAGCTCCTGGAGTTGAAACAACGATACGAAGTACAGCAAAAAGCCCTGGCGGTTCTCGAACAACGGGTCCGCCAGGTCGAAGAGCAGCCCGCCTCGCCCGCTCCCAAACGCTTGGCCAAGTCGCCAGCGGATCTCAAGGGCAATCCAGGCGTCGGCACCGGCGCCGCAGCCGCCTCGGGGGGGAGCGGCAGCTCTTATGGACAATCGCTGGCCAATGACTCGCAACCGGCGCAAAGCGTTTCGAATCTGTATGACGAGGCCAGCGGGTTTTTCGGCGGTGGCAAGTTCAGCGTCGAAACCGGGATAACCTACTCCCGCTACGATTCTCGCCAACTGGTCCTCAACGGTTTTCTAGCCCTGGACTCGATCTTCCTGGGCGCTATCAACCTGGACCGGATCAAGGCCGACACCTGGACGCTTGACCTCACCGGTCGCTACAACTTCAACAATCGCTGGCAGTTCGACCTGAACGTACCGGTTGTCTACCGTGAGTCCACGTACCAGTCCGGTGGCGGCAATAGCGGCGCCGCAAACGTCACGACCGAAGACACCGTCAAGGAAGACCCGACCATAGGTGACGTCAACTTCGGTGTCGCCTACAAATTCCTCGACGAATCGGCCAACACGCCGGATGCCGTGGTGACCTTGCGCGTCAAGGCGCCCACCGGCAAAGACCCGTTCGGCATCAAGCTGGTTCGGGTGGCCGATAACTCAAACCTGGCCGTGCCTGAATCCTTGCCTACCGGTAACGGCGTCTGGTCGATTACGCCGGGGATCTCCCTGGTCAAGACGTTCGACCCGGCGGTGCTGTTCGGCAGCCTGTCCTACACGTACAACATGGAAGAGTCTTTCGACGACATCAGCTCCAACCCGGCGGTCGAGACACCGGGCAAAGTCCGCATTGGCGACAGCTTCCAGATCGGCGCCGGCATTGCGTTCGCCTTGAACGAAAAGATGAGTATGTCGTTCTCGGTCTCTGATCTGGTGCAACGCAAAAGCAAGCTCAAGGAAGATGGCGGGGATTGGCAAGCGGTGGTCTCCAGCGATGCCAACGCTGGTTACTTCAACATCGGCATGACCATTGCGGCCACCGACAGCCTGACCATCGTGCCCAACCTGTCCATCGGCATGACGGACGATGCCCCGGACTTCCAGTTCAGCCTGAAACTCCCCTACTACTTCTGACCCGAACAAAAACCCCGCTGCAACTGCAATCGCAGCGGGGTTTTGGTTTGCGGCCGGGGTTCAGCGAATCTGGTGCTTGTGCAACAACCGGTAGAAGGTCGGTCGCGACACACCCAATACTTTGGCGGCGACACTCAGGTTATCGCTGTGGCGACTCAATACATCGCACAACGCCTGGCGTTCGGCCCGAGACTTGTATTCTTCAAGGGTGCCCATCGGCGCTGCCAACGTATGCTGACTGATCAACCCCAGGTCACGGGCCTCGATCTGCCGGCCTTCGGCCAACACCAGCCCGCGACGAACGCGGTTGGCCAGTTCGCGAACATTGCCTGGCCAGTCGTGTTTGCCCATGGCAATCAACGCGTCTTCGCTGAAACTGCGTGGCCGGCGCCCGGTTTCATGGCTATAGAAATGGGAGAAGTGGTTGGCCAACACCGCCAGGTCGCCATGGCGCTCGCGCAGCGGAACGGTCGCCACTTGCAGTACGTTCAAGCGGTAATACAAATCTTCGCGAAAGCGCTTCTTCTCGATGGCGGCTTCAAGGTCGGTATGCGTTGCCGCCAGAACCCGCACATCCACCGGAATCAGCTGACTGCCACCCACCCGCTCGATGTGTTTTTCCTGGAGGAACCGCAACAGGTTGGCCTGCAACTCCAGTGGCAGGTCACCGATCTCGTCGAGAAACAGGGTGCCACCGTTGGCGGCTTCTATCCGTCCGACCTTGCGTTGGTGCGCGCCGGTAAATGCGCCTTTCTCATGGCCGAACAACTCGGACTGGATCAAATGCTCGGGAATCGCACCACAATTGATCGCAATGAAGGGTTTGTTGTGACGCTGGGACTGACGATGCAGCGTTCGTGCGACCAGTTCCTTGCCAGTGCCGCTTTCACCGCGAATCAACACCGGAGATTCGGTCGGAGCCAGTTTGCTCAACAGCTTTCGCAGCTCACGAATAGGTTTGCTGTCGCCCAGCAATTCGTGCTCGGGCTGGTCGACATAGACCGTGCCCTGCCCGCGCAAACGCGCCATGCCAAACGCCCGGCCCAGTGTTACCTGGACCCGGGACACATCGAACGGCAAGGTATGAAAGTCAAAAAACCACTCACAGACGAAGTCGCCGACATTTTGCAACCGCAGTACTTCCTGGTTGAGTACGGCTATCCACTCGGTGCCGCTGCGGCTGATCAGCTCTTTGACGGCCTCCGGGTGCTCAAGGTGATAAGGCTGCAAGCGCAGCAAGCCCACGTCACAGGTTCGGTCAACGGCGTTCTCCAGCGTGCAGCTGTCAACGTCCCAACCGATGGCGCGCAATCCAGGGACCAGGCGATAGCAATCGTCACAGGGGTCCACCACTAACAAACGTCGTAAGGCAGGCGCATCACTCATGACTGATCCTTGGCGCCAAATTTATGAAAATTTAATAAAAACAGTCATTTGGCAGACCTGGCTGTAACATTAGCAAGAATTTGACAGGGCCTTGTACTGTTTGACTATAGGGATGTCACAAAACCAGTTATAAGTTGCGATTACGTTAGTTGCCTAACGACTCTTTCCTTTCATTCAGCTTTCAATGTCAGGCTCTTCCTTGAATCTGTGAAATAAAGTGGAAATTTCTTTTGATTGTGTGTGACCCGAACCCCGGTTGCGGGCATCAGTACAAGTAACCAGCTGAACGGTAAGCCCAACCGTCGGCCTATCACTTGATTGGGCATACAGAGAGAAGACCCTATGAACGCCCCGCTCCGTATCAACGAAGCACTTCTGATTGCCGACTGCGCATTTAAACCATTCAAATGCGTGGCCTGGGCCCCACAAGACGGCAATGGCGAACTCAGCCTGACCGTTATCGACCGCACCAGCACCCGCATTGGCCGCAAGCAGATCCCAAGCAGCGCCTATTCCGATCCCGCGCAACTCGAACTGCTGCTGGAACAGGCTCGCGCCGAATTGAGCGAGGAAGGTTACACACTGCAGTCGTGGTCGATGCCGCACTAATCGTTTTGCGGATTACTCCGGGGTAATCCGCGCCTTTTCCCTGTCTTTAGTTCGCAGTTTTTTCTGGCCGTGCACACTACGTGACACTGTTTAATTCGAACTTCACTTACGCCTGATACTTTGCAGGCTCGCCATTGGTTCGAAAAGACACTGTTGTGGCACACAGCGACCCTCCGTCTGTTAGTTCTTACCGTTGTGCATCCCTTCATTCAGGGATTGAATAATCTTCCTATCAAGTCGCCACCCAAACTTCCGGATCAGGACGACTCGCAAGGAGATGCGGTGCATGTCAAGCCAGTCCGCTTTTGCCTACTCCGCAGCCCGGAAAAACGCCGGGGCCCTCGATACGACGTTTGCCGCCAACGGCAAAACCCAGGTCTATTTCGCCGACAGCCTTTTCAGCTTGGCCAATGACGTTGCGATCGATGCGCAAGGTCGCTTGCTGGTAGCCGCAAAAGTCGGCATGGCCGATGGCATCCGCTTTGGCCTGGCCCGCTTGCTGGCGGATGGTTGCGCAGACCTGACGTTCGGCAAACAAGGCAGTGTCATCGGGCAATTCGAACCGGGGTTCGAAGCCATGGGCACCAAGGTCCTGATCCTGCCCGACGGCAACATCCTGTTGGCTGGCCTGCAATACGTAAACGCGCACCGCACGCTCCCGGCCCTGGCATTGCTGGATCAAGATGGCCGCCTGGTGCAAGGCTTTGGCGATAATGGCCGCCGTGTCGTGCGATTGCCTGGCGATCTGTCTCTGGGCATGCGCGATATCCGGTTGCCTCTGGGTGTGCCGGGCGCAGAAGCCTGCGATGTGGCCATACAGCAAGACGGCCGGATCCTGATCCTGGCCAACCATCACTACGAACTGGCCGATCACGTCGGCATGTTGATACGCCTGGATGTCGAAGGCTCGCTGGACTGCTCGTTCAACGACCGCGGCTTCGTGATGGTCAGGCACCTGCTGATGAATACCTGGCTCAGCAGCCTGACGGTACAACGTGATGGCCGAATCCTGGTCGGTGGATCGATCAATTTTCCCGAGGAAGGCTTACTGGCACGCTATCACCCGGACGGGCGCCTCGACGACCGATTTGCCGTGGATGGATTCATGACCTTCAAGGCGCAAGGGCATGGCGCCCGGGTCAGCCGGGTGGTCCAGCAAAACGAAGGCGAAATCCTGTGTTTTGGCAGCAGTCGCGAGCCGATGCACTGCCTGACATTTAAGATGCACAGCAACGGGCGCCCCGACAGTCATTGCAACGGAGGACATCCGCAGCGGCGGGAAATCGGTTACAGCGGATGCCAGTGGACCGCCGCACAGTTACAACCTGATGGCAGTGTGCTCACGGCGGGCGCCACCATCGGCGGCGTCGAAGCAGACTTCATTCTCGGGCGATACCTGCCCAACGGCCTTCCCGATCGCCGTTTTGGCAAAGGCAGCGGCTATACACGTACGCGCCTGGGCCCCAGCCTGGATACCGCCACCTGTGTCGCCGCGCACGCCGATGGAAACATTGTAGTGGGAGGCTATTCGCTGCACGGAAACTACAAGGCGGTCATCGCTCGTTTCCAGGGATAAACACCGGCATTTTTCCTGCGCTTGATCTTCTCGCGCGCTTGCGGCAACTTGCGCGCTTCTCAAGACAAGGAGCAGCCGATGTCCGGTTCAATGGCCCAGGCGTTCGCGCACAACTTTCTCGGGCACTCGCCCCGTTGGTACAAGGCCTGCATCGTCGGCTTTCTCATCCTCAATGCCCTGGTGCTTTGGACCGCAGGCCCGGTGGTTGCCGGCTGGCTACTGGTGCTGGAGTTCATCTTCACCCTGGCCATGGCACTCAAATGCTATCCGCTGATGCCCGGCGGCCTGCTGTTGATTGAAGCCCTGCTGCTGAAGATGACCACGCCCCAGGCGCTGTACGACGAGTTGCTGCACAACTTCCCGGTGATCCTGCTGCTGATGTTCATGGTGGCGGGTATCTATTTCATGAAGGACCTGTTGCTTTACCTGTTCTCGCGCCTGCTGCTCGGGGTCCGCTCCAAAGCCCTGCTGTCCCTGATGTTCTGCTTTCTGTCGGCGTTTCTGTCGGCGTTCCTCGATGCCTTGACTGTGACCGCCGTGATCATCAGTGCCGCCGTAGGTTTTTACTCGGTGTATCACCGCGTCGCCTCGGGCAACGATCCGCGCCAGGACAGCGAGTTCAGCGACGACCAACATCTGCCCACCCTGCATCACGGTGATCTGGAACAGTTCCGCGCCTTCCTGCGCAGCCTGCTGATGCACGGTGCCGTGGGCACCGCGCTGGGCGGTGTCTGTACGCTGGTCGGTGAACCGCAGAACCTGCTGATCGGCCATGAAATGGGCTGGCACTTCGCTGAGTTCTTCACCCGGGTTGCGCCGGTATCCCTGCCGGTACTGGTTGCCGGGCTGGTAACCTGCGTCCTCCTGGAAAAGCTGCGCTGGTTCGGATACGGCACGCTGCTGCCGGATAACGTTCGTGCGGTGCTGGCCAACTACGCCGCCGAAGACAATGCCGAGCGCACCACGCGCCAAGCAGCAGCGCTACTGGTGCAAGGCTTTGCCGCATTGATTCTGATTGCCGGGCTGGCGTTCCACATCGCCGAAGTGGGTTTGATCGGTTTGATGGTGATCGTGTTGATTACCGCCTTTACCGGCATCACCGACGAACACCGCCTGGGCACAGCGTTCAAGGACGCCATGCCGTTCACCTCATTGTTGGTGGTGTTTTTCGCCGTGGTCGCGGTGATTCACGACCAGCAACTGTTCGCCCCACTGATCCACTGGGTGCTGACGCTCCCGGCAGACCAACAACCGGGCATGCTGTTCATTGCCAACGGCCTGCTGTCCGCCATCAGCGACAACGTGTTCGTTGCAACCATTTACATCACCGAAGTGAAGCGCGCGTTCATGGCGGGTGAGATGACCCGTGAGCACTTCGAAACCCTGGCGATTGCGATCAATACCGGTACCAACCTGCCGAGCGTGGCGACGCCCAACGGTCAGGCGGCGTTTCTGTTCCTGCTGACCTCGGCGATTGCACCGCTGGTGCGTCTGTCGTACGGGCGGATGGTCTGGATGGCGCTGCCGTACACCGTGGTGATGGGGACATTGGGCTGGTATGCGGTAAGCTACTGGCTCTGACACCGCCGAGCCTTTGTGGCGAGGGGGCTTGCCCCCGTTGGCTGCGCAGCGGCCCCAAAACCTACTACTACGCTGTAGCAGGTACACCGAGTGATGAAATGGCGACTGCTTCGCAGCCGAACGGGGGCAAGCCCCCTCGCCACAAAAGCTCGCTCCTACTGGAGATAGGTGTTATCCGAGGCGGTGCCAGACGCGACCGTCACGGGTGAGCAGTTCTTCGCCGGCCTTGGGGCCGTTTTCCCCGGCAGCGTAGCTCTGCACGCTGGAATCCTGCTGCCAGGCATCCAGGAACGGCTGCACGGCGCGCCAGCCGTTTTCGATGTTATCGGCGCGCTGGAACAGCGTCTGGTCACCCGTCAGGCAATCGTAGATCAGGGTTTCGTAGCCGGTGGAAGGCTGCATCTCGAAGAAGTCCTTGTAGGCGAACCCCAGCTCGATGTTGTCCATTTTCAAGGCCTGACCGGGACGCTTGGCCAGCAGGTCGAACCACATGCCTTCGTTCGGCTGGATCTGAATGCGCAAATAGGTCGGCTGCAGCTCATCGACCTCGGTATCGCGGAACTGCGCATAGGGCGCCGGCTTGAAGCAGATCACGATCTCGGTGTCACGCACACTCATGCGCTTGCCGGTACGCAGATAGAACGGCACGCCGACCCATCGCCAGTTATCGATCATGACCTTGAGGGCCACATAGGTTTCGGTATTGCTGTCGGGTGCGACGTTGTTTTCCTGGCGGTAGCCCGGCAGTGCCTTGCCGTCGATCTCACCGGAGGTGTATTGGCCGCGCACCGAGTTGGCGCGGGCTTCCTCCACCGTCCAGGGCCTGATCGCGCCAACGACCTTGGCTTTCTCGCCGCGCACCGCATCGGCGCCGAACGCGGCGGGCGGCTCCATCGCCACCATCGCCAGCAACTGGAACAGGTGATTGGGCACCATGTCCCGCAGCGCGCCGGTGTGCTCATAGAAACTGCCACGGGTTTCAACGCCCACGGTTTCGGCGGCGGTGATCTGGACGTGGTCGATGTAGTGATTGTTCCAGAACGCTTCGAACAGGCTGTTGGAGAACCGGCTGACCAGGATGTTCTGTACGGTCTCCTTGCCCAGGTAATGGTCGATGCGGTAGATCTGCTTTTCCGTCATCACCTTGAGCAGGCAAGCGTTCAAGGCTTCGGCCGTATGCAGGTCGGAACCGAAGGGTTTTTCGACCACCACCCTTCTGAAGGCCTCGGGGTTTTCTTCCAGCAAGCCGGCCGAGCCAAGACGGCGCACCACTTCACTGAAGAAACGCGGCGCGGTGGCCAGATAGAACACCGCATTGCCAGTACCGCTGTCGGCGATTTTTGCCGCCAGCGCTTGATAAGTGCTGTCGTCCAGGAAATCGCCCTGAACGTAGCTGATGCCTTTGGCGAGTTTGGCCCACAGCGCCGGGTCAAGGGCTTGATCGCCCTTGCCGGTCCTGGTGGCCACCTCGTTGCGGATGAAGTCTTCGAGTTTTTTCGCGAAGCCTTCATCACTGATGGCGTTGTGGTCAACGCCGATGATCCGCAGTCCATTCCCGAGTAAACCGTCACGGCTGAGATTGTACAGCGCCGGCATCAGCAGGCGCTTGACCAGATCGCCGTGGGCGCCGAACAGGAACAGCGTGGTCGGCGGCGCGGGTTCAGCCTTGGATTTTCTGCGGATCGCGTGGGTCATTTTTTCGAGGTCTCCACATGGCCGCCGAAGCCGAAGCGCTGGGCCGAGAGAATCTTGTCGCCAAAGGTGCCTTGCCCACGGGAACGGTAGCGCGAGAACAGCGAGTTCGACAGCACCGGCACCGGCACCGCTTGTTCCATGGCAGCTTCGATGGTCCATTGACCTTCACCGCTGTCGGCCACGGACCCGGAGAAACCGTCGAGTTTCGGATCGCTGGCCAAGGCGTCGGCAGTCAGGTCCAGCAACCACGAGGACACCACGCTGCCACGGCGCCACACTTCGGCGATATCGGCGACGTTCAGGTCGAAACGCTGGTCTTGCGGCAGGCTCTCGCTGTTTTTGGTCTTGAGGATGTCGAAGCCTTCTGCGAACGCCTGCATCATTCCGTATTCGATGCCGTTGTGGATCATCTTCACGAAGTGCCCGGAACCGGCCGGACCTGCATGAATGTAACCACGCTCGGCACGATCGTCGTCGGACTTGCGGTCCTTGGTGCGCGGGATGTCGCCCAGGCCAGGGGCCAGGGTGGCGAACAGCGGGTCGAGGCGCTTAACAGTCTCGGCATCGCCGCCGATCATCATGCAGTAACCGCGCTCCAGGCCCCAGACACCGCCGGAGGTACCGACGTCGATGTAGTGCAGGCCTTTTTCCGACAGGGTCTTCGCCCGGCGGATATCGTCTTTATAGAAGGTGTTGCCGCCGTCGATGATGGTATCGCCGGCGTCGAGCAAGGTGCTCAGGGTGTCGATGGTTTCTTCGGTCGGCGCGCCAGCTGGCAGCATGACCCAGACCGCACGCGGCCTGGCCAGGCCGGCGACCAGCGCCGGCAGATCGGTGACGCCCGTGGAGCCCTCTGTAGCCAAGGCTTCGACAAAGGCGGTATTGCGATCGTAAACAACGGTGGTGTGCCCGTTGAGCATCAGGCGCCGCGCAATATTGCCGCCCATGCGGCCCAGTCCAATAATCCCGAGTTGCATGTGCTGATGCTCCCTACTACAAATTAAAGTGTGTCAAAGGTTATAGCCCAACGCGACTCATGAGGTTAGTCCAGAGCGTTGGCACGAAGTTTCCGGGCATTGTGCCCGATCCTGATGGATAACGTCGGGAATCAAACCGAAGACACAACGACCATGAAAAATAAAAAAGTTCCCTTCTGGGGCAAAAGAAATCAAAATTGGCGCCGATAGTAGGTCAGCCCCGGATTTCGAGGCGTACCTACAGTTGAGACACGCCATTTGCGAGGTGAGCAATGGGCACAGTACATACCGCACTGCCAGCACAAACCCTTTACGTCACAATCCGTCGTGACGAATTGCGCCAGTTGAAAGACGAACGCGATCAGTTGAAGCAGGAACTGGCGCAATTGCGGCTGCTGCTGCAAACCAATCAAGCGCAGCCCCTGGCTGTGGTGCAACACACCCCATTCGCCTGACCCCCTCCTTTGAAGCGGGAGCAGTCTGCACTGCTTCCGCACCGGCTCACGCCCTGCCATCCCTGGCAACTCACAAAATTTTCACAATTGTTACACGACAATTACTCGTTTAGGTCGCCCGATTCCGCGCGGCCCTCGTTCGTCGTCCGTGATATCCAAGTCTCGGCGGTGGTAGTGAACTCTCGGCTGGAGCGCTGAATGTCTTTGTTTAAACGCAGCAACACGACTGCGGCAGGTTTTGATTGGGCCGGATTTGTCTGGCTGTTTGTATTCTTCTGGTACTTTTCCGGCATCACCCAACTACTGATCCAGTTGACTGGCACCTCCGGCTTTAGCGGATTCCGCCAGGCCTTCGTCATGAGCGCCTTCTGGCTGGCGCCGATGTTGCTGTTCCCCCGGCAAACCCGCGTCATGGCTGCCGTGATCGGCGTCGTACTGTGGGCGTGCTCCATGGCGAGCCTGGGTTACTTCTTCATTTATCAGCAGGAGTTTTCCCAGAGCGTCATCTTCATCATGTTTGAGTCGAACGTGGCTGAAGCCGGCGAATACATGACCCAGTACTTTGCCTGGTGGATGGTGCCGGCGTTCCTGGCCCACACCGCTTTTTCCTGGTTCCTGTGGACACGCCTGCGCCCGGTGTACCTGTCCCGTGGCAAGGCAATCCTGGCCGCGGTGGCCATTGTCGTGGCGGTCGTCGGTTATCCGCTGATCAAGCAAACCGCACGCACCGGCAGTTTCGCCGAAGGCTTCGACAAGTTCGAAACCCGCATCGAGCCGGCGGTGCCATGGCAAATGGCCGTGGCCTATCACCGCTACCTGGAAACCCTGGCCGGCATGCAGGACATGCTCAATAACGCCAGCAAGATTCCACCGCTGCACAACCTGAAGGACGCAATGGCCAACACGCCTGCGACCCTGGTGCTGGTGATCGGTGAATCCACCAACCGTCAGCGCATGAGCCTGTACGGCTACCCCCGGGCAACCACGCCGGAACTGGACAAGCTCAAGGATCAACTGGACGTTTTCGACAACGTCATTACGCCGCGCCCCTACACCATTGAGGCGCTGCAGCAGGTCCTGACCTTCGCCGACGAAGAAAACCCCGACCTGTACCTGTCGACGCCATCGCTGGTCAGCATGATGAAACAGGCAGGTTACAAGACCTTCTGGATCACCAACCAGCAGACCATGACCAAGCGCAACACCATGCTCACGACCTTTTCCGAACAGGCCGACGAACAGGTGTACCTGAACAACAACCGCAACCAGAACGCCGCCCAGTACGATGGCGACGTGATCGAGCCCTTCAACAAGGCCCTGGCCGACGGGGCACCGCGCAAACTCATCGTCGTGCATTTGCTCGGCACGCACATGAGCTACCAGTACCGTTACCCGTCGACCTTCGACAAGTTCCAGGACCGTGAGGGCGTGCCTGCCGGGATTCGCGATGACCAGTTGCCGACGTACAACAGCTACGACAATGCCGTGCTGTACAACGACTTCGTGGTGTCCAGCCTGATCAAGGACTACGCCAGGACCGATCCGAACGGCTTCCTGCTGTACCTGTCCGACCATGGCGAGGACGTGTTCGATTCCGTGGGCCACAACACCTTGGGGCGCAACGAGAACAAGCCGACAGCACCGATGTACACCATTCCGTTCATGGCCTGGGCATCGCCGAAATGGCGCGCAACCCATGACTGGAACCTCGCGGGTGATCTCTCGCGCCCTTACAGCAGCTCGCACCTGATTCACACCTGGGCCGACCTGGCGGGCCTGAGCTTCGACGAAC
This sequence comes from Pseudomonas sp. GW823-FHT06E10, assembly GCF_058794995.1. Classification (NCBI taxonomy): domain Bacteria; kingdom Pseudomonadati; phylum Pseudomonadota; class Gammaproteobacteria; order Pseudomonadales; family Pseudomonadaceae; genus Pseudomonas; species Pseudomonas sp. GW823-FHT06E10. The sequence goes on along the minus strand of NZ_JBXAHJ010000004.1, from coordinate 57,311 downwards.
TCGATCGCAGCAAAAGCCTGATCAGTGACAGCTTCAAGGCCCGGCCATTGATGATCGGCAACCCGTATGAGCGTCAGCAGCGTGCGCTGATCGACTTCAGCCTGATGAAGCCCAAAACGCCACCCACTGTCGTTCAGCAGTAATCCTTTCAGGGGCCGGTTCCGGCCCCTTTTTCATGCTCCCGTTGCAGCCATGCAGTTTGGTGAAGTTGATTCCCAATTAACCGAATCGGCGGATAATGCCATTTCGACACTGCTTCATTGATTCATGGACGAAAGGCATCCGACATCTGTAGTGGGAGGCAAACCATGAAACGCACCGCAATGATTCTCGCCGGCCTGATGGCCTTGGGCTCAACCAGTGCTTTTGCCGAAGGTGGAGCCGAACGCATGCGCTATTACTACGAAAGCCTGCGACTGGCCCAGCAAGAAGCCCTGGGCCACCCCATCCAAAGCACTGAACTGCGGGTTCCGGACGATCAAACCGCACAAATGACTGAAACCTACAGACCGAAATGATCCATGGCCGTCTGATTGCAGTTCTAGGTAGAAGACTGTCGGGCGTCCTGATGGACGCCCTTTTTTTGCCTGTTGAATCAGAGGCTCTTGGTCCAGAACAGCATCCGTCCATGGGCCGGGTCGAACATGCCGGCGGCGAAACCGGCTTTTTCATAGGAACCCTGGGCCACGGCATTGCCTTCCAGCACTTCCAGGGTGAGCTTGCAGCAGCCACGCTGACGGGCGATGTCTTCGACCTTTTGCAGCATCTTCTGGCTCAAGCCCAGGCCGCGAAATTTTTTCACCACCGACACATCATGCACATTGACCAGCGGCCGACAGGCAAACGTCGAGAACCCCTCGAAGCAATTGACCAGCCCGGCCGGCTCGCCACCGACAAAGGCCAGCACACTGAAGGCGTGGGGGCGCCGGGCAAGTTCGCCCGGGAGTTGCTCCAGTACATTGGCCGGCAACGGCTGGCCGCCCCCCATCGGGTCCTCGGCGTAGTGGTTCAGCACCAGGCAAATAGCCTCGGCATGCACCGGATTGGTGTAACTGGCCTGAAGCACAAGAATTTCTGCGGAGTCCATTTCCATCCTCGATCACACATGAAGTAGCCCCCAGCATGTACTCACGCTGAAGTGCCGGCAGACCATAGCGCGAGCAACGTGCCAACGACAATCGCAACCGAGAAAATCTTTGGCCTCAAGCGCCCCAGATCAAGGCTTCCGTCCACCCCAGTTCGGCAAAATCCTCGGCCCGCAAGTGCGACTCACCGACGCAGAAAAACTCGTCGAGTTGCGGTGGCTGGACCGAGGTGCCGCTGAGCATGGCGTGAATCTGGCCGCGGTGATGGATCTGGTGTTCAAACAAATGGGACAGCAGGCGCAAGCGACTGTCGTGTTGCGGGGTGTCGCGGGCGATGGTCACGATTTTGCCCAGGTCGGCGTCGCGCATCTGCTCGCAGTAGGCGATCAGCCGGCGGTCGACGTGGGCCTGTTCGCCAACCAGGTCCGTTGCCACGAGGCAGGGTTCGTCCTCCTTGAAAAACACCCGGCAATCGGGATGCGGGTCGTCGCCGCGCAGTTCGCGCTCCAGGGCATCCACATAAAACCAGTCACAGGTGAGGATGTGGTTGAGGGTGGCGCGGATCGAAGGGAAGAAGCTGACCCGGGATGCGCTCAGTTCCTGCGGGCTCAACTGACGCCAGGCCTTGGCCAGTCGGTGATTGGCCCAGGCGTTCTGATAGGCCATGGTCAGCAAATGGTGTGACAGGGGCTGATTCATGTTCGCTGCTCCCGTTCAAAACCCGATCAAACTTCGGCAAACCGCTGCAGTTGCATTTCATGCAATCGACTGAGGGTGCGGCGGAACGGAAATTCCAGATAACCCTCGGTGTAAAGCGATGCCATTGGCACTTGCGCTTCAAGGTACAGCGGCACCTTGCGGTCGTAGCACTCGTCCACCAGGGCAATGAACCGTCGCACACCATCGTCATGCACCGACAACTGCGGCAACTCGCGATCTCCCGCCTCCACCCGCTCGACACCGTCCTCGGTGCCGCGGGCAATGCGCCCTGCGCGTTTCTGTGCGCTGAGGTTGGGCACGTCACTCAACAGGATAGCGCCGTAGGTATCGCACAGGGCGATGAAATCCATGGCCGCGAAGGGTTGCTCGCACAGCGCGGCGTAACGGGTCCAGAGCACCGTCGGGCTGGCCTTGATCACCTCAAGGGAGCGATGACCGACCTTGACCGGCTCGCTCGATACTGACTGGCCGACGCTCAACAACTGGAACACTTCACCCAAAGCGCCGGGGTTACCGGGCTCGGCCACCCAATAACGTTGCAAACCGGCCCCCGGATGCAGGCGATGGTCTTCCCCGCCATCCACCGCAATCACCTGCATGTGCTGCTTGATCGCCGCGATGGCGGGCATGAAACGGTCGCGATTGAAGCCGTCGGCGTACAACTGGTCCGGCGGCAGATTGGACGTGCAGACCACTACCACGCCCTGTTCGAACATCACCTGGAACAGGCGCCCGAGAATGATCGCGTCGCCGATGTCATTGACGAACAGTTCGTCGAAACACAGCACGCGAACCTCTTCAGCCAATTCACGGGCCAACGCCTTGAGCGGATCGGCAGTGCCGGTCAGTTGAAACGAGCGTTGGTGCACCCAGCCCATGAAGTGGTGAAAGTGCTGGCGCCGCGCCGGTACTCGCAGGCTTTGGTAGAACTGGTCCATCAACCAGGTCTTGCCCCGCCCCACCGGCCCCCACAGGTACACGCCGGAAATGGGCGCGCGGCCTGCGTGCAACGCTTCGTGGCATTTTTGCAGCGCCCACACCGCATGTTCCTGGGCCTCGTCCTGGACGAAGCCCTTTTGTTCGATGGCATGCTGCCAGGCGCTTAAGGGGGAATCGATAGTCATGGGCGGCAGTATGCCATTGCCCATGGATAACGCGACCGGTGATCGGCAGATTTGTGCAGACAGGAAAAGCACCTTGACGCTTTAGATTACCAGCATCATATTTAATAGATGTTTTAGATAATTTATTAAATCTTGTCGCCATCCCTCTGGAGTCATCCCATGCATTACAAAGTTTTCGGTCGTAAAACCGGCTTGCGTGTTTCCGAACTGGCGCTGGGCGCGGGTAATTTCGGTACCGGTTGGGGCCATGGCGCCGAGCGTGACGAAGCCAGACGGATTTTTGATGGTTATCTGGAAGCCGGTGGCAATTTCATCGATACCGCCAATGGCTATCAGGGCGGGCAGTCCGAGGCCATGCTCAGCGAATTCATCGCCGCAGAACGGGATCGCCTGGTCATCGCCACCAAATACACCCTCGGGACTACACCGGCAGCCGGCATTTCCCACACTGGCAACAGCCGCAAGAACATGGTGCGCGCCGTCGAAGAAAGCCTGAAACGGCTGAAGACCGAGCATATCGACCTGTTCTGGGCGCACATGAGCGACGGCGTCACGCCCATGGAAGAGATCCTGCGCGGCTTCGACGATCTGGTCAGTGCCGGCAAGATTCATTACGCCGGTCTGTCGAACTTCCCCGCCTGGCGCATCGCCCGCGCCGACCTGCTGGCCGAGGTACGCGGTTTTGCGCCGATTGCCGCGATCCAGGTCGAGTACAGCCTCGCCGAACGCACCGCCGAGCGTGAACAACTGCCGATGGCCGAAGCCTTGGGCCTGGCCGCGACCTTGTGGTCGCCGCTGGGTGGCGGCTTCCTGACTGGCAAATATCGCAACAGTGAGGGCGACAATCGCGCGAACAAACTCGGTGTGCTGATCCACGCCGAAAAAAGCGCCCGCGAAACCGCCCTGCTCGATACCTTGATCGATGTCGCCGCAGAACTGGGCGCCAGCCCGACCCACGTGGCCATCGCCTGGCTGCGGGAAAAAGCCAGACGCTCGACCACGGCGCTGATTCCGATCCTCGGTTCCCGGACCCGTGAGCAGCTGGATGCCACGTTGGGCGCGCTGAATGTGCAGTTGAGCAGCGAACAACTGGCACGACTGGATGGCGTCAGTGACGTGGACAAAGGCGTGCCGCACGAATCCATTTCCGGTTCGTTCGCACGGTTCAGCGGTGGTCAGATCCTCGACCTGCCAATCATTCCGGTGGCCTGACACAAATCAAAACTGTGGGAGCGAGCTTGCTCGCGATGAGGGCGGAACATTCAACATCCATGTCGGCTGATCGACCGCCATCGCGAGCAAGCTCGCTCCCACAGGGTCAGGCGTATTACTTATCGACCTTATGCCTTGCCGCATACAGACACAGCATCTCCATCGCCAGCGTCGCCGCCGCCAGTGAGGTGATCTCCGCGCTGTCATAGGCCGGTGCCACTTCCACCACGTCCATGCCCACCAGGTTGATCCCGCGCAAACCGCCGAGAATCTCCAGCGCCTGCACCGTGCTCAAGCCGCCGCATACAGGTGTTCCGGTGCCCGGAGCGAATGCCGGATCGAGACAGTCGATGTCGAAGGTCAGGTACACCGGGTTGTCGCCGACCCGGGCGCGAATCGCCTCGACGATCGCCTCGCAGCCACGGCGGTGCACCTGCCGTGCGTCGAGCACCTGAAAGCCCTGATGATCATCGTTGGTGGTGCGCAAGCCGATTTGTACCGAGCGCGACGGGTCCACCAGCCCTTCCCTGGCCGCGTGCCAGAACATGGTGCCATGGTCGATGCGCTTGCCCTCTTCGTCCGGCCAGGTGTCGCTGTGGGCGTCGAAGTGGATCAGCGACAATGCCCCGTGCTTTCGCGCATGGGCCTTGAGCAGCGGGTAAGTAATGAAGTGATCGCCGCCAAAGGTCAGCATCGCGCTGCCCGCATTGAGGATGTGCTCGGCGTGGGCTTCGATCATTTCGGGCGTCGATTGCGGCGAACCGTAGTCGAAATCGCAATCGCCGTAGTCGATGACTGCCAGATGATCAAACGGGTCAAACGTCCACGGCCAGTGCCGTTCCCAGGCGATCCCGGCCGAGGCGGCGCGAATGCCCCGGGGCCCGAAGCGTGCGCCGGGGCGGTTGCTGGTGGCCGTGTCGAACGGCACGCCACTGACGGCCACATCAACGCCACGCAAGTCACGACTGTAACGGCGACGCATGAAACTGGTGATACCGGCGTAGGTACTTTCAGCGGCCGTGCCGTAAAGGCTGTCACGGGTAAGGGCTTGATCGTTCTGCATCGGGACGTCCATTGAAGGCTCCTTCTTTTATAGTTATTGGCGGCTACGGAAAGTGGTCCACAAGCGCGTGCGCAGGCGCATGTCCTTGAGGTTCATGCTGCGGTCGGCGTACAGCCGTTCGCGCACGTCGGCCAGCGGGTAGATGTCCGGATCGGTGCGCACCGCTTCATCCACCAGCGGCGTGGCGGCCTGGTTCGCCGTGGCGAAGAACAAGGTGTTGGTCAGTGCCGCAACGGACTCGGGGCGCAACATGAATTCGATAAAGGCGCGGGCGGCTTCGGGGTGCGGCGCGTCCTTGGGAATCGCCAGGTTGTCCTGCCACACGAGGGTGCCTTCCCTGGGAATCCGGTAGGCAATTTCATAGGGTTTGTTGGCCTTGCGTGCCTGGTCGGCGGCCATGCTGGCGTCACCGTTGTAGGTCAACGCCAGGCACACGCTGCCATTGGCCAGGTCGCTGATCTGCCGCCCGGTGGCGACGTACAGCACGTTCGGCTGTAGCTGATGCAGCAACGCCTCGGCGGCTGACAGATCATTCTTGTCTGTGCTGTAGGGATCTTTACCCAGGTAATGCAGCGCCAGTCCGATCACCTCCTGGGGCGAGTCGAGAATGGCGATGCCGCAGTCCTTCAACTTGCTCGCGTACTCGTGTTTGAACAGCAGGTCCAGGCTATTGAGCGGCACGTTCGGCAAGCGCTGCTTGATCGCCTCGACGTTCATGCCCAATCCCAGCGTGCCCCAGGTATAAGGCACGCCATAGCGGTTGCCGGGATCGACAGCGGCGAGTTTTTCCAGCAAGTCCGGATCTAGGTTGGCGTAACCCTTGAGTCCTTCGCGGGGAATCGGTTTCAACGCCCCGGCTGCAAGCCCCCGGGCCAGCACACTGGAGGACGGCACCACCACGTCATAACCGCTGCCGCCGGTGAGCAGCTTGGTCTCCAGTACTTCCGAAGAATCGAAGGTGTCGTAGCGCACATGGATGCCGGTTTCCTGCTCGAACCGCTGCAGGGTTTCGGGGGCCACGTAATCGGCCCAACTGTACAGATTGACCACCTTGTCTTCGGCCTGGGCCGAAACAGCCACGGCGAGCAACAGCGCGGGTAAACACAGCTTGAACATGGGAGCCATGACGAACACCTGACCAGAGGAAGTGGTTGCAGGATGCGTCGTCGGATACATTGGTGAAATATCAAGTTAATTAACCTGACTTTATGACGGAGTAATGTTTGATGCTCGGCCAACTCCATGATCTGGACCTGCAATTGTTGCGTCTGTTTGTCAGCGTGGTGGAGTGCGGCGGTTTCAGTGCCGCACAGGGTGAGCTGGGGTTGAGCCAGTCGAGCATCAGCCAGCAAATGGCCAAGCTGGAAACCCGCCTTGGTTATCGCCTGTGCAGCCGCGGCAAGGGCGGATTCAAGGTCACCGCCAAGGGCGAACAACTCCTCAGCGCCACCCGTGGACTGTTCGAGTCCATCGAAGCCTTCCGCCATCAATCCAACGGCGTGGCCGGGCGCTTGATCGGTGAAGTGCGCCTGGGTCTGTCCGAAGCCCTGGATCAATCGGTGCTGCAACGGGTGGCCGAGGCGATCAGGCGCTTCCGTGAGCGGGACGAGTCAGTGCGCATCGAACTGATCAGCGCCATGCCCGGCGAAATGGAGCGCTTGCTACTGCAACAGCGGCTGGACCTGGCCATCGGCTATTTCTCGCAAGTGCAAAGCGCGTTTGACTACCGCCAATTGTTCATTGAAACCCAGCATCTGTATTGCGCCCCCGGCCATCCGCTGTTCACCAACCCGGCCCCCTGCGATCAGGATCTGCAGGCCAGCGACCGGGTCGATCACCCCTACCGTTTCCTGCGCAGTGACGAACCCTTCCAGGGCAAGCTGTGTTCGGCGCGCTCGGAACAAGTCGAAGGCACCCTCGCCTTTATCCTTTCCGGCAAGCATGTCGGTTATTTGCCCAGCCACTTCGCCCATGCCTGGGAAAACAAGGGTTTGCTCAGGGCCGTGCGTCGAGGCGACATGAGTTTCGATGTCGCGTTTCATCTGGCCCGGCACCGGGCGCAAGTGGCCGGCGATGCACAAAAGGCATTCGAAGAGGATCTGCTCGCGGCGTTTGCCTGACTACGTCGTGGTCTACGCTGTAACAATGCCGGACACTGTCATGCAAAAATGCACAGATAACCTGCACTTATCCGGGTTGTACAAGGCAAATTTGCACTGATACGATCCGCCATCGCTCGCGCGCGAGCATCTTGATAAAGAACAATAAAAGCAGGGAGTTAGTGATGACTGCTCAGGTTTTTTCTCCCGGGACTCAGTCCATGGATGCCATGCAAAACGAAGTGCTGGCCGAGGTTCGCAACCACATTGGTCACCTGACCCTCAACCGCCCCGCCGGCCTCAATGCCCTCACCCTGGACATGGTGCGCAACCTGCACCGCCAGCTCGACGCCTGGGCCCAGGATTCGCAAGTCCATGCCGTGGTCTTGCGCGGTGCCGGGGAAAAAGCCTTCTGCGCCGGCGGCGACATTCGCTCGCTGCATGACAGCTTCAAAAGCGGCGACACCCTGCACGAAGATTTCTTTGTCGAGGAATACGCCCTCGACCTCGCGATCCACCACTACCGCAAACCGGTGCTGGCCCTGATGGACGGTTTTGTCCTCGGCGGCGGCATGGGCCTGGTGCAAGGCGCAGACCTGCGCGTGGTCACAGAGAAAAGCCGCCTGGCGATGCCGGAAGTCGGCATCGGCTATTTCCCGGACGTCGGCGGCAGTTACTTCCTGCCGCGCATCCCCGGTGAACTGGGGATTTACCTCGGCGTCAGCGGCGTGCAGATTCGCGCCGCCGATGCGCTGTATTGCGGCCTGGCCGACTGGTACCTGGAAAGCGACAAGCTTGGCGTCCTGGACGAAAAACTCGACCAGCTCGAATGGCACGATACGCCGCTCAAGGACCTGCAAGGCCTGCTGGCGAAATTCGCCGTGCAGCAACTGCCCGATGCGCCACTGGCGACTTTGCGCCCGGCCATCGACCACTTCTTCGCCCAACCCGATGTGCCGAGTATTGTGGAACAACTACGCCAGGTAACGGTCGCCGACAGCCATGAGTGGGCCGTCACCACCGCCGACCTGCTGGAAACCCGCTCGCCGCTGGCCATGGCCGTGACCCTGGAAATGCTCCGTCGCGGACGCGAGCTGCCCCTTGAACAATGTTTCGCCCTTGAGCTGCACCTGGACCGTCAGTGGTTCGAGCGCGGCGACCTGATCGAAGGCGTGCGCGCCTTGCTGATCGACAAAGACAAGACACCACGCTGGAACCCGCCCACCCTCCAGGCACTGGACGCCGAACACGTGGCGAGCTTCTTCAGCGAGTTTGACCGGAGCGAGAGCTGAGCCATGCACGATATCGAATTGAGTGAAGAACAAGTCATGATCCGCGACATGGCCCGGGATTTTGCCCGCGGCGAAATCGCGCCCCATGCCCAGGCCTGGGAAAAGGCCGGCTGGATCGATGACGGTCTGGTGGCGAAAATGGGCGAACTGGGCTTGCTGGGCATGGTGGTCCCAGAGGAATGGGGCGGCACCTATGTCGACTATGTGGCCTATGCACTGGCGGTAGAAGAAATTTCCGCCGGCGACGGTGCTACCGGCGCCTTCATGAGCATCCACAACTCCGTGGGCTGCGGGCCGGTGCTCAACTACGGCAGCGAAGAACAGAAGCAGACCTGGCTGGCGGACCTTGCCAGCGGCCAGGTCATCGGCTGTTTCTGCCTGACCGAACCCCAGGCCGGTTCCGAGGCGCACAACCTGCGCACCCGCGCCGAACTGCGCGACGGCCAGTGGGTGATCAATGGCGCCAAACAATTCGTCAGCAACGGCAAGCGCGCCAAACTGGCGATTGTGTTTGCCGTGACCGATCCGGACCTGGGCAAACGTGGCATCTCGGCGTTCCTGGTACCGACCGACACCGCCGGTTTTATCGTCGACCGCACCGAACACAAGATGGGGATCCGTGCTTCCGACACCTGCGCGGTGACCCTGAACAACTGCACCATCCCCGAAGCCAATTTGCTGGGCGAGCGCGGCAAGGGCCTGGCCATCGCCTTGTCCAACCTCGAAGGCGGCCGCATCGGCATCGCCGCCCAGGCACTGGGCATCGCCCGCGCAGCGTTTGAGGCGGCACTGGCTTATTCCCGTGATCGTGTGCAGTTTGGCAAAACGATCAATGAACACCAGAGCATCGCCAACCTGCTGGCCGACATGCACATGCAGTTGAACGCCGCGCGACTGATGATCCTGCACGCCGCACGCCTGCGCACGGCCGGCAAACCCTGTCTGTCGGAGGCGTCACAAGCCAAGCTGTTTGCGTCGGAAATGGCGGAAAAGGTCTGCTCGTCCGCGATTCAGATTCATGGCGGCTACGGGTATCTGGAAGACTATCCGGTAGAGAAGTACTACCGGGATGCGCGGATCACGCAGATCTACGAAGGGTCGAGCGAAATTCAGCGAATGGTGATTGCCCGCGAACTGAAGAACTACTTGATTTGATGCCCTGTACCTGTAGGAGCGAGCTCGCTCGCGATGGTGGCCAACGATAACGCGGGGTACCTGAATCAACCCGGTGCCCTCAGGTTTTTCGCGAGCAGGCTCGCTCCTACAAGAGGATCTCATAAACGCTGAGGTCCAATGTGGGAGCGAGCCTGCTCGCGATGAGGCCCGAAAGACCGCTACTTTACTTACCTTGGAACTCAGCCTCACGCTTGGCAATGAACGCCGCCATCCCTTCCTTCTGATCCTGCGTCGCAAACGCCGCATGGAACACCCGACGCTCAAAGCGCACGCCTTCGGCCAGGCTCACTTCAAAGGCACGGTTGACGCTTTCCTTGACCATCATCGCAATCGGCAACGATTTTTTAGCGATCAACGCGGCGACTTTCAGCGCTTCATCCAGCAGCTCATCGCTCGGCACGATACGCGCCACGATGCCGCAACGTTCCGCTTCCACGGCATCGATCAAGCGGCCGCTCAGGCACATTTCCATGGCCTTGGCCTTGCCCACGGCGCGGGTCAGGCGCTGGGTGCCGCCCATGCCCGGCAACACGCCGAGGTTGATTTCCGGCTGGCCGAATCTGGCGTTGTCACCGGCCAGGATGAAATCGCACATCAACGCCAGCTCACAGCCGCCGCCCAGGGCAAAACCGTTGACCGCCGCAATGATCGGCTTGCGGCGGTTGGCCACACGATCGCTGTCGCTGAACAGGTCGTCGATGTAGATCTGCGGGTAGGTCAGCTCCGCCATTTCCTTGATGTCGGCACCGGCGGCAAAGGCTTTTTTCGAACCGGTCAGGACGATGCAGCCGATGTTCGAGTCAGCCTCGAAACCATCAAGGGCCTGGTTCAGTTCGCTGACGATCTGCGCATTCAACGCATTCAGCGCTTGTGGACGGTTGAGGGTGATCAGGCCAACGCGGCCGTGGGTTTCCAGCAAAATCGTTTCGTAGCTCACAGGGGACTCCTTCTTATAAATTGCGCGAAATGACCATGCGTTGAATATCGCTGGTGCCTTCGTAGATCTGGCAGACCCGTACGTCGCGGTAGATCCGCTCCACCGGGAAATCGTTGAGGTAACCGTAACCGCCCAGGGTTTGCAGCGCCGAGGAGCATACCTTCTCGGCCATTTCCGAGGCGAACAACTTGGCCATCGACGCTTCGACCAGGGCCGGTTTGCCACTGTCACGCAGAGCGGCGGCGTAGTGCACCATTTGCCGCGCCACGGCGATCTGGGTCGCCATGTCCGCCAGGCGGAACGCCACGGCCTGGTGCTCGATGATCGGCTTGCCGAAGCTCTCGCGCTCACGGGCGTAATCGCGCGCCGCTTCGAACGCGGCACGGGCCATGCCCACCGATTGCGAAGCGATGCCGACGCGACCGCCTTCAAGGTTGGCCAGGGCAATCCTGTAGCCTTCGCCCTCCTCGCCCAAACGATTGGCCAGCGGCACCTTCACGTCTTCGAAGAGGATCTGGCAGGTGTCGGACGCATGCTGGCCGAGCTTGTCTTCGACCCGCGCGACTTTGTAGCCCGGCGAATCGGTCGGCACTATAAAGGCGCTGATGCCACGTTTGCCGGCACTCGGATCGGTCACCGCAAACACGATCACCACCCCGGCATTCTGCCCGGAGGTGATGAACTGCTTGCAGCCGTTGAGCACATAATGATCGCCTTCCAGGCGCGCACGGGTTTTCAGGCCGCTGGCGTCGGAACCGGCCTGGGGCTCGGTCAGCGCAAAGGCACCGAGCATCGCACCGCTGGCCAATGGTTTGAGGAAGCGCTCTTTCTGCTCATCGGTGCCGTAGTTGAGGATCGGTACGCAACCCACGGAGTTGTGCACGCTCATGATGGTCGAGCAGGCGCCATCGCCGGCGGCGATTTCTTCCAGCGCCATGGCGTAGGCCAGGTAACCGGTGTCGCATCCGCCCCACTGCTCCGGCACCAGCATGCCGAAGAAGCCCAGCCCGGCCATTTCGCCGATGGCTTCCTTGGGAAAACGGTGCTCGCGGTCCCACTCGGCAGCGAAGGGCTTCAGCCGTTCCTGGGCAAAGTCCCGGGCCATGTCACGGATTTGTTGTTGGTCGTCATTGGGGATCATGGTGAATCCTTAAATCAAGCTAAATGCGAAACCCTGTGGGAGCGAGCTTGCTCGCGATGGGGCCGTGTCAGTCAACTTTATTGCTATCTGACCCACCGCTATCGCGAGCAAGCTCGCTCCCACAGGGATTGGTGTTGGCCTCAGTAGAGGCATTCCACGGCCATCGCCGTCGCTTCACCGCCGCCGATACAAATCGCCGCAACACCACGCTTCAAGCCTTTCTGGCGCAGGGCCGAAAGCAGGGTCACCAGAATCCGCGCACCGGACGCACCGATCGGGTGCCCGAGGGCGCAAGCACCGCCGTGCACGTTGAGTTTCTCGTGAGGGATTTCCAGATGAGTCATCGCGGCCATGCCGACCACGGCGAAGGCTTCGTTGACTTCCACCAGATCCACGTCATTGAGCGACCAGCCGGTTTTCTTCATCAACTTCTTGATTGCACCAATCGGTGCCACCGGGAACAGGCCCGGGGTGTCGGCGAACGCAGCGTGGCCATGAATCACCGCCAAGGGTTTCAGGCCTTGTTTCTGTGCCTGGGACTGGCGCATCAGCACCAGCGCGGCGGCACCGTCGGAGATCGAACTGGAGTTGGCCGCCGTCACCGTACCGCCTTCGCGGAACGCCGGCTTCAGCGAAGCAATCTTGTCCAGCCTGGCCTTTGGCGGCTGCTCGTCGTTGCTGATCACCACCTGCTCTTTGCCGACCGCCACGGTCAGCGGCACAATTTCGGCCTTGAAGCTGCCGTCCTTGATCGCCTGTTGCGCGCGAGTGGTCGAGGCAATGGCAAACGCGTCCTGGGCTTCACGGCTGAAGCCGTTGGTTTCGGCGCAGTCTTCGGCGAAGGTGCCCATCAGGCGGCCCTTGTCGTAGGCGTCTTCGAGGCCGTCCAGGAACATCGAGTCCTGCACCCGACCATGGCCCATGCGGTATCCGGCACGGGCGCGATCCAGCAGGTAAGGCGCGTTGGACATGCTTTCCATGCCACCGGCAACCACCACGTCGGCGCTGCCCGCCAGCAGCATGTCATGGGCCAGAATCGCCGCTTCCATGCCGGAGCCGCACATCTTGTTCAGGGTGGTGCAGCGGGTCGATTTATCCAGCCCCGCGCCCAGCGCCGCCTGACGCGCAGGGGCCTGGCCAAGGCCTGCCGGCAGCACGCAACCGAACAGCACTTCGTCGACGCTATCACTGGCAACACCGGCACGTTCGACGGCGGCCTTGATGGCGGCCGCACCGAGTTGCGGTGCGGTCAGGCTTTTCAGTTCGCCCTGGAAACCGCCCATCGGGGTGCGGACGGCGCTGACGATAACAATTGGATCGTTGGACATTGTCATGACAAATGCTCCTTACTTGGCGGCCATGCGCAAGGCACCGTCGAGACGGATCACCTCGCCATTGAGCATGCTGTTTTCAATAATATGCTTGACCAGCCCGGCATACTCGCTCGGTTTACCCAAACGCGGCGGGAATGGCACGCCAGCGGCCAGGGAATCGCGGACTTCCTGGGTCATGCCAGCCATCATCGGCGTCTCGAAGATGCCGGGGGCGATCGTCATGACACGAATGCCGAAGCGCGCCAGCTCACGGGCCGCCGGCAAGGTCAGGCTGACAATCGCGCCCTTGGACGCCGAGTAAGCCGCCTGGCCGATCTGGCCGTCATAAGCCGCGGCAGACGCGGTGTTGATGATCACGCCGCGCTCGCCATCGGCATCCGCTTCGGTCTCGGCAATCGCCGCAGCCGCAAGGCGCAGCATGTTGAAGCTGCCGATCAGGTTGACGTTGATCACCTGGCTGAAACTGGCCAGTGCATGCGGACCTGTCTTGCCGAGAATCTTCTCGCCACGCACGATGCCGGCGCAATTGACCAGGCCATTGAGGCCACCAAAGGCCTTGACCGTCGCCTGCACGGCAGCTTCGGCCGCTGCTTCGTTGCTGATGTCCGCCACCACGCTTTGTGCACCAAGGCGCTGGGCCTGGGCTGCAACGGCTTCGGCGTTCATGTCCACCAGCATCACTTTGGCGCCAGCGGCGACCAGCACCTCGGCGGTGGCGGCACCGAGGCCGGAAGCGCCACCGGTGACGATAAAAATCTTGTTCTGGATCTGCATCATTATTTCCCTGGATTCAAGCTGGAAGGTTCTTCGCCGCGGCCTCTTGAGCCTTGGCGATTTCCTGGTTGCGCAAGATAAAGCGCTGCAATTTGCCGCTGGGGGTTTTCGGCAATTCGCTGACAAATTCGATTTCACGGGGATACGAGTGCGCCGCCAGACGCTTGCGCACGTGCTGGCGCAGCTCTTCGGCCAACTCGGAGGCGGCGCGGTATTGCGGGCTGAGCACGACGAACGCCTTGACCAGTTCGGTGCGCTCCGGATCTGGCTTGCCGACCACGGCGGCCTCGACCACGGCCGGGTGTTCGATCAGCGCACTTTCCACGTCGAAGGGACCTACCCGGTAGCCGGAGGTGGTGATCACGTCATCACTGCGACCGACGAAGCTGATGCTGCCGTCCGGGTTCCACTCCACGGTGTCGCCACTCAAGTAGTAGTTGCCGACAAAGGCCTTGGTCGGCCCGCCTTCGTAGCCGGCGAACCAGCACATCGGCGACTGGCTGCGGTCGATAGCCAGGATGCCCGGCTGCCCAACGCCGAGTTCCTTGTACTCGTCATCCAGCACCACAATGCGGTGGCCCGGCGAGGCAAAACCGGCGGCGCCCATGTGAATCGGGTGCTCCAGGCCGTGGTGGTTGCACAGCACCATGCCCAGTTCGGTCTGGCCGTAGTGGTCGTGGATGACCACGTCGAGGTTATCGGCGAACCATCGGATCACTTCCGGGTTCAGCGGCTCGCCGGCGCTGCTGACGATACGCAGCTTGCCCTTGATCGACTTGGCGAATTCATCGCCGCCGGCAATCAGCAAGCGGTAGGCCGTGGGCGAACCGGTGAGGTTGGTGATCCCGTATTTGTTGATCACCCGGCAGGTGCTTTCGAGGGTGAACGGGCCATCGTAAAAGGTGATCGGATGGCCCATGGACATTGGCCCCGTGACACCGAAATAAATGCCGTAGGCCCAGCCCGGGTCGGCGACGTTCCAGAAGGCGTCTTCCGGGCGCAGATCCACCGCATCGCGGGTGTAGCTCTGGAACGCTACGATGGCCTTGAGCGGCACCGACAGCGCTTTCGACGGGCCGGTGGTGCCCGAGGTGAACATCAGCAGGAACGGATCTTCACCGGTCAGCAGCACCGGTTCACAGGCGGCGGAATAGTTGGCCAGTTCGGCCCAGAAACTGAAATCGCCATGCACCAGGCCCTGCCCTTTGGCACCGGTGACGGTCACGATGGTCGGGCAATCGGCGACTTCGGCGAGTTTCGGCCGGTTCACTGCATCGGTCACCACCACTTTGGCGCCAGAGCTGCCCAGGCGGTGCTCGATGGCCTTGGGGCCGAATGCGGTAAACAGCGGTTGATACACCGCGCCGATGCGCCAAGTGGCGAACACGGTGATCAACAGTTCGATATTGCGGGGCAACAGGCCGGCGACCTTGTCGCCTTTCTTCACGCCCTGGGCCAGCAGGTAGTTGGCGAAACGCGCGGCCTTGTCCTGCAAGTCGGTGAAGGTGTACGAAGCACCAGTGCCATCGCGTCCCTCCCAAAACAGCGCGATGCGACCCGGCAAGGCATGCCGGTCACAGCATTCGACACAGGCGTTGAGGGCCGTCAAGTCGCCCGCGAGCGCGGCATCGACGGTGTGCTGATAATTGAACTGAGAAGTAGCAGACAAGTAATCGCGCATTGCCAGAATCCCACTGTGTTTTTTATTAGGTTGGGGGGAACCGTAATCAACAGGGAAATACTCGCTCTGCGCGGGTTACCGGGCAATGGTCAAAGCTATCAAGTTGTCTGACTGCTTTGGCCAAAGCCCGCTGAGCATCAGGAGGTGAAGCGCACCCCGGGCCTGGCGCGTTCGTCCACGATCAGTTCGAACACATCCGGCCGCGCGTAGTGGCCGACCACGTCATAGTCGTAGCGGGCGCGCACCAAGTCGTCGGTGTCGATTTGCGCGGTGAGCAACCCGGCACTGTCGCGCAACGGTCCGGCGAGGATCTCGCCCATGGGACCTACGATCACACTGCCACCGGCAATCAACGGTCGATCCGCCGGCCAGTTGGCGATGTCCAGGCCCAGGGCCTGGGGCGATGCCTGGACCTGGCAGGCGCTGACCACGAAACAGCGCCCCTCATGGGCAATGTGGCGCATGCTGACTTGCCACATCTCCCGTTCGTCCACGGTCGGCGCGCACCATACCTCCACGCCTTTGGCGTACATCGCCGTGCGCAGCAGCGGCATCATGTTTTCCCAGCACACCAGCGCACCGACACGCCCGACCTGGCTGTCGATCACCGGCAAGGTCGAGCCATCGCCCTTGCCCCAGATCAGCCGTTCGGTGCCGGTGGGCATCAGTTTGCGGTGTTTGGCCACCAGCCCGGCCTGCGGATCGAAATACAGCGCGGTGCAGTACAAGGTGCTGCCGGCGCGCTCGATCACACCGATCACCAGATTGGCCCCGGTGCGTGCGGACAGTGCCGCCAACGCCTCGGTTTCCGCGCCGGGTACATCGATGGCATTGGCAAAATAGCGGGCAAAGGCTTCGCGCCCTTGCGGCAGGCGATAGCCCAATTGGGTACCAAAGCCCTCGCCTTTGGGATAACCGCCCAGCAGCGCTTCCGGCATCACCACCAACCCGGCGCCGGATTCGATGATTGCGTTTTCATAGGACAGGATCTGTTCCAGGGTTTCAGCCTTGCCGCCGGGCAAGGCGCCGATCTGCAGGGCCGCGACAATTGATTTGGGCATCTTGGAAACTCCATTCGCATCAGGTGTTGCTCATTCTCCGGCGTCAGGCAATCATCAATAAAGACCGATTCACTGCTGAATGATATGAACCAAATGAATATCACCGACGTCGACCTCAACCTGCTCAAAGTCTTCGAAGCGCTGCACGAAGAGTCCAGCGCCAGCCGTGCCGCGCTGCGCCTGGGCGTGACGCAATCGGCCGTCAGCGCGGCCTTGCGTCGCTTGCGCGAGCTGTATGGCGATCAGCTGTTCGTGCGCACCGGACGCGGCCTGGCCCCCTCGCTCAAGGCCAATCAGCTCAAACCGGTGGTCAGCGATGCCCTGAACAAATGCCGGCAGAGCCTGGCGATGGTCGATCCGGCTGCGCAACAGTACGAAGGTCGCTCGGTCACGGTCGGCATGTCGGATGATTTCGAGATTGCCTACGGCCGGCGGCTGATCGAAGAGATCGCCCGTTGCGCGCCGAAACTGCGGCTGATTTTCCGCCAGACCCACAGCCAGATCGTCGCCCAGGCGTTGATGGAGCGCAGTATTGACCTGGCGATTGCCGCGGGCGGGTTTGCCGAGCGGTTGCTCAGCCGTCAGGTGCTGGGGGAAGGTGGCTATCTGTGCCTGGTGGACCCGTCGAGCCTGGTCGAGGGCCAGCAGAGCATCGGTCTCGAGGAGTTTGTGGCCCGCGAACACATTCTGGTGTCGTCCGGCGGTTTTATCGGGATTACCGATGAGGGATTGGCGGCGCTGGGGCTGAGCCGGAGGGTGTGCGCCTCGACCACGCATTTTGCCGCGTTGCCGCACTTGCTAAAAGGCAGTCGGGCGGTGGCGACCATTCCGGCCCATGCCGCCCAAAGCATCGCAACGCTCAGCGGGCTGGCGCTGCTGCCCTGCCCCCTGGCGTTGCCGCGCTACCCGATCGAACTGGGCTGGCGGACCAGCACCCAACTCGACCCGGTGCTCTTGAAAGTGCGCGAGGCAATCGTCGCGAGTTTCGCCTGACAGCCGTTGTTACTTGTTGGCCGCCATCAGGCGATTGACTTCACTGCGCACCATGTTGGCGTATTCCGGCGGCGACATGCCGTCCAGTTCGGCGCGCACCCATTCGGCCCATTTGCCTTTGCGCTTGGCCCGTTCGCCGAACAACCGCGCAGCCTCACCCTTGGCCTTGCCCAGGTTGTTTTGCCAGAGTTCGAACAGACGGGATTTCTCGTCTTCAAGCGCTGCGCGCTCGGCGAGGGTTTTGTCGGCCAGATTGAAGCTCATGGGAATTTCCTGCTGCGTAAAATAGGCGACATCTTACACTGTAGGACGAAAGGTCCTGCGCCGGTTTTTCAGCAAGATGGCCTCCCCGGGCAAAATAGCTGCAACTTTTCCGACGACGGCAGACTCCATTGTTCACTGTCCACTTACCTGCAAGGAGTACTTCAATGGCCCGCAAAACCGCCGTGCAAGCCGCCGAAGATCAAATCAAGGATCAAGCCTTCAGCGAACTTCAAACGCTGATCGAAGAATCGGAAAAACTGCTGAAAAGCAGCGCCTCGCTGGTCGGGGAAGAAGCAGAGACCCTTCGTGGACAAATCGCCCTGAAACTCCGGCAGGCAGGGGATTCGGTGAGCAGCGTGCGCGACCGCACCCTGCCCGCGGTCGAGGCCACTGAAACCTATATCGGCGGGCATCCATGGCAAACCGTGGCGATTTCCGCCGGGTTCGGCCTGGTGGTGGGGTTGCTGCTGGGTCGTCGCTAAGCACGCGATCTGTCAGCCATGAATCCCCCCTGTGGGAGCGAGCTTGCTCCCACAGGGGTTGCGCAAAACTTTTCCTTTAGAGACCCGCCAGCTCCCGCAAGTTCGCCAGCGTCCGGGCATCCAGCTCAATGCCGTTGGCCAGCGACCTGGCGCGCTGATGATGACGCCGGTCACCCGGCAAACGCTTCAGGCCGACACCGTGCATTTGCCGCACCAGTTCCTGGCTGCGCTCGGCAAAGCTTTGCCCCGCTGCCTTGTCCGGATCGATCACGATAAGCAACTGGCCAGTCCAGGGGGTCTTGGCACCAGGGTGGTTCTTCCAGTCGAACTCGAAGGAAAAGTTGCCACCGGTCAGCGCCGCCGCGAGCAACTCGACCATCATCGACAACGCCGAGCCCTTGTGCCCGCCGAAAGGCAGCAACGCGCCGCCCTCGAGAATCGCCTTCGGGTCCGTGGTCGGCTGGCCGAGGCTGTCTACGCCCATCCCTTCCGGCAAGCGTTCACCTTCGCGGGCGGCAATTTGCACATCGCCATGGGCAATGGCGCTGGTGGCCAGGTCGAAGACAATCGGCCCGCCCTCGGCCCGCGGTGCAGCGAAGGCAATCGGGTTGGTGCCGAACAGCGGCCGGTCGGCACCGTGGGGCACCACGCAGGTCATGCTGTTGACCACGCTCAATGCCACAAGGCCCTCTTCAGCGAAGGGTTCGACATCCGGCCACAAGGCCGCGAAATGGTGCGAGTTACGGATCGCCAGCACCGCGATGCCGGCACTTCGGGCCTTCTGCACCAGTAACTCGCGTGCCGCCGCCAGGGCCGGCTGCGCAAAACCGTTATTGGCATCGACCCGCACAAACCCTGAAGCCACATCTTCGACCAGCGGAACGGCCTGGCCATTGACCCAGCCGCTTTGCAGCGTCGAAACATAACCAGGAATGCGGAATACCCCGTGACTGTGCGCGCCGTCGCGCTCGGCACCGGCGCAGTTTTGCGCCAGCACCCGGGCAACTTCGGCCGACGTGCCGTGACGCAGAAAAATCTTCTCGAGCAAAGCGCTCAGCGCTTCGAGTGACAGGTGTGACGGGACCGCGGTAGAGGCGTGATCGTGTGGCGCAGACATCTGAAGCTCCAGACTGATTATTGGAGGGAACAACAGCGTACAAAGACCCGCCGATTAACAACGCGCGGCGTGCGAACTGTCAACCATTCGCTCAGGGTCGATGAGGTCTATCCCTGTCACAAACGCCCGCGACCCGTGCGTTATCTATTTACCACCCGAGTCAACGCACCGGCTTTTAGTCTCGATGCTCAATCCACAGGCGCCTTTGAGTGGCACCTAGAACGAGACTCGACGATGTCTACACCATTAACTCCGCTGTTTTTCCCCGAGGCGCTGACGTTGCGCGGTCTCTGGAGAGAACTTGGCCAAACCCACGGGCTGACGCGAAGGGACTTCGAATGGTTCAGCCATATCGAACTGGCCACCCAGGCACTGCGCGACGAGCAGACGCCGCCCATGCTGGCGAAGAGAATCCTGCTGAAAATCCCTGGACTGGAACCCGTGGCGCTGGCCGGCAGTTTTTTGCTGACTGCGACGCCCGATGACAATGGCGTGATTCTCTACACTCCGTACGCGGGAATAAAAAAGTTCGCCGACCGTACGGCCCTGACCGAACAGCTGATGACGCAACTCAAAGCGGCCGGTGAAGACGACGACCTGCTGGCCTTCATGGCGCTGTCTCAACGCAAGGCCGTGGTGGGCGCCACCGACATCGAACTGGACTTTCAAACCATCGACGGGGACGTGTTCGAAGACCAGCGCAACACCCTCTCCACCCAGCAGCAACTTAACGACCAGGCCCTGCTCGACGAATTGAAAGCGCTGCCGTCCCTGACCTCTCTGCTCGACACATTGCTGAGTCAACGTCTGGCGGCGTCGTTTCCCGGTCTAGATCAGAGCCGGACCCAAGTGAACTTCTACCTGGCTACAACGCCAGAAAATGCGGGCGTAAGCCATCCGGCGCGACGCTGGGTCAACACCCTTTCCCTGAGTGACGCGGTACTCCTGCACTATCGCCATCAGCGTTGGCCATCCGGGCAGTCCCATGAATTTTCCCATCCGGGAAAGTCCCCGGCAAAAGCCGACCAGCCACTCTGGGAAACAGCCGTCACGACAATCTCGCGCCAACTGATCGGCCTGCTGATCGGGCAGCTCGAAGGTTTCTGGGCTGCGGCGAGCACCGAAGGTGCATCGCGTCGCCAGTTCTTCGGCCAGGCCATCGCCGACCAGGCGAGGGTACAACTGCTGCTCAAGCGCGAAGCCGGGATCATCACCCCTGAGCAAAGCCAGGACTTGCACGCGTTGATCTCGACGGCCAGCCGGACGAACAAGGCTATGACGGTCGAAACCGTGCGTCTGTGGGAGTACCAGGCCAACTATGTAGAGTTGGCCGGCTCACTGATGGTCAGCGCCGGCAATGCGTTTCTCTACACGCCCACCGCAGGCCTGCAGGTGCTCGAGAACTATCAGGACTTGTGCGATACGGTGCTGAGCAAGTTCAGTGCGGCCGGTCATGAGGATGAACTCTATGGTCTGCTGAGCCTGGATGAACGCCAGCGTTTCATTGGTTTTGACCGGCCGAATGTGACCGGGGAAGTGATTGGCGGCGCGATCTTCCCCAAGCTCTTCGACGGGATCATCAGCAAGCAACGGCAGAACATGGAATATGCCCTGCAGGTGTTCCGTCACAGTGACGGCAACGTGGACATCCACGCCCTGTTCGACAAGGCGCTGGATATCCGCTCGATGATCAGCGAGCGACTGCTGACGCTGGATGCCGGCGGACGCTGGAGCACACGCCCCGTGTTATCCGGCAATCAGCATCCCTCCACCGTGCTGGCCGATACAGCGGCGGCTTTCGTCAAAACCTTCCGCGACATCGAAACACTGATCAACGCGGACTTTGCAGCACAACCGGTTGCGTCTCTGGCCTTGCAACGGGTCTATCTGGAAAACATGAAACCCCGCCTGGCCCATGCACTTGCCGTTGGCCTGCGTGGCGAGGCCAGCCTGCGGGTGCTTGGCGCAACACTGCGGGATGCGGATCGGGCCATTGTCGAAACAGTCTTCAACCCGGACCAGCCCGACCGGCAAAACCGCCTGTCACTCAAGGGTTTCCGCCCCGATGCCTACTCGTTGACGCTGGAGCGCTCCGGCCAGCAGGATGTCCTGCCCCTGGCCCATTGTCTACTCGTGACCGAGCGTGGCGGACTCGATCCCTCGCATTCCGGCCGGACGATCCTGTGGACGCCCGCCGAGGGCCTGGAAGTCTTTGACACCATCAGTCGTGCACGGCTGGAACTGAACCGCCGCCTGCTCGAGCCGCAGCAACGCCTGGCGCTGCTGGAAAACCTGACCCCGGCCCAGCGCGTCTTTCACCAACGCTACTCACTGGGACCGTTGCGGCTGATTGAAGGGTCTGTGTTGGAACGGGTCGCGCAATCGTCCATCGAGCACTTTTTGGCTCGCTGCGAACACGTACGTACTTTCGACCTGAGCGACACGAAGCAGAAAAAAGCCCTTGAAGACCTGACCACAACGGTCCTCAACACCAACCTGGGAAGAGCCACGTCGATTGCCCGGGCGATCAGCCAGCAGCAGTCCCTGCCCGCCTGGCTGGGAATGGCTCCGCTGCAAGAGCAGCGACTGCACCTTGAACTGCTGGAGCAATACCGCCACAGCGTTGTTGAGGACAAAGACTATTTACACGGGACCAAACCCCTCAAGTCGTATGTGCATGAAACGCTGAAATCGTTGCTCGCAAGCCGCTTCCCCGCAACAGCGCTGGACCCTGACAATATCGAAATCACCCCGGACCTGGCCTTGGTCGGCCCCGCCCGGAGCCTCACCGAGTTCGCCTTGCAGCATATCAACATTGCGCAAGGCACAGGGTTCAAGGTCGGGTCGGGAACCACTCAAACGCTGCCCCGGAGTCTGGATCAGGCGGCTGTCCGCCAACTGTTGCGATCACTGGACATTGCGCAGAACTACGCCAAACAGGTCACGGACAGCTTGTCGAATCAAGCGGCCGACGTCGAAAGCAGGATGTTGCGCTTCGTCAAGCAACTGCCCTGGCAACTGCTGCAACACGCACACGAACTGAAACTGCAGCAACGGCTTTCCGACAGCGCTTTCGATTTGCTTCGGCAAGTATTCGATATGCCGGACGCCATCGCCCGGGCGACCGTAGAAGGTGCTCACGCCATTGCCCGACCATTGGAACTGATCAAGACAACCGGTGCCGCCGCCGTCAAGGCACTGGGCCTGTACCTGATTGGCCCAGGCGCGGGCAAGGCAGGCCCGCAAATCCTGTATGCCCCTTACCACCCGGGTGGTTCACCCTTCGTTGAGTTCAACAATGAGGCCAGCGTTGTTTCGGCACTCAACACACCGGGGCCATTGCAGGACATGTTGATACGTCGCCTGCCGGACAGTGAGCAAACGGTGTTTCGCAACCTGTTGGAGTCCACCGTCGGCCAGTCGAGCGAAATCACCCTTGCGTCCAACCCCATCGGCGGCAACCTGCTCACCCATTTGTTCCATGACAACACCCAACTGTTGGTGAAGATGCTCGCCAGCCAGTCACACGCTAGCGGTCAGTCGGACTGGGAGGTCGTTAAACATCTGTTCGGCGCCGGCATCGAGCGCATTTCAAGCCTGCTGCCGGGCAAACTCGCGTACGTGCAATTTCTTTGGAAGGCCTACAAGGATGCCCTCAATTCGGCCGAAGCCTTGCAGGACCATCATTGGATGACCGCGTTGCGCGAGTTTATTGCCGGGACGGCGCAAATCCTGTCATTGGGCCGGCTGTCACTTGATGGATGGGGCGAAAGCGCCCAGGAAACCGGCGAAGCCGTTGCTCCACCGGCTGTCACCCCCGTGATCGCTCAACCCTGGTCGAAGATTCGGTCGACAGCAGCAATGCGCACCCGGCTGCAACCGTTCGAAACCACGGTTGAACTCAAGGACCTGGCGAAAAACAGCACTGACGGCACCTATCTGGACGCGGGCAGCAAGAAAACCTATGCCGCCATTGCCGGAAAGGTGTACGGCGTGAACAAGACCGGAGCGGTCTGGAGAACGATCAAAGGCAAGGAAGAAGGCCCCGTGTTAACGATTACTCCTGACAAACAATTGGTCATCGACCCGGATTTCCACACCGTTCACTTCGGCAAAGTCGTCTCGAAAATGCACAATCAGTATGCCAACGCCTATGTTGCGCGGGCGGTCCTGAACATCGAGGCCCGGGGGATGGACGAAATCCGGGCAAAGCATCCCGCTAAAGCCCGCATGATCGTGCAGGCCATCGACATGGCTCGTTATTATGCGTTCAACAGCCTGCACAATCTGGTGCAACTCAGGAAACTCGTCCCGGGCACACGGCTCGATACCTTCCTCAAACAGTTCTTTGATGTTGGTCAGGTCGACAAATCACTGCTCGAAAAAATCAAACAGGCCATCGTCCCCGTCTGCAACGCGCTGGTCGATCCCGATGAAGACTGGATGAACTCGCAACGCTTTATCGTGGGTTCAAGTCGGGACCCGAAGGACAACCTCATCGCGTTTGTCGTGGACAAGGATCTACAGCGCAATGTGCATTTCACGGAAAAATTCTTCAATCAACAACTCGACTGGTACAAATCCAGCCTGACACAGCCCTTCGATGTCGACGGCCACAGCCAGGCCGCAACCCTGATACACGAATTCGCTCATTTGTTTTCCGGGGCCGTTGACATTGCATACCTTGAGGCCAGGCTGCCGTTCAGCGATCTGGTAGCGTCGGTCACCGGCTATGGCGCGGCAAAGAAACAGTCTCAGCTGGATTTCCAGCGAGAAGCCTTATCGATGAAAACGCCGAAAGAGGAACTGTTCGCACGCTGGAACAGTGGCCTGCAATCCTGGATCAGCCTGGATTCGATTCCGGATTCTTATCACATTGGCAAGGCCATTCTACGGCTGACGGGCAGCCAGACCATGGATAAGGCACGGGAAGCTTTTTTAAACAGGCAGGAATCGAAGTTCCGAACCGATGTCATTTTGCACAATGCCGACTCGATCGCCTTTTTGATCTGCGAATTGGGCCGGCAACTGGACCCGGTGCCGGTCACTCCGACCGCTGAAACCTGACCGCGGCGTAACAACGCGCAGATCCCCGGGTCTGCGCAGCACAACGGTGTTTGACTTGATGTTTTTTTCACGCACCCTATGGATACTGTTTATTCGACAACAGATGTTCCAAAGGCGATGCGTTGAAAAAAAACAACACATTGATGGTTAAATGCCATGACTGATGTTCTCGCAGACTTCCCCCAAGGTTAGAATGCAGGAAATCAGGAAGGGCCAATGACCGACCACACACTTTCGGAAGCCGAATTCGACGCTATCACCGATGCTGCCGCGCATTGGTGCATGCGTCTGCACGCCAGTGACTGCACCGAGCAAGAGCGCCAGGCGTTCGAGCAATGGCGTGATGCGCATCCGCTCCATGCCTTCGAGTACGAAGCGATGCTGGAGATCTGGGATGTCGCCGGCGAGTTGCCTCGTCCCGAACCCGTCGTGCCGCTGGTTCGCCGCCAACCCGAAACCCCGTGGCGCCGTCTGGCCATTGCCGCGGCGGTATGTGCCCTGGCACTGCCTTTGGCCGGTTATGGCGGCTGGCACCTGGGCTGGGTACCGAACGCGTACCAGCATTTCGAAGCGACCGACAATGTTCGTACCGTCACCTTGAAAGACGGCAGCCAGGTTGAGCTGAACCTGGGCAGCGAGCTGACGTACAGCAACTACAAGGATCAGCGGCAAGTCACGCTGGATAAAGGCGAAGCCTTCTTCAGGGTCAGCCATGACACCCGCCACCCCTTCGTGGTCAAGGCCGCCGAAGGCCGGATTCGCGTGACCGGCACCCAATTCAACGTCTGGATGTATGAAGACCAGGTCAAGGTCAACCTGATCGAAGGTTCGGTACTGGTCAGCAGCAACGCCGACCTGCAAGGCGACGGTTTGCGCCTTGGCCCGGCGATGCAGGCCAGTTATCGCCGCGGCGACTTCATTCCCCGCATCAGCCAGACCTATGACAATGACAGCTCGCTGGCCTGGCGCCAGGGCAAGCTGGTGCTCGACGATCTGGCCTTGAGCGATGCGCTGCCCTTGATCAATCGCTACCTGGACAAACCGTTGATGGTGGCTGACCACAGCACCGGCTCGATCCATATCGGCGGCATCTACAACATCAAAGAGATCAACGGCCTGGTAAAGTCCTTGCCGCGGGTCCTGCCGGTCTACCTGACCCGTAACCAGAACGGCAATCTGGTGGTCAACGCGATTCCGCAAATCTCCCCGAAAAGCTGAAAAGGCCGCCACCCTTGCGGAGGCGGCCTTCAGCGTTCATGCAAAACTCCACTACCTTACTGCGCGGCCACTTTGGCATCCTGCCGGCGGATCGTCTGCACCTGATAGTCAGGATCGGACAGGATCTGTTGCTCGGTGAAAGGCAGCACGCTCCATTGCTTCCTGGAAAAGGCCTGCGTCTGGTCCCGTGAATACTTCGAGGCCGGGTCGCTGGACAACGAGAATGCCAGCAGCCCTTTGGCCTGCGGTCCGTTTTCGTCAAAGGTCACCACTTGCAGGTAGCTCGTGCCGCTGACCACTTCGCGCTTGCCATCGCTGCGCGGTACGCTCTGGATGGCGTTATAGACCCCCAACGTTCCCGGCCCGCCGTGGATCGGTGTCTGTTGTCCGCCGCTGCTGACCACCTGGATATCGCCCCAGCGACTGTCCGGCTTGAGTCCTGCCGCCTTGACCTGTTCAGCCGAAGCCAGCATCGCTGCCCGTAGCGCCTTCGCCACCTGCGGGTGATCGACTGCCAGACCCCGTGGGGTATGTTGCGGATCCCGCGGATCGAATGCCACACGCCATACGTCCGGCACCGACTCCAACGCCTCCATGACATTCTGGAAGTGCACAAAGCCCAAACCGCTGCCCAAGTTGGCGTTGCGGTCCCAGGCCTTGAGGCTGGCGCACAGTGGCGCGAGCGTTTTGGCATCGGTACCGAGGTCCGCCGCGCAGAATTGCAGGAGGTCCGGCATCACTAGACTGGCTTGATAAACCCGATCGTCCATGACCATGTGCTGCAAGTCCGCTGCCTCGATCTTGCCGGCCTGGGCCAGCGCGCTCAAACGGTCCAGGGCAAAGCGCGATCGCAGCCCCAGTGGCTGACTGTCCTGACTGATCAACGGCGAATAGCCGGTCAGCGGTTGCGCCGGGTTGGCCATCCATGCCGAGTCGTTGGAGTGCTGGACAAAGTCCTTGCGTAGCAATTGCGGCAACTTGTCCGCTGCATAGATACCCTGTTGTGCAGCCTGCGGGTCGATGTCCCAGGCACAGGCGCTGTTGGAGCCGTCGAGAATGATCATCTGCAAGCCAGCGCGCGGATCGCTGCATTGCGCCAGCTTGTCGACACTGACGTTGGGCACCACCGAGAGGTTCATGTACAGCGTCTGCCCCTGATCGTCCGCTGCCAGCGTATTGACCCACGGAATGCCCTGGATCTCGTGCACCGAAGCCTGGAAATCCTCGAGGTTTTCAGCGCGGTTCATCGCATACCACTGCTGCAGAACCCGGTCGTTATCCAGATTGGCGTCGCGCAGGCTGTAGGCGTATTGATGATCCCAATCCAGTTTTCCCGGCCATTGCACCACCGGACCGAATTTCGAGCTGTAGACCTCGTGGGAAATTGCCCGGACCTGCCCGTCCGCCTGCCTGACGTTGACGGTCACGGTCTGCTTGTCCATCGGCAAGGACTGGCCGTCGAGCAGGTAACGGGTCGAATCCCTGGGATCGAGCTGCAGGCGATACAGCGTGAAATGCCTGGACGAATCCACGGTGTGGGTCCAGGCCAGATGTTGATTGAAACCGATGTTGATCACCGGCAGGCCGGGCAACGCCGCGCCCATCACGTCCAGTTTGCCGGGAATGGTCAGGTGCATCTGATAAAAACGCATGCCGCCCACCCACGGAAAGTGCGGATTGGCCAGCAACATGCCGCGTCCGTTGAAGGAACGCTCGCTGCCGACCGCGATGGCGTTGCTGCCACGGTCCAGGGCAAAACGCTGCATCCGCGTAGCGGCCACCTGGAACGCCGCCTGTGCGCTCGACGCCAGGGCCACGGCCTGGGGCGGCGTGGCACCAGCCAGGGCTTCGGCAAACTGGCCGACGCCACCTTCGACCAACAGGCGCCGGGTCAGCTTGACCAGATCCGACGTGGTAATGTCGCGCACCCAATCTCCCTGGCACTGCGGCGGCAATCCCTGGACGCGACGCTCGCTCAAGGAGCGGTTGTACCCCGCCACATAGCCTTCGACCAACTCACGCACTGGCGGGGTCTGGGCCTGCCAGAAACCGGCGACGGCTTGCGGAGTGTTCAGCCAGGTGAAAAATACATCGCTGGCCAGGTTCTCGCGCTCTTCGACGGTGAACTGATCTGGCCCGAAGTACCGCGAACGTTCACCGTTGACCGTAGTGATTTCGTTGGCCAACAGGCACAGGTTGTCCTGGGCGTAGGCATAGCCGATGCCGTAGCCGAGCCCTCGCTCGTTGTCGGCGCGGATGTGCGGCACGCCGAAACCGGTGCGGCGGATCTCGGCGCTCGTTTGCGCAGGCGTATCGCTCGCGCTCGCCGCAAGGCTCAGCCCCAGGCTCAACCCCAGAGTCACACCCACCAGGCTCAACCTGGTTAACTGGCTGGAAATAATCACGCTCGCTCCTGATCGAAAAAACGATGGTCACGGCTGCGCATACCCACGCGCACCGGGCCTCCCTGTAGGGACGAAGCTCACTACAAAAATTTTAGAGATTACTGCGCAACGCCCCATGGTCTGACAGGTTGATCACGCGATGGCGACAAAATTTCTACATTCGAGCCTTCATGATTCTGGCTGCTCATACGTCTAATGTTGTAAGAGCGCCCATTTTTTCCTGATCAGGCTCTGAAAGGAGTTTTGCAATGTACAACTCGCAACTGCCAACGGACGGTAGCAACGCGCCAAAGGGTACTTCCATGGGAGTCGGCGTATTCGAGCCGCGTACCGATCGCCACGGCAACGAGCGGATCAGGGTCCTGCTCAAAAGCTTTGGCCTTCGAACCAGTCTGATCCGCCTGAAAGTCATCGATGCCCTGCTGACGGCCGCCGAAAACGACCGCAGCCTTGGCGTGCGTGGCGTGCACAGCCAATTGCTGGACCTGGATATTCCCCTGTCCTTTCTCAGCGTGCGTGAAGTGCTGAAGCGCTTGTGCAGCGAAGGCGTGATTGTCCTCAACCCCGACAAGAGCTACAGCCTGCATCCCCAGGCTGCTGCCATTTTGCGTAACCGATGATCGAATGATCAGGCTTTGACCTTGCGGCGCATCACGCCATTGATGACCACCACGACCACCGCCACGCCAATGGCGATGTACTGGAACAGTTTTTCGCTGATGACGCCGGTGTTCTGCAACCAGGAAAGGCCAAACATGATCCCCAGCACCACCAGAGAGATCAGAATCGAGTATTTCAAACGTTGCGACTGAGTCATTGCGGGTTCCTGAATCTGAAAATGTATCCGGTTTGTATCGACGCGCATGCCAAGCGCTTACCCTGTTTCGGGGATAAGCGGCTACAAGCGGGGTCTCATGTTACAGCCGATGAAGAGTTTTGGCTTCATTGCGGCGATAACCATGAGGACTTTCAAATGTTGCGTCGAATCACATTGCTGATTCCCCTGCTGGCCATCCTGACCCTGAGCGGATGCATTGTTTTCCCCCACGGGGGCTGGCATCACGATCACTATGCCAACCATGGCAGACCAGGTTACTACCCACATCGTTAACAGTGGCTCAACGGCCTGAATCCTTTCGGTAAAAGTCATTGCCCGGCTGGGCGCACAGTTCCACCAACCAATCGACGAACACACGCACCCGCCGGGATAACTGGCGGTGCGGCGGATAAAGCGCCGTCATCGGCATACCCGGTGGCGGCACTTCCCTCAGCACTTCGCATAAACGCCCCTCCTCCAGTTGCCGGATTTCTACACCACCGGCACCGACGCCCGCGAAGCCACGGCCACCCTGCATCGCGCGCTGGAACTGGGCGTCAACCTGCTCGATACCGCCGATATATATGGCCCGCACACCAATGAAGAGCTGATCGGCAAGGCCATTGCCGGCAAGCGCGATCAGGTGTTCCTGGCCAGCAAGTTCGGGATCGTCCGCGATCCGGCCAACCCCACCGCCCGTAGCGTCAACGGTCGGCCGCAATACATTCGCCAGTCCATCGACGGCACGTTGAAGCGCCTGGGCGTGGACACCCTCGACCTGTATTACCAACACCGAATCGACCCGCAGGTGGCCATCGAAGAAACCGTCGGTGCCATGGCCGAACTGGTCAGTGCCGGCAAGGTGCGTTATCTGGGCTTGAGCGAGGCCTCGGCGGCGACCCTGGAACGAGCGCACAAGGTTCATCCGATCAGTGCGTTGCAAAGCGAGTACTCGTTGTGGAGCCGCGATCAGGAAGAAAACGGTTGCCTGGCGACCTGCCAACGCCTGGGCGTCGCCTTTGTGCCTTATAGCCCATTGGGCCGAGGGTTTCTGACCGGCGCGTTGAAAAGCCCGGATGATTTCGCGGCCGACGATTACCGTCGTTTCAGCCCGCGCTTTCAGGGCGAAAACTTCGTGAAAAACCTGCTGCTGGTGCAACAGGTACAAGCGCTGGCGGCAGAAAAAGGCGTGACGGCGGGCCAACTGGCGCTGGCGTGGGTACTGACCCAGGGTGATTACCTGATTCCGATTCCGGGCACCAAGCAACGTAAATACCTGGAAGAAAACGTGGCCGCTCTGGAGGTGACGCTGAGCGCCGAAGAACTGCACGCGCTGGAAGCGGTCTTTGCGGCGAATGCCACCGCTGGCCTGCGTTATCCGGAAGAAGTCATGAAGCTGCTCGACCGCTAAGGGTCGCCGGCCCGCTCAATGAACCGGGCGGGCCGGGAAACGGGGCGTCAGGCTTCGTCCGAAAGAACACTGCCCGGCCTCACCATGGGGCCGTTGCTTTTGCCATAAGTTTCCAGGTTTTGCAGCACGTAGATCGCTTTCTTGAACTCGGGAACCAAGTAATTGGCGTACTTGTTACCCTTCAGATTGTTGTTCTGGATGTTCTCCAGTTGCGTCGCGAAATATTCCAGTGCATTGAACTTCGCATCAGGGTCCTTGATGCCAAACCGGTCGAACTTGTCACCGGCATTGCTCAGCGTGACCGCCGTCACATCACTGATCAGGCCGCGTTCTTTCAGTAAGACACTGAGACTGCCCATGGATTTGACTGAAATATTAGTGGGATCAAAACCCTTCATCTGCTTGCGCAATTTCATCTTGTCCATCTTGACCGTATCCAGTTCAACTGGATTGTTGCCCACCAGGTCAAGCATCTGCCTGACCTTGACGCTCTGGGGAACAGACTTTGAGCTGCTGGCGGTATCTCGAACCAACAAGCCCGCCTTCGGGGTCCAGGCGCCGGTATAGCCGATAGTCATTGAAAACTCCTTCTTTTTGATCAAGTTAGAGGGTCAGAAGTATCGGCCTGAGCACTTACGCCACCAAACTTTAATTCAGCGCTTTAACAATTTTCGTACAATTAAGATACATGCTGTAAAACTTCATGTTTATTGGACTTCGGAATATTGATGAATAGTCTTTCAGACTTTTCGTACAGGGCGGATAGTTGGTTTATATCAACACCAATACTTACCCTCCACATTTCAAGCTGACAATTTTGTAATGTCCCCCTCATCTCCCTGACAGCGTTGATCTACCATCATTGAATGGCCTATCTTGTAGCAACTGGAAACACTCCTTGAATGCCTGACCCATAAAAATGGTCAGAATGCGTTTTTTGCCCGTTAGCCGAGACGAATCCCATGCGAAACCCTCTGCGTCTGATCGCCCTGAGTGCCCTGTTCATGTCTTCCCTGGTCCAGGCCGCCGACCTCATTCCGATCGAGGTTCATCGCGACGCCAATTGTGGTTGCTGCAAAAAATGGATCACCCACCTGGAGGCCAATGGCTTCAAGGTCGATGACCACGTAGAAGTCAGCATGAGCGAATTCAAGCAACAGCACGGCGTGCCGCCACGCCTGGCGTCGTGCCACACCGCATTGATCAATGGCAAATTCGTTGAAGGCCATGTCCCGGCCGATCAGGTCCTGGCCTTGAGCAAACGCGACGATCTGCTGGGCGTCGCGGCCCCCGGCATGCCCATGGGTTCGCCCGGAATGGAAATGGACGGCATGAGCGATGCCTATCAGGTCATCGGCCTGAAAAAGGACGGCACTGACGTGGTGGTTGCGGACTACCCCGCCCATTGATGTCCGGCGCGTACTTCGGATTGTTTTTCGCGGCATTCGGTGCCGCCACGCTGCTGCCGTTGCAATCCGAAGCCGTGCTGGTCGGACTGCTGCTCAGCGATCGCTATTGGCTCTGGGCACTGCTGGCGGTGGCAACGTTCGGCAACGTTCTGGGCTCGCTAATCAACTGGTGGCTGGGGCGCGGGATCGAGCGGTTCCACGACCGACGCTGGTTTCCGGTGAGCCCCCGGCATCTGGAAAAGGCCCGGCTTCATTACCAACGCTACGGCCATTGGTCATTGCTGCTCAGTTGGCTGCCGGTGATCGGCGATCCGCTGACGCTGGTCGCCGGGGTCATGCGCGAGCCGCTGGGGCGCTTCCTGCTGATCGTCACCCTGGCCAAAGGCGCCCGCTACAGCGTGCTGGCGTTGGCGACTTTGGGCTGGATGGGTTGAACCTTCAAGGGCGGCGATTGCCTGTGATTAATGCCGCCCTAATCGTGTCGATCCAATATAGGCGGATTCCCATGGAGCTCTCCGATGTCGCGCCCCTTCTCCCGCTGGTTACCCAGCCTGTTACTGACCGCCGTCCTGCCCGTCATCGCCCACGCCGAAGGGCCGCAATACGGCCCCGAGTTGCAAGGTTTCGACTACCCCTACACGCTCAAGCACTTCGCCTTTGATTCCCAGGGCCAATCCCTGCAAATGGGTTACATGGACGTCGCCGCCCACGGCAAGGCCAATGGCCGCAGCGTGGTGCTGATGCACGGCAAGAATTTCTGCGGCGCCACCTGGGACAGTTCGATCAAAGCCCTCAGCGACGCCGGCTATCGGGTCATCGCCCCGGACCAGATCGGCTTCTGCACCTCCAGCAAACCGGCGCACTATCAGTACAGCTTCCAGCAACTGGCGACGAACACCCAGCAATTGCTCAAGGCGCTGGGTATCCAGAAAGCCACTCTGCTGGGGCATTCCACCGGCGGCATGCTCGCCACTCGCTATGCCTTGCAATACCCCGAACAGGTCGAGCAACTGGCGCTGGTCAACCCCATCGGCCTGGAAGACTGGAAAGCCCTCGGTGTGCCCTATCGCACGGTTGATCAATGGTACGAGCGCGAACTCAAGCTCAGCGCCGAGGGTATCCGCAACTACGAACGCACCACCTATTACGGCGGTCGCTGGAAGCCGGAGTTCGATCGTTGGGTCGACATGCTCGCCGGCCTGAACAAAGGCCCGGGGCATACGCAAGTCGCGTGGAACTCGGCACTGATCTACGACATGATCTTCACGCAACCGGTGTTTTACGAATTCCAGAACCTGAAGATGCCGACCCTGCTGTTGATCGGAACGTCCGACACCACCGCCATCGGCAGTGATATCGCCCCTCCCGAGGTCAAGGCGAAGATCGGGCACTACGACGTCCTCGGCAAACAGGTAGCCGGGCTGATTCCCCAGTCCACGCTGGTCGAATTCCCTGGCATGGGCCACGCGCCGCAGATGGAAGAACCGGCCCGATTCCACCAGGCCCTGCTCGCCTGGCTGAGCAAGACCAACCCCGTGCATTGAAGAGGAAAGGCTGATGCCTGTGCAGATTGCAGTGATCGATGATTGGCAGGATGTGGCGCGCAATGTAGTGGACTGGTCGGTACTGGACAGCGTCGGTGAGGTAAGTTTTCTCCATGACTACCCCACCGATACCTCATCCCTGGCCGAGCGCCTGGCCGGGTTCGAGGTGATCTGCGTGATGCGCGAGCGCACCCGCTTCGATGCAGACCTGCTGAGGCGCCTGCCCAAGCTCAAGCTGCTGGTGACCGGCGGTATGCGCAACGCGGCCCTGGACCTGAAAACCGCTGCCGCGCTGGGCATTCAGGTCAGCGGTACCGACAGCTACAAACACGCCGCACCGGAACTAACCTGGGCGCTGATCATGGCCGCGACCCGCAACCTGGTGGTCGAGGCCAATGCCCTGCGCGCCGGCCAATGGCAACAAGGCCTGGGTGGCGACTTGCATGGCAAGACACTGGCCATCCTCGGTCTGGGCAGCATCGGCCAGCGAGTCGCGCAGTTCGGTCAGGTGTTCGGCATGCGCGTCATCGCCTGGAGTGAAAACCTCACCGCCGAACGCGCGGCGCAGGTCGGTGTGACCCGTGTCAGCAAACAGGAACTGTTCGAACAGGCCGACGTGCTGTCGGTGCACCTGGTGCTCAGCGAGCGCAGCCGCGGTCTGGTGGACGCACAAGCCCTTGGCTGGATGAAGCCCTCGGCGCTGCTGGTGAACACCGCGCGTGGCCCCATTGTCGATGAAGCGGCGCTGATCAAGGCGCTGCAGAAACAACGACTGGCCGGTGTCGCCCTGGACGTCTTCGAGCAGGAACCGCTGCCCGCCCACCATCCGTTCCGGACCCTGGACAATGTACTGGCGACGCCCCATGTCGGATACGTGAGCCAACAGAACTACCGGCTGTTTTTCTCGCAAATGATCGAGGACATTCAGGCCTGGTCGGCGGGTGCTCCGATTCGTTTGCTGGGTTGATACCGCGTCATCGTTCATCGCGAACAGGCTCGGTCCCACAGGGCTACATTGGCGGACGCAGCAATTTTGCCCGGCACAAATCCTCTGTGGGAGCAAGCTTGCTCGCTCCCACAGGGCTACATCGGCGGACGCAGTAATTTTGCCCGGCACAAACCCTCTGTGGGAGCGAGCTAGCTCGCGATAGCGGTGTATCAGTCGAAATCAAAGTTGAATGACACTCCGCGTCGCGAGCACGCTCGCTCCCACAGGGACTCTTCAGCGCACACAACGCTGCACAAGGCACAAAAACCATGCATCCGCCCCGATATGAGTTTTCCTTGAAAACACCATCAGGGCGTAACGAATAATTGTTCATGCTGCGGTGTTCTCGTCACATCAACCTTGCACTGCGTCTGGCGGGACGCGACCTGATCTGAACCCATGAAGCTCTGGAGCAAAGCCCATGAATATTCGTTTTGCTGTTCTGACGCCCCCTCTGTTGCTGGCCGTTGCGTTGTCCGTTTCCCTCGCCCTGGCCAACGGCGGTGGCGGGGACGACGACGCGCCCATCAGACCCAACTGCCCGAAAGGTCAGGTGTTCGATAGCAAATCGAAACGTTGCGTCCGGCAGACCAGTAGCCTGGTGCCGGACGAAGACCGTACCAACTATGCCTATCGACTGGCCAAGGACGGGCGTTATGAAGAAGCCCTGGCCCTGCTCGACACGCTGAAACAGCCAAATACCGCAAAAGCGTTGAACTATCGCGGCTACGCCACGCGTAAACTGGGACGTACCGACGAAGGCATCGGCTATTACCTGCAATCGGTGAAACTAGACCCGCAATATGCGCAGGTCCGCGAATACCTCGGCGAAGCCTATGTGGTCAAAGGCCGGCTGGATCTTGCACAGGAGCAACTGCGGCAGATCGAATCCATCTGTGGCAGTACTCAATGCGAGGAGTACCAGGACCTGGCCGAAGCCATCAACGGTTCATCGAAAACCTGACAACCCGAGCGGACGGAGGTCGCCATCGCCAGCGATCAGGCAATACGAACGGAACTGAACCAGCATCTGGCGCGTTTATGGCGCTACGGACTGCTGCTGTCCCGGCAACGGCATGTCGCCGATGACCTGGTGCAAGCCACTTGCCTGCGGGCACTGGAACGGGCCGGGCAATACGTGCAGGGGACGCGCATGGACCACTGGTTGCTGAGCATTCTGCATTCGATCTGGCTCAACGAAGTCCGCGCCCGGCGGGTGCGCCAGGGGCAGGGTCAGGTAGACGCCGATCAGGCCTTGTCGTTCGATGGAGAATCCGTGGCGCAAACCCACGTGTTGGCAGCGCAGGTCATCCGCCGCGTCGATGCCTTGCCCGAGGCCCAGCGCGAAACGGTGTTTCTCGCCTATGTCGAAGGCTTGTCCTACCGCGAAGTCGCCGAGGTGCTGCAAGTGCCCATCGGCACCGTCATGAGTCGCCTGGCCGCCGCTCGGGCGAAACTGGCCGAATATCCACCGTTGCACACGGTGCCCACCCCTAACCGAGGAGAACATTGATGAACGCGATACCCTCGGACGAACAACTGGTGGCTTACCTCGACAACCAACTCGATGCCGAGCAGCGCTCGCGCATCGACGCGGCCATCAGCGCCGACCCGATGCTCGGCCTGCGCCTGCAATGGCTGGATCGCAGCAGCCTGCCGTTCAAGGACGCCTACGATGAACTGACCCGACAGGCGCCGGTCGATCGCCTGCAAACCATGCTCGCCACAATGCCCTCACCCGCCCGCCCTGGGCTCAATCGACGCTGGTTCCTGGCCGCCGCGGCCGGGCTGTTGGCCGGCGGCGTGCTGGCGGACCGTTTGTTCCTCGGCTGGCAAGCGAGCCAACAGTCGCATAGCTGGCGCGGCCTGGTGGCCGATTACATGGCGCTCTATGTGCCGGAAACCCTGGATCACCTGCCCGGCGATGAAGCTGCCCAACGGGCACAACTGCGCACGATCGATGCGCGTCTGGGCCTCAACCTCGCGCCGGCAAAACTGAGCCTGCCCCGTGCCGAGTTCAGGCGCGCGCAAATCCTCGAGTACGACGGTGCACCCATCGCCCAGATCACCTACCTCGATCCAGCCCACGGCCCCATGGCGCTGTGTGTTACCCGCTCCAACAGCGGCAGCCGCCATTTCGCCCGGGAACAGCGGCGCGAGCTGAACATCGTGTATTGGGCTGACATGGAACACGCCTGGATGCTGATCGGGCATCAGCCGATGGCGGACCTGGAGGAGATGGCGAAACTGTTGCGTAGTCGCCTGAGCACCTGAGAATCCCTGGCACAACGCAGGCGCTGCGGCAGCGCCTGCGAAGCGCGTCAGGCCGAAGCCGGTAACCACAAACGAAACCGAGCCCCGCCCAGCGGCGAGGCTTCCACCGTCAACGTGCCGCCCTGGGCTTCCAGTGCTCGGCGGCTGATCGCCAGTCCCAGTCCGAAACCACCCGTGGCGCGGTCGCGGCTGCGGTCGAGGCGGTAGAAAGGTTCGAAGATCCGCTCGCGCTCGTCATCCGGAATGCCGATGCCATCATCGTCGACCCAGATTTCACAGCCGCTGGCATAGACCTGCACACCGATCTGAATACGCTTCTCGCAATAGCGCATGGCGTTGCGCAGCAGGTTTTGCAGGGCTCGGGCGGTCAGGCGCGGGTCCAGGCTGAAGCGTTCGAGCTGGCCGTGGAGCAACACGTCGATGACGATTTGCGGAGACTCCATTTCTTCGTCGACGCTGCCGAGAATGCTGTCGATGAATTCATCCATCGACACTTCGACCTGCTCCGGCAGCCGCGCCGGGTTTTGCAGGCGGCTGTAGGACAGCAGCTCCAGCACCAATTCATCGAGTTCCCGAATGTGCGCCACCAGGCTTTGCAGGCGCTCGCGGCTGGCCGCCGGCAAGTCGTCGGACAGGGCCAGCGCCAGGCCGAAATCCAGGCGTGTCAGCGGCGTGCGCAACTCGTGGGACACCGCATTGAGCAGGTCTCGCTGTTGGTTGAGCAGGTTCTCGATGTCGCCGGCCATGGTGTCGAACACACTGGCCAGGCTGCCGATGTTGGAGCTCGGGGGAATTTGCGTGCGCTCGCCCAAGTGGCCCTTGCCAAAGCGTTCGGCGGCGCCCTTGAGGCGCTCCAGGTCACGCCAGTGCGGGCGCAGCCACAACAACAGGCACGCGAGCATGGTCGCGCCGATCAGGACGTTGATGCTCCAGTACAACAGATTGACGTCCAGCGGATCCGGTGGCACGACCATTTGCACCACGGTGCGCTCATTCAGCGGCGCGACCGCCAGCGTGCGCCAGCCCCAGTCGCCCACGCGCACGACGTTCTCGCCGCGGCGCAAGCGCTGCTGTTCATCGGGTGTCAGGCTGCTGTCGTCATTGCTGCTGAGCACGATGTGCAGAGGAGAGAAGTCCTTGTCCATTTCAGCGGCCAGGGTCGGCCACTGTTCGGTCGGGACCCCATGGAACTGTTTGACGATCAGCGTTTGCAGCCCTCGCGAGTAATCGAGGTTGTAGGTGACAAAGCGCTCCTGGAACACCTTGACCACCAGATCCGGCACCAGATAGATCGCCGCGCTGAACGAGACGATGGTCACCAGGTACAAACGAAAGAGGATTCTGAACATCGGCTCAGCATTCCCACTCGGAACGGCTGAACAGGTAACCCTTGCCCCACACGGTCTTGATCTTGCGCGCCTCGCCGGCGTGGTCGTCGAACTTGCGTCGCAGCTTGGAAATCGCCACGTCCACCGAACGGTCGGTGCCATTGAATTCGATGCCGCGCAAGCGTTGCAGGATCTGGTCGCGGCTCAACACCTCTCCGGCATGCCGGGCCAGCACCACCAGCAGGTTGTACTCGCCGCTGGACAACTCCACCAATTGCCCGCGCCAGGTGACGGTACGCTCGGACAAGTCGATGCACAGGTTGCCCATCAGAATGCGGTCGTTGGCAGTCTGCGGCTCGCTGAGGCTGCTGCGGCGCAACAAGGTCCGCACCCGGGCCAGCAGCACCCGCGGCTCGCAGGGTTTGGTGACGTAGTCGTCGGCCCCCATTTCCAGGCCCAGGACCTGGTCGTGGCTGTCGTCGCGGGCGGTGAGCATCAGGATCGGCAGGGTCGCCGAATCGGCGCGCAGCAGGCGACAGACTTGCAAGCCGTCGAGGCCGGGCAGCATCAGGTCGAGGATCACCAGGTCCGGCGGATTGAGCCGCGCACGTTCGCGCACGTGGTCACCGCGACCGATCACGCTGACGGAATAACCGTTGCGTTCCAGGTAACTGGCAATCAGTTCGGCGAGGGCGGTGTCGTCTTCGACCAGGAGGATGTTGGGCATGGGGTGTTTCCAGAAAGAGCCGTGGCGCCAGATATGCCGCCATCGCGAGCAAGCTCGCTCCCACAGTGGTCGGTGTTGTTCACAACATTCGTGTTCACATCAAATCCCGGTGGGAGCGAGCTTGCTCGCGATGGCAATCTATCTGGCGCAATAGAAATCAAGGACTGCAGGATATACGCCCTCACGCACACCTGAGTAAAACCCTTACACAATTTCACACAGCACCAACAAAGCTTCACCGCTACCCTCGCCTTCGCCCAGTAGGATGCTGGGGGTCTTTATTGGGGTATTACATGTCGAAGAATCTGCTTGCCAGGCTCAGCCTGATTGCACTGGCGTTGACACTGGGCGCGTGTGACAAGTCCTCGAATGCCGAGGAACAGGCGCCGCTGGCCACAGTTCGCATCGAGACCATCGAAGCGCGGCCACTGACCATCAGCAGTGAACTGAGCGGGCGGATTGCCGCACCACGCATGGCCGAAGTGCGTGCCCGGGTGGCTGGCGTTGTCTTGCAGCGCACCTTCCGTGAAGGCAGTGACGTGAAACAGGGCGAAGTGTTGTTCCGCATCGACCCGGCGCCGTTCAAGGCTGACCTGGACAGCGCCGAAGCCGCGTTGCGCAAGGCTGAGGCCAACGCGTTCCAGGCCAGATTGCAGGAACAGCGCTACGCCCGGTTGATCGACGACAAGGCCATCAGCGGCCAGGACTACGACAACGCCCGGGCCAACGCCCGGCAGACCGCTGCCGACGTCGCCGGCAACAAGGCGGCGGTGGAACGCGCCCGGTTGAACCTCGGTTACGCCACGGTCACCGCGCCGATTTCCGGGCGTATCGGTCGCGCACTGGTCACCG
Source organism: Pseudomonas sp. GW823-FHT06E10 (assembly GCF_058794995.1). Lineage (NCBI taxonomy): Bacteria > Pseudomonadati > Pseudomonadota > Gammaproteobacteria > Pseudomonadales > Pseudomonadaceae > Pseudomonas > Pseudomonas sp. GW823-FHT06E10. The sequence continues at coordinate 17,716 of NZ_JBXAHJ010000004.1, read as the reverse complement.
AAGGCGCACTGGTCGGACAAAACGAAACCACGCCTCTGGCGCTGATTCAGCAACTGAACCCGATTCATGCCGACCTGACCCAGTCCACCCGCGAACTCAATGAACTGCGCCGCGCCTTCCGTTCCGGCCAGTTGCAGCAGGTCGGCCAGGACCAGGCCAAGGCCACGCTGATTCAAGATGACGGCAGCCTCTACCCGTTGCCAGGCAAAATGCTGTTCAGCGACATCACCGTCGACCCGGGTACTGGCCAGATCATCCTGCGCAGCGAGTTCCCCAACCCCGACCTCGACTTGCTGCCCGGCAGTTTCGTGCGCGTACGCCTGGAGCAAGCGGTCGACCAGCAGGGGATCAGCGTGCCGCAACGTGCCGTCCAGCGCGACAGCGCCGGCGTCGCCCAGGTGCTGCTGCTCGACGCCGAACAGCGGGTCGGGCAGCGACCGGTCGAACTGGGTGCCGTGCAGAACGATCGCTGGATCGTCACCGGAGGCCTGAAGGCAGGCGACCGCATCGTCATCGAAGGCCTGCAACACGCCCGCCCCGGCGAGAAAGTGCAAATCGACGACACCCCTCTTCCACTTGCCCAGGTGACTGGTCAGTAAGCAGGACGCTTTTTTATGCCGCAGTTCTTTATCGACCGCCCGGTGTTCGCCTGGGTGGTTGCCCTGTTCATCCTGCTGGCCGGTGCGCTGGCCATTCCGCAATTGCCGGTGGCGCAATACCCCGATGTTGCACCGCCACAAATCGAAATCTACGCCGTGTACCCCGGCGCCTCGGCGCAAACCGTGGACGAGAGCGTGGTCAGCCTGATCGAGGAAGAGCTCAACGGCACCGATCACCTGTTGTATTTCGAATCCCAGAGCAGCCTGGGCAGCGCCACCATCAAGGCCACCTTCCAGCCGGGCACTAACCCGGAACTGGCTCAGGTGGATGTGCAGAACCGCCTGAAAGCCGTGGAGTCTCGCCTGCCACAAGCGGTCATCCAGCAAGGTTTGCAGGTGGAGAAAGTCTCATCCGGCTTCCTGCTGCTGATCACCCTGACCTCCAGCGACGGCAAGCTCGACGACGTGGCGCTCAGCGATTACCTGGCGCGCAACGTGATGAACGAGGTCAAGCGTCTGGACGGCGTCGGCAAGGCGCAACTGTACGGCGCCGAACGGGCGATGCGGATCTGGATCGACCCGCAGAAGCTGCTCGCCTTCAACCTGACGCCGGCGGACGTCAACACCGCCATCGTCGCGCAAAACGCCCAGGTGTCGGCCGGCAGCATCGGTGACCTGCCAACCCGCACCACCCAGGAAATCACCGCGACCATTCTGGTCAAGGGCCAGTTGTCGACCCCCGAAGAGTTTGCCGACATCGTCCTCAAGGCCAACCCGGACGGCTCGACCGTGCGTATCAGTGATGTGGCGCGGGTCGAGATCGGTAGCCAGGAATACCAGTTTTCCACGCGCCTGAACGGCAAACCGTCCACCGCCGTCGCCGTGCAACTGTCGCCCGGCGCCAACGCCCTGAACACCGCAACCCTGGTGCGGGCGAAGATGGACGAACTCAAGCGCTATTTCCCGGCGAACGTCGAGTACTCGATACCGTACGACACCTCACCCTTCGTCAAGGTCTCGATCACCAAAGTGGTCTACACCCTCTTCGAGGCGATGCTGCTGGTGTTCGCGGTAATGTTCCTGTTCCTGCAGAACATCCGCTACACGCTGATTCCGACGCTGGTGGTGCCGGTGGCGCTGATGGGCACCTTTGCGACAATGCTGGCGCTCGGATTTTCGATCAACGTACTGACCATGTTCGGCATGGTGCTGGCCATCGGCATTCTGGTGGACGACGCCATCGTGGTGGTGGAAAACGTCGAGCGCATCATGGCCACCGAGGGCTTGTCGCCCAAGGAAGCCACGCGCAAGGCCATGCAGCAGATCACCGGGGCCATCATCGGCATCACTCTGGTGCTGGTCGCGGTGTTCATTCCGATGGCCTTCATGCAGGGTTCGGTCGGGGTGATTTACCAGCAGTTCTCGCTGTCGATGGCCACCTCTATCCTGTTCTCGGCCTTCCTCGCCCTGACCTTGACCCCGGCCCTGTGCGCGACACTGCTCAAGCCGATTGCCAAAGGCGAGCACCACGAAAAGACCGGGTTCTTCGGCTGGTTCAACCGTCGCTTCGAACAACTGACGGAGCGCTATCAGGGCTGGGTCGCCTATGCGTTGAAACGTACCGGGCGCTACCTGCTGATCTACGGCGTGCTGCTGATCGGCCTGGGCTTGGCCTTCAGTCGCTTGCCCTCCTCGTTCCTGCCGGTGGAAGACCAGGGTTACACCATCACCGACATCCAGTTGCCACCGGGTGCGAGCAAGAATCGCACGGTGCAGGTGGCCGAGCAGGTTGAAGCGCACAACGCCGGGGAACCGGGCATTCGGGACAGCGTGGTGATTCTCGGATTCAGCTTCTCTGGCAGCGGACAGAATGCGGCGCTGGCGTTCAGCACGCTCAAAGACTGGTCCGAGCGAGGCAGCGACGACTCGGCGGCTTCGATTGCCGACCGGGCCAACGTCGCCCTCAGCCAGATCAAGGACGCGGTGACGTTTGCCGTACTGCCGCCGCCGGTGGATGGCCTGGGTACGTCCAGCGGATTCGAGTTCCGCCTGCAGGATCGCGGGGGTCTCGGCCATGAGAAGTTGATGCAAGCGCGCACCGAGTTACTCGCGGCAGCCGAAAAAAGCCCGATCCTGATGAACGTGCGCGAAAGTGCCCTGGCCGAGGCACCGCAGGTGCAACTGGTCGTCGACCGCAAGCAGGCCAACGCACTGGGGGTGTCATTTGCCGACGTCGGCAATGTGCTGTCCACGGCCGTGGGCTCAGCCTATATCAACGACTTCCCCAATCAGGGGCGGATGCAGCGCGTCGTGGTGCAGGCCGAGGGCGACCAGCGCAGTCAGGTGGAAGACCTGCTGAAGATTCACGTGCGCAACACCCACGAAAAAATGGTGCCTTTGTCAGCCTTCGTACAGGCCAGGTGGACTCAGGGCCCGGCGCAGTTGACCCGCTACAACGGCTACCCGGCGATCAGCATTTCCGGTGAACCGACCCCGGGGCACAGCACCGGCGAGGCCATGGCCGAGATCGAGCGGCTGGTGGCGCAAGGCCCGGCGGGCCTGGGCCAGGAATGGACCGGGTTGTCGTTGCAGGAACGGTTGTCCGGCAGCCAGGCGCCGATCCTGCTGGGGCTGTCGCTGTTGATCGTGTTCCTGTGCCTGGCGGCGTTGTACGAGAGCTGGTCGATCCCCACCTCGGTGCTGCTGGTGGTGCCGCTGGGCGTACTCGGCGCGGTGCTGGCCGTGACCTTGCGCGGGATGCCCAACGACGTGTTCTTCAAGGTCGGGCTGATCACCATCATCGGCCTGTCGGCGAAGAACGCGATCCTGATCATCGAGTTCGCCAAGAGCCTGTACGACGACGGCCACGACCTGATCGACGCGACCCTGCAAGCAGCACGCCTGCGGTTGCGGCCGATTGTCATGACCTCCCTGGCGTTCATCCTTGGCGTAGTGCCTCTGGCGATCGCCACCGGCGCCAGTTCAGCGAGCCAGCAGGCCATCGGCACCGGGGTGATCGGCGGGATGATCACCGCGACGCTGGCCGTGGTGTTCGTGCCGGTGTTTTTTGTGGTGGTGATGAAGCTGGTGCGCAAGCGCCATAAAAACATCTAACCAACACCACAGCCCCACACCTGTAGGAGCGAGCTCGCTCGCGATGGTCGTCAACGATAACGCTGGGAACCTGACACCCAGAGGCATTCTTGAGTTCATCGCGAGCAAGCTCGCTCCTACAAAGCTCCTGCGCTATGGTGCACTGACGCCCTGCCATAGTGAGCCTCCATGCCTTTCCTCACCCGCACCCACCCTCGCCTGTCCGCTGCCGCCACACTTGGCATCGCGGTGGGCATTCTGGCTCCGGCCGATTCGGTCATCGGCAAAATACTCATCGGCTGGAATGCCGGGGTCTGGACTTACCTGATCCTGATGTCCTGGCTCGTCGTGCGTTCGAAAGCGACTGATGTGAAACGCATTGCCGAAATCGAGGACGAGAACGCCGGGCTGGTGCTGTTCGTGGTGTGCATTGCGGCAATTGCCAGCCTGGCAGCCATCACCCTCGAACTGGCCGGCGGCAAAGACCTGGAAACCACCCGCAAACTGCTGCACTACGGCTTCACCGCTTTGACGGTGATCGGTTCGTGGCTGCTGATCGGGGTGATTTTCAGCGTGCACTACGCGCGCCTGTTTTACACCTGGGAAGGCAAGGAGCCGGCGTTGCGTTTTGCTGAAGGCCTGACAACGCCCAACTATTGGGACTTCCTGTACTTCTCGTTCACCGTCGGCGTGGCGGTGCAGACCTCGGATGTCGGCGTGGCCACTCGTGACTTGCGCAAGATCGTGCTGGCGCAGTCGTTGATCGGTTTTCTGTTCAACACGGCCATTCTCGGGTTTTCGATCAATATTGCCGCCGGGCTGTTCAACTGAACGCTGCACAAACGTTCTAGTCATCGCCCTCGGAGCGGACGTTAAATGGGGCGGTGTGGCGCTGTTGCTGCTGGGTTCGGCATGGTTGAGCGTGTTGGCCTGACGGCCACTTCTCGGTCGTTGTTCGACAATCCATCATTCGGGGCTTGACGGCGAATTGGCTTTTGGTGTCTTCTGAAACCGGTTTCAGGTGGATCACACGAACCACTCGACCCTATAAATCCAATAAGAAGGTTTCAGACCGTGAACGACTTTTCCGCCGCCCAGCGCAGCCGCGTGACCATGCTCGACGTGGCCGAACACGCCAAGGTCTCCAAGGCCAGCGTTTCGCGGTTCATCGGCGAAGACCGTGCCCTGCTCTCCGATGCCATTGCCCAGCGCATCGAACAGTCCATTGCCGAACTGGGTTATCGCCCGAACCAGATGGCCCGTGGCCTGAAACGCGGGCGCACCCGCCTGATCGGCATGCTGGTGGCCGATATCCGCAACCCATATTCGATTGCCGTGATGCACGGGGTGGAAACCGCCTGCCGTCAGCACGGCTACAGCCTGGTGGTGTGCAACACCGATCGCGACGACGAGCAGGAACGCCAGCACCTGGCCCTGCTGCGCTCGTACAACATCGAAGGCCTGATCGTGAACACCCTCGGCCATCACCGTGACGAGTTGCATGAACTGCACCGGGAAATGCCTCTGGTGTTGGTGGACCGCAAAGTCGAGCATCTTGAGAGTGACATGGTCGGCCTGGATAACCCGGCGGCTGTAGAGATGGCCCTTGCCCACCTTGAAGAACGCGGCTATCGCGACGTGCTGTTGGTGACAGAGCCGTTTGACGGCACCAGTTCGCGGATCGAGCGGGTCAGCAGTTTCAAGGCGCAAATTGCCCAACGCCCGGCCCTGCGCGGCACGATGATTGAGACCGGCTGCGAACTGACTGCGCACCTGAAAAATTTCCTCGCCACTCCAGGCCCCGGTCCGAAAGCGCTGTTTTGCGCGAACGGGATCGCGGCGCTGGCCAGCACCCATGCCTTGCGTGAGCTCAAGTGCAATCTGTTTGAAGAAGTGGGGCTGATAGCCCTCGACGATCTGGATTGGTACCCGTTGGTGGGCAGTGGCATCACCGCTTTGGCCCAGCCGACCACCGAGATTGGCGCGAGTGCGTTCGAGTGTTTGCTCAAGCGGTTGCGGGGGGATGACGGGGCGTTGCGGACGCTGGATTTTTCGCCGCAGTTGGTTGTGCGGGGGTCGACCCTTGGCGTTTTCAGATGACTGGACTGGCCCCATCGCGAGCAAGCTCGCTCCCACAGGAATCACAACATTGATGTACGACACAAAACACTGTGGGAGCGGGCTTGCCCGCGATGAGGCCCGAAAGAACAACACATCACTCACTGATATTTTTTTGAACAAAAATGAAACCGGTTTCAGAGGTAGAAAAACAATGAATAAACCAGCCGTTTCCATCAGCCTCTCCAGCTACGGCGCCGATCTGGTGCGCCAGCGCGGCCAGGGCAGTTTCATCGCAGTACTGGCTGCCGCCGGGGCCACGCGCATCGAATGGCGCGAAGAGCTGCTGACCTTTGAGAACCCCGAGCACCTGGCCGACGCGACTCAGGCCGAGGGCCTGGAAAGCGTGTACTCATCACCGATGGAACTGTGGCTGGCCGGTCAATCCAGACCCAATCCCGAATTGCTGACAGCACTGCAACGCGCCCAAATGTTCGGCGCCAAATGGCTGAAAGTATCGCTGGGTTACTTCACCGACAACAGCGACCTGCAACGCCTCGCCCGCATGCTCGGCGAAAGTGCGGTGCAATTGCTGGTGGAGAACGACCAGACCCAGCACGGTGGCCGCATCGAACCGTTCCAGCGTTTCTTCAATGAAGTCGAGCAACACAACCTGCCGATCAAAATGACCTTCGATATCGGCAACTGGCAGTGGCAGGACCAGTCCGCCGCCAGCGCCGCGCGGTTGCTCGGACGGCACGTCGGTTATGTGCACTGTAAAGCGGTGACGCGCCGTGCCGACGGCAAACTGGTTGCCATCCCACCCGCCGCCAGCGACTTGCAACAGTGGGAACACCTGCTGCGGCACATGGACCAAGGCGTTATGCGAGCCGCGGAATATCCGCTGCAAGGCGAAGACCTGGTGCAGCTGACAACCGAGCATGTCGCCGCCCTCGCCCACCTCGGCCAATTGTCGCTGGAGAATGCTCATGTCTGAGATCGATATCCTCTCGTTCGGCGAAACCATGGCGATGTTCGTTGCCGAGCAGACCGGCGACCTGGCCAGCGTCAACGCGTTCCACAAACGCATTGCCGGCGCCGACAGCAACGTCGCCATTGGCCTGTCGCGCCTGGGTTTCAACGTGGCATGGCTGAGCCGCGTCGGCGCCGATTCCCTGGGCCGATTCGTGATCGACAGCCTGGAAAAGGAAGGCCTGGATTGCCGCCACGTCGACATCGACCCCGCGCACCCCACCGGTTTCCAACTCAAGTCGCGCACCGACGATGGCAGCGATCCCGTCGTCGAGTACTTTCGCCGTGGCTCGGCGGCCAGTCACTTGTCGTCGCATTCGATCGTGCCCGACTTGCTCAAGGCCCGGCATCTGCACGCCACCGGCATTCCTGCGGCGTTATCGGAAACGGCACGGCAGATGTCCTTCGAATTGATGACCCGCATGCGCGATGCCGGGCGCAGCGTGTCGTTCGACCCCAACCTGCGCCCGAGCCTGTGGGCCAGCGAGCGACTGATGATCACCGAGATCAACAGCCTCGCCGCCCTCGCTCATTGGGTGTTGCCAGGGCTGAGCGAAGGTCGCCTGCTCACCGGCTTCGAAGACCCGGCCGACATCGCCGCGTTCTACCTCGACCAGGGCGCCGAAGCCGTGGCAATCAAGCTCGGCCCCCACGGTGCTTATTTCCGCACGCATCTTGATCAAGGTTTCGTCGCCGGTGTGCCGGTGCAAACGGTGGTCGACACCGTGGGTGCCGGCGATGGATTTGCCGTCGGCATGATCAGCGCACTCCTGGAAAACCACAGCTTTGCCGACGCCGTGCGGCGGGCCAACTGGATTGGCAGCCGTGCGGTGCAGAGTCGGGGGGATATGGAGGGGTTGCCGACTCGATCCGAAATGGTCAGCGAATTTGAGGCCGCCATCGCGAGCAAGCTCGCTCCCACACTGGATCGTATTCCAATGTAATTCCCCTGTGGGAGCGAGCTTGCTCGCGACGAGGCCAATACAGGCACTGAAGAACAAACCGTTACCTGCTGCGACAAAAACAACAAGCTCAGGAGCATCACCCATGAAAACCGCAACGCTCGCCACCCGCCGCTGGTGGTACATCATGCCCATCGTGTTCATCACCTATAGCCTGGCGTACCTCGATCGCGCCAACTACGGTTTTGCCGCCGCCTCCGGGATGGCCGCCGACCTGATGATCACACCAGGCCTGTCGTCGATGCTCGGCGCGCTGTTCTTCCTCGGTTACTTTTTCTTCCAGGTACCCGGCGCGATCTACGCCCAGAAACACAGCGTGAAGAAACTGATTTTCGTCAGCCTGATCCTCTGGGGCAGCCTGGCGACGTTGACCGGGATCGTCTCCAACGCCTACTGGCTGATCGTCATCCGCTTCATGCTCGGCGTGGTCGAAGCCGCGGTGATGCCGGCGATGCTGATCTACCTGTGCCACTGGTTCACCCGTGCCGAACGCTCGCGGGCCAACACCTTCCTGATCCTCGGCAACCCGGTGACCATGCTGTGGATGTCGGTGGTCTCGGGGTATCTGGTGCAGCATTACAGCTGGCGCTGGATGTTCATTGTCGAAGGTTTGCCGGCAGTGCTCTGGGCCTTCATCTGGTGGCGTCTGGCCGATGATCGTCCGTCCCAGGCCAAGTGGCTCAACGATCAGGAAAAACAGGATTTGGAAAGCGCACTGGCGGCCGAACAGGAAGGCATCAAAGCAGTGAAAAACTACGCCGAAGCATTTCGCTCACCCAAAGTGATCATCCTCGCGCTGCAGTTTTTCTGCTGGAGCATCGGTGTCTACGGTTTCGTATTGTGGCTACCGTCGATCCTCAAGGCGGGTGCGCAGATGGACATGGTCGAGGCCGGCTGGCTGTCGGCGCTGCCTTATCTGGCGGCGGTGATCGGCATGCTGCTGGTGTCCTGGGGTTCGGACAAACTGCAAAAGCGCGAACGCTTCGTCTGGCCGCCGCTGCTGATTGCCTCGATTGCTTTCTACGGTTCCTACGCGCTGGGCGCCGAACACTTCTGGTGGTCGTACGCCCTGCTGGTGATTGCCGGTGCCTGCATGTATGCGCCGTACGGTCCGTTCTTCGCGATCATCCCGGAAATCCTTCCGGCCAACGTCGCGGGCGGTGCCATGGCGCTGATCAACAGCATGGGCGCGCTCGGTTCGTTTGGCGGCTCTTATCTGGTCGGTTACCTGAACAGCTCCACCGGTTCGCCCGGTGCATCCTATCTGTTGATGAGCGGTGCGCTGATGCTTTCGGTGGTGCTCACGGTGTTCCTCAAGCCCGGCGCCAGCGACCGGGAGCGGCCCACGGTAGCGCGCCCCCTCACGGCTCATTCCTGAATTGAAGTTGAGATCACGAAGATGAAAAAGCAGGTCGTCCTGTACAAGAAACTCTCGCCGCTGCTCATGGCTCGTCTGCATGAGCACACCGATGTGACGCTGATCGACAGCCTCGATGCCGAAGGTCTCGGCAAACTGCGCGACGCCCTGCCCCATGCCCACGGTCTGCTCGGTGCCAGCCTGAAACTCGATGCCGAACTGCTGGACCTGGCGCCCAACCTTGAAGCCATCGCCAGCGTTTCGGTGGGCGTCGACAACTACGACATCGATTACCTTACCGAGCGGCGCATCCTGCTCAGCAACACGCCGGACGTGCTCACCGAAACCACCGCCGACACCGGTTTCGCATTGATCCTGGCCACTGCGCGGCGCGTGGTGGAATTGGCGAACATGGTTCGCGACGGCCAGTGGACCCGCAACATCGGCCCCGCACATTTCGGCAGTGACGTACACGGCAAGACCCTGGGCATCATTGGCATGGGCCGCATCGGCGAGGCCCTGGCCCAGCGCGGGCATTTCGGCTTCGGCATGCCGGTGATCTATCACAGTAACTCGCCGAAACCGGCGGTCGAAAAACGCTTCAATGCCCAGTACCGCAGCCTCAACGACCTGCTGCAGCAGGCGGATTTTGTCTGCCTGACGCTGCCGTTGACCGCCGCAACCGAAGGGCTGATCGGGGCACGGCAGTTCGCGCTGATGCGCCCGGAAACCATCTTCATCAATATTTCCCGAGGAAAAGTCGTGGATGAAACGGCGCTGATCCGGGCACTGAGCGAACGACAGATTCGCGCCGCCGGGCTGGATGTGTTCGAGCGCGAGCCGCTAAGTCATGACTCGCCGTTGCTGCAACTGGACAATGTGGTGGCGACTCCGCACATGGGCTCGGCCACCCACGAGACACGGGAAGCCATGGCCCGCTGTGCGGTGGACAACCTGCTGGCGGCGCTGAGCGGGCAGCGGCCGGTGAATCTGGTGAATGCCGCTGCCTGGAAAGTCGGGCCTGATCGCGCGAAGTCAGGATGACGTAGCGGCCGCCGCGCCGTCAGTGAACGTCTTCCTTACCGACAGGGAACGGTTTCCAGCGGCATCTTTGGCCCTTACCTCAAAAACGTCCGAGCTCCCCACGCCTGAAACCGGGTAACTGGTACCGCTCACCGAAATCCAGCTACCCGAGTTGCGACGCACCTCGTAGCCGGTAACCGCGACATTGTCCTGCGATGCGCTCCAGCTCAATAGTGCGTTACCAGGTGTCGAAGGCGTCAGCTTGAGGGCCGTCACGCGAATCGGCGGGACCAGGTCATGGGTCACCACGTTGATCACGGCTGACATAGCCGGTACGGGGCCTTCGGGCCGACGGGGCTGAACGGTGAACCGATACTCCCGTTCGGGTATCAACCCCGTGGCGATGTGTTCACGGGTGCTGGTGCGAACGACCGGCCGCCCCGGGCAGGTGACTTCATAGTCGATCAGATAAGAGGCGTCCTGGGGCGCGTCCCAAGTCAACCTCGCTTCGTTGAACGTCCTGCCCGGATTACTCAGGTTTCTGGGTTGTGTCCGGTCCGGGCCGATGGTGACGGTTGCGTATGAGGGTGATGAATATCCTGTCTCGTTGAAGGCTCGCACTTCGATGAAATAGGTCACATCGGGAGACAGGTATCTCAACAGCCAGGTCAGGTGCTCGGTTTCATATCGGGCAATGACTTGCGGGTGTTGACTGAGCAAACCATAGGCTACCTCGTACCCTGGCTGATTGATCGTGGCCCAACTGACGCGCACGGTGTCAAAGGTGTCCAGCACAACCAACGGGCCTGGCTTGGGGGGCAACGGTGGGCCGTCCAGCGTTCGTTGAGTGATGCGCGACGGGGGAGATTCGCCGTTGGCATTGCGAGCGCTGACTTCGACGAAATAAAGGGTATTTTTGTTGAGGTTAGCCAGCGTCTCGCGCAGAAGTCGCGTGGTCAGTGGATAGACTGTCCCGCCGGGTTCGACACCGTAACGGATGACATAATCGACGGCGCCGGTGACGGCGGACCATTGAACCTCCAGCGTCGAGATTGTCGCCGTCGCCCGCAAACCAGCGGGCGCCCCGGGCACTTGCAAGGTCTGCCGGGTGATCCGCGTCGGTGGCGAATCGCCGACGTTATTGGACGAGCGCACATCGAAGTAATAGTTGGTACCGGCGCTCAGGCCACTGACCGTGTGAGCCGCCGCCACCGATGTCGTGGAGCCGATCACCGCGCCACTGGGGGCAAGTCCATAGCTGATCTTGTAGCTTGACGCATCGGCGGGGCCGGACCAGGTCAGGGCCATGGTGTTTTTGGTGGGGGTGGCACTGAGGTTGGTCGGGCTTGCCGGCACAGAGGCTGCGGGATGAGTTCTGGCCTGGGCGTCCTTGCTGACTGGCGATACCTCACTCCCCTTGAGCCCGAAGACCTGGATGAGGTATTGCGTGTTCGGGTTGAGCCCGCTGATGTTATAGCTCAAACCACTGATGGGAACATCGAACTCGCCCACCATGGCGCCGCCGACCACTGCCCACCTCACCCGCGAACCGGTATGCCCGCCGCCAGCCAGGTATCCCCATGTAACGCGAATGGCCGACGTCGACTGGGCGGACGCGGTGATGGTAATCGGCGGCGCCACGTTCGCCGCCTCAGGCAAGGTCTGTTTATTGATCCGCGTCGGTGGCGAATCGCCGACGTTATTGGACGAGTACACATCGAAGTAATAGTTGGTGCCGGCGCTCAGGCCACTGACCGTGTGAGCCGCCGCCACCGATGTCGTGGAGCCGATCACCGCGCCACTGGGGGCAAGTCCGTAGCTGATCTTGTAGCTCGACGCATCGGCGGGGCCGGACCAGGTCAGGGCCATGGTGTTTTTGGCGGGTGTGGCACTGAGGTTGGTCGGGCTTGCCGGAACAGAGGCTGTGGGATGGGTTTTGGCCTGGGCGTCCTTGCTGACCGGCGATACCTCGCTCCCCTTGAGCCCGTAGACCTGGATGAGGTATTGCGTGTTCGGATTGAGCCCGCTGATGATATAGGTCAAGGAATTGATAGGAACATCGAACTCGCCGACGGTGGAGCCGCCGACCACTCCCCACTTCACCCGCGAACCGGTATGCCCGCCACCGGCCATGTACCCCCAGATCACGCGTATGGTCGACGACGACTGGGCGGACGCGGTAATGGAGATTGGCGGCACTACGTAAGCGCTATCGGTCAAGGGTGGTTCGTATTCATGCCCGCTCATCCAGAAGCCTCCAGCAACGGTTTGTCTGTTTCCATTTAAATACCGTTTGTGGGTGCACCACCACTGACAGAACTGATAGTGGCGGTCAGTTGATTTCTATGCTTGCCACGGCCGGAGAGTGTCGAAATCCGGATCGCCGATGGACAACAACAGGACATCGACGCCCTGCTCGCGCAATTGCAGCGACGAACGGGCATATCGGTGCCGATCGAAAACCACCCCTTGCATCGGCATCTATCCGGTGAAAATCTGCGTGGTGAGTCGACTCCGCTCAATACACAAAACCGCGTCTAATCAAAAAATTAACGCGCATTTCTCGGGACGTCATCACTCGAAGATCCCTCCTACAACCACTGGAGTCTTCGGCTGACAGCCTTTTCCATAACGCCTGATTAAAGTCCCTCACCTGTAATTTCTGACAGGTTCCAAGTCGGAGGATTCGCGCTATAAAAAGACCTCACCTACAGCCCTGTACCGGGCTTTGTAGGACGGCCGAGCGAACCATGCCTTTATGAAGTAGGACGATTCTGCCGCGCCCACGCCGTCAATGATGATGAATGGGAGATCCAAAATGCATCAGTCCGCTACCCCCTCAGTTCGCTCATCGATAACCCCGCTCACTCAGCTCGATCAGGAGGTCGCTCAACCGAAGAAAATCAAGCTCACCCCCCGGGAAAAAGAAGTCCTGATGTGGATCGCAGCGGGCAAATCGTCCTGGGAAATCGCGCAGATCATCAGTTGTACCGAGTCTGGTGTGAACTACCACTTTTGCAACATTCGCCGAAAATTCGACGTGAGCTCACGCTGGGTCGCCCTGGTCAAGGCGCTGGAACAAGGCTTGATCCGAATGCCTTGAACTTGCTGCTCTCATCAAGGGTCCGCGTGTCGTCGACCCTGTTGAGACATTTCATGAACCCGGAATACAAGCCTCAATTCTTGCCGTCTACGCCCGCCCGCCAAAGTGCCTGTGACGATACGTCCGTATCGTACGGGCACCGAACCGACTCCCAGCAACGCATCATTCTCGCCGATGACCATCCCGTGGTATTGGGGGGCGCGAAAATTGCCCTGTGCTCGCCACCTGGCTCGATGTTTTCGGTGGTCGCCCTGGCACACAACGCCGATGAACTGATCAACCATCTGGAGCACACACCCTGTGACCTGGTGATCAGCGATTATTCGATGCCCTATGGGCGCTTTCCCGATGGCATGGCGTTGATGGGCTACCTCAAGCGCCACTTTGCCCACATCCCGTTGGTGGTGATGACTACCATGCGCAACCCTTCGCTGTTGCAGGCATTGTTGAACGCGGGCGTCAAAGGTCTGTTCGACAAGCGCAGCCCGATGAAGGAATTGAAACGGGCGGCACAGCGGGTGATCGGGGGGCGAAGCTACCTCTGCCCGACTTTCGCCAGCGCTCTGCAGGCCCAGACCCTGGTCGAGTCTCAAAGCGGTACGGCAGCGGTGAGTCTTTCCGAGCGTGAACTGGAGGTGGTGCGGCTGTTCGTCCAGGGCTTGTCCGGCCGGCAGATCGCGGCGCTGCTTAACCGCAGCGAAAAAACCATCAGCCGACAGAAACGCACCGCCATGGACAAGTTGGGACTTGACCATGACGGTGGGTTGGTGGAGTTTGCGCGGGTGAGTGGGTTGATGTGTTGAAGCCCTGCGAAGGTCATCAACCCATCCACGTCCCCCCCTACAAGTCACTAGATAGAGAGTCTTAAATAAATATAACTAAAGTTGATCCCTGAATCTGTCGCGCTCTTTTTTAACATCCATCCAATTACTCTTTGTCTTTGGCGCAGGCATACCTGTTGTGGGATCTATACCACCTCTATCCAAATATCTTTGCCTATCAAACAAACCCAGCTTATTGAATTCTTTGGTGGAGAGTGGCTTTGGCGGCTTCGGAGTAGGTATCGCTGGGCCAGGTTTAGTCGGTGCCACTGCTTGTCGCGATTGTTGAGGAGCATGACTCACGGCAGAAGTGGCACGACTTGGTCCCCGCATAGAGGGCACCGGTGCCGATGAGATACTGCTCCCCCCCCTGGAACCGGTTTGTTGAGCAATCGATGTCGTCGCCTCAAACGTGCTGGGTCCACTGCCGGTAGTTATCGTATAGCCCCTCAAAACTAATTCATCGCTAGCTTGCATTGTCGAGCTCGCTGCATTTGTTGCCTGGCCCGCAGTTCTTGACGCTCTCTGTATGACCGGGCCGGACGCTCTTGCCGCTCCCTGGCCTGCGGCCTGGCCCGCCTCGTCGAAACCGCTAAACATCAAAAGCGTGAATAGTTTTAACTTAAAATGCCCCGTCGGATCCGTATAACCAATCGGATTCCCCGACACATACGCATACCCATTCATCCCCCCTTCCCCGAACGGGCTCCAACTGTCCGGACTGTGAAACCGCATCAATGTCGGGTTGAATGCCCGATACCCTTTCCCCAGCAAATACCGGCCATCGCGCACTTCACGCTGTTCACCGTTGTACCCCAGCGCCCCTTCCCCACCGACCGAATAACCATAGGGCGTATAAGCCAGGTCCAGACGTTCACCGTGGCCGAGTTCATGCAGCACGCTGTTCTTGTCATCAGCGGCCAGCAGCAGGGACTTTGGGCTGGCACCTTCCTGGTGCTCGGCGAGCACGACACCTTCTGCTCGCACGAAGGTGCTGCTGTCCGCGCCTTTTACCAGATTGACCAAATCACCATTCTGGTAAAAACGCCGTTCGTTGCCGCTGTCGGAACCGCTGCCGCTGAGGATGTCGAGCGCGTCGTATTGATAATCACCGGGGGACTCACCGGACAACGCACTGACGCTGATCAAGCGGCTCAGGCTGTCGTAACCCAATAGTCGCCCGGCTTCGTCATTCAACAAGTTGCCATTGGCGTCATAGTTGAAGTCGATCCTGGGCGGATAATCGGGATCGCCGGGGCGTGGTGGACTCAGTTCATTTTCCAGCGCGCTCAACTGACAAGGGTCTTCGTTGTTGTATTCGAAGTAAATCGAATGACGACCGCCATCGAAGGTGGTCTCCAGGTAGGTCAAATTGTCTTTTTCATCGAAACCGAACAGTTGGCCGATAATGGTTTTGCCGTACGGGTCCACCGGACACTCACTGCCCTCACAACGGTAATCCACCAGCCGCCCTCGTTCATCGTAGGCGTAGGTTTCATCGCGCAGCAGGTGACTGCCTTGCTGCAACGTGCGGTGGGTCAGGTGGTCAGCTTCGTCGTAGGTCTGGGCCAAGGTTTGGATGACACCCTGCCCAAAGTCGAATGTACGCAGTACTTCGCGTTCAAAATCGTCGTAGGCGATCGTGATTTCCAGGGCCTGATCGCCGTCGACCGTCCTGATCGACTTGACTCGCGCCAGATCATCATAGGTAAACGTTGAATGCGTGTTGCCCAAGCGGGTTTCGACCAACTGCGCGCGCGGATTGTAGGTGTACGTCTGGTGCTGTCCAAGCACATCGATGTAGTTCAGCAGACGCGCCTGGCGACTGTATTGGTAATGCATCACGTACGGCTCTTCATTGGCCGCCCCACGGCGCTCGCTTTTCAGCTCACCGGTACTGAAATACTCACGCTCGAGTACATGGGTAATGCCGTTCTCATCGACTTCCTGGGTTTTCCTCAAGCGCGCATTTTGCTGATCGTATGTAAAGACAGCGGTGCTCTCCACAGCGATGCGCTGTTCCGGGTCTTCGCCCAGTTCCGGCCGATAAACGTAATCTGTGGTGACGCCGCTGGGGCGCAGTACGCTTTTGGGCTGGCTTTGCCCTGGATCGAAGGTGTATTCGCTTCGCCGCCCGCCGGTGGTGGATGCCGTCATGCGATCCAGGCCATCGAACTCCTGGGTACCCAGTTCGATACCGGCGACACTGATGCGCCTCGGCAAGTCTTCGGTGCTATGGGGCGCATACTCACGCTCGACCTCGTAGTAGTCCGGCAACACGGTCTTGACCAAGCGATCGAACGCATCGTAGTCGTTGGCCGTCCGGTTCCCCATGGGGTCATGCTCTTCAGCGGTGCGACCAATACCGTCATAGCCATAAAGGTGTTCGCTGTAGGCCACGGCGCCGGGTGCGGTTGGGTCGACGCCCTTGGCATAACGCTTGATGCTGTCCGGCTTGTCGAAGAGATTATTGGCGGTGACGGTTTTGCCGGTGGCAGCCTTGCCCGCGACTTCCAGCCACCTGGTAGTGGTTTGATGGATGGGGTCGGTCACCTCATGTTCCTCGACACCATCGGCCCGTACCACACAGCGTTGCTCTCCCCAGTCGTCGTAGCGCAAAAGACTGGTCAACGGGACGTTCTTCGACCCTTCCCAGTCGATGACTGTCTCGCTGATCAACTGTTCACGGTTGTTGTATGTGGCTTCGTAGGTCAGGCGCGGTTCGTCGTTCGGGTTGAATCCGGGCGCGTCGGCGTCCTGCCGGGCCTCCTTGATCGGCCGGTTGAAGCCGTCCAGCCACGTGGTGGTGGTGACTCCCTTTACGTCGCAAGCGGTTTGCAGAGCCTGCTGCCCGGCAGCGTTGCTCAATGTGTAGGTGTAGGAACGGCTGGCTTCGTAAGCGGTATTGGGGGCCACGGTCTCCTTGGTCACCCGACTCAGCAAGTCGTATTTGTAGGCGATTTCGACATCGTTATCGTCACGATTGAGCAACGGCTCGCCGTTGTAGATGGAATGCATCAGCGTGAATCGCTTGCGCACCGGTTTCGTGGCGCTGTCATCAAACCCGACGATTTCGGTGTCGGTATGCAATACCGGTTCGTCGGTCCGGGCATACCGGGCCGTGCGATAGCTGTAATGGGTCGCAGTGACGTTGCCGTTGTGCTCCACCTCGTCCAGCCGTTTGCGGCCATGCTCGAATGGGTTGCCTGGATTATTGAAGTAGGCATACGTCGTTGTTGTCAGCTCCAGTTCGTTACCGGTCCGGATCTGCAACAGCGTTTCATTTTCGATCGCCAGCCACTTTTCCCTGTCGATCAGGCTCGGCAGCTCGCTGTAGGTGTAACGGGTCTGCAGGGTCGGCGCGTTGCCGTAGTCGGACTTCGCCGGGGTCACGGTGTTGCGCTTGAGGTTACGCACGAACCCTTGGGGGTCCGCCGGGCAGCCTTCCTCGCCTTCGGCCTTGTACCACTCGCTGGTTTCGGTGACGCCGTTGGCGTTGACCTGGGTCAGCAGGTTGCCGAAATTGTCATAGGTGGTGGACACGGTTTCCACGTGGCGCGGCGTCGTGGCGGCGACCCGGTGCCAGGTCTCGGTCACGGTTTTCGGCAACTGGCAATAAGGCGGCTGGTCCTTGAACTCCAGGTTCGGGACGAGGTGATATTCGGTGT